>JAFXQI010000045.1 GCA_017527155.1 Kiritimatiellia bacterium
AGGAATATTCGTTTTGTAAAATTAAAGTGATACGACGATATCCGTATCTCTTCTTATTTTCATAGAAAATATCTTTTATTAATTTGATTAAATTTTCATTCTTTTTATCTAGACCATCTTTGCTTTTTGTATAAAAGAAAGTTGATCTAGGTAGTTTTGATACTTCTAGAAGGACACTAAGTTTAAAAGATCGCATTAGTTCCTCAAGAACCCTTACTTTTTCTTCTGTTCTTGGTCCTTCCTTTGTTGAACTAAGGCAGCTAATTTTTTTAAGTAAGCATTCTCAGCTTCTATATGCTCTAGTCTTTTTCTTAATTCGACTATTTCTTCCGCTTGAGACTTACTTTTAGATGGTTTGATTGGCTTATTTCCCATTTTTCGTTTCCTGCCTCGACCATCTAATTTTAAACCATCCCATCCAAGTTCTAAATACTTTCGATGCCACACAATCACTTGAGTATGGGTAGACATGCCTAGAGAATGTGCAACTTCGACATATGATTCACCATCTAGGACTCGTTGAACTGCATATATTTTGTCTCCATAAGTCCAATGCCTACTTCGGTGTTCCAAACCATCCTTGCCATGAAGATCATAGACTCTTGCCCACTTTCTTATTTGATCACGCATAGTATTTCTTAAACAACCCTCCACAATAGGAGTAAAACCATTCTTTTTGTACTCAAGTATCATCTTGAGCTTTTCTTCTTTTGTCCATCTCATGATAAAAACCCCTCCAGTTGGTTGTCCAACTTTTGGGTGAGCGAGCCGCTTGCAGACCCCGCTTTTTGACGCCGGACTTCGGACCTGTCTCCCCGGGCCAACGGGATGCGCGAAGCGCTGGGGAGGGTCGCGCTTCTGCGCGACCGCTCATCGAGGACGCGCGGAAGCGCGTCCCTCCCCGGGGACGCTGGTGGGGCGAGCTCTCCGAGCGAGCCGCTTGCAGACACCGCTTTTTGACTTCGGACTCCGGACCTGTCTCCCCGGGCCAACGGGATGCGCGAAGCGCTGGGGAGGGTCGCGCTTCTGCGCGACCGCTCATCGAGGACGCGCAGAAGCGCGTCCCTCCCCGGGGAGCGTTCCGATCGCCGGCCGACGGCGGGGGCCCCGTCGCCCCGCAACCGGGTGCACTCAGGTCATTCCAGCGGGATTTCGGGATGCTGGACGGCGAGGGGAAGGCCTTCCTGGGAGAGGTAGAACATGTCGAGGATGACGGGCTTGGTACCGCGGTTCTCGCCGTGGTGGATGGTATCGACCATCTCGACCACCGCTTCGCCTTCGTGGACGGTCTTTTCCTTCCCGTCCAGGCCGATGATGGTCAGTTCTCCCTGCTGCAGGACGCCGTAGTTCATCACGGGGTGGTGGTGCCAGCCGAGTTTCTGCCCGGCCGGGAAGACGTAGCGGACGGCCACCAGTTCGGGGCGGCCGGAGGGGTAGTCGGGCAGTTCCGCGCCATCCCAGCTCCGGGAGGTGCGGATGAGTTCCGCGGTCGTGACGGAGGCGGGCGCCGGCGCGGGCGCCTTCGGGGCCGTCGTGCAGGCGGCGAGGAGGGCGGCGAGGGCCAGGGCGGCGAGGGTCAGGCGGAGGGTCGTGGTTTTCATGTCGTTCCTTTCGTTGTTCGTGTCATCCAAACGTTCCAGTGGCATCTTCCACGGCTTGATGGCCGGTTCCCCCGGAAAAGGTGCAGCCGGATGTCCCCCGCGTGCGCCTTGCGCCCATCCAAGCCGTTCGTGTCCATGCCCATTTTCGCTGTTCCAATCTGGTGTGCGCCATTCTAGCGTTCCAGCGTCCTGCGGACAAACCATAAAATGGAAATGGATTGTCCGGGGAGACAGGTCCGAAGTCCGGCGTCCGAAGTCAAAAAGCGGTGTCTGCCTGCGGCTCGCTCGGAGAGCTCGCCCCACCAGCGCACCCCGGGGAGGGACGCGCTTCCGCGCGTCCTCGACGACCGGTCGCGCAGAAGCGCGACCCTCCCCAGCGCTTCGCGCATCCCGTTGCCCCGGGCGGCAGGTCCGAAGTCCGGCGTCCGAAGTCAAAAAGCGGTGTCTGCCTGCGGCTCGCTCGGAGAGCTCGCCCCACCAGCGCCCCCAGGGGAGGGACGCGCTTCCGCGCGTCCTCATCGACCGGTCGCGCAGAAGCGCGACCCTCCCCAGCGCTTCGCGCATCCCGTTGGCACGGGCGGCAGGTCCGAAGTCCGGCGTCCGAAGTCCCAAAGCGGTGTCTGCCTGCGGCTCGCTCGGAGAGCTCGCCCCACCAGCGGCCCCCGGGGAGGGACGCGCTTCCGCGCGTCCTCGATGATCGGTCGCGCAGAAGCGCGACCCTCCCCAGCGTTTCGCGCATCCCATTGGCACGGGGCGCATCCTCAGCCCGCGGCGCCACCCCCGCCCCCACCCCCGCCCCGCCGCCGCTTGAGCTCGGCCTTCCATGCCTTGATCTGCTCCAGGCGCGCCTTCACGCGGGCTTCGACGCCCTGGTCGGTGGGGACGTAGTACTCGCGCCCCTCCAACCCGTCGGGGAGGCATTGCAAGTCGGCGATCTTGTTCTCCTCGTAGTGGGCGAGGCGGTAGCCCTTGCCGTAGCCGAGGTCCTTCATCAGGCGCGTCGGCGCGTTGCGGAGCGCGAGCGGGACCGGCTCCGCCGTCCGCTCCAGCGCGTCGCGCTTGGCGTGCTCGTAGGCGATGTACGAGGCGTTGGACTTGGGCGCGACGGAGAGGTAGATCACCGCCTCCGCCAGGTGCACCGTGCATTCCGGCATCCCGATGAAGTGGCACGCCTGGAACGCCGCCACCGCGATTTCCAGCGCCCGCGGGTCCGCCAGCCCCACGTCCTCGGCGGCGAAGCGCGTCACCCGCCGCGCGACGTACAGCGGGTCCTCGCCGCCCTCCAGCATCCGCGCCAGCCAGTACACCGCCGCGTCCGGGTCCGAGTTGCGCATCGACTTGTGCAGCGCCGAAATGATGTTGTAGTGCTCCTCCCCCGCCTTGTCGTAGAGCAGCGACTTGCGCGACGTGCACTGCGCCACCGTTTCCGCCGACACCGCCACCGACCCGTCCGCGCGCGCATCCGCGTTCAGCACCGCCATCTCCAGCGTCGAGAGCGCCGACCGCGCGTCGCCGTCCGCGAACGCCGCGATGGCCCGCAGCGCCTCCTCCGCGACCTCCACCCGCCGCCCGCCGTAGCCGCGCGGATCGGCCACCGCCCGGCGCAGCAGCGCCAGCAGGTCCTCCTCCGACAGCGGCCGCAGCACGAACACCTTGCACCGCGACAGCAAGGCCCCGTTGACCTCGAACGACGGGTTCTCCGTCGTCGCCCCGATCAGGATGATGCTCCCCCGCTCCACGTACGGCAGGAACGCGTCCTGCTGCGCCTTGTTGAAGCGGTGGATTTCGTCCACGAACACGATCGTCCGCCGCCCGATCGCCCGCGCGTCGTCGGCCCGCGCCATGACGTCCTTGATTTCCTTGATGCCGCTCGTGACGGCCGAGAACGTCACGAACCGCGCGTCCGTCGTCTTCGCGATCACATGCGCCAGCGTCGTCTTGCCCACGCCCGGCGGACCCCAGAACACGATCGACGGCACCGTATCCCGCTCGATCAGGTTCCGCAGCACCTTCCCCGGACCGATGAGATGCTGCTGCCCGCACACCTCGTCGAGGGTGTCCGGCCGCAGCCGCTCCGCCAGCGGCACGCTTTCGTCGACGCCGCCCGCGCCCCGCGGCGCAAAGAGACTCCCCATGCCGTCGTCGCGGTTCATGGCTTGCCCAGCAACCGCGCTTCGGCGGCGGCCGGCGCGATCCCGTCGATCGCCACCCGCTTGTTCCGCCCCGTCGCCCCCGAAACGATCCGCACCCGCGACCGCGGCACCCCCGCCTTCTCCGCGAGGAACGCCACCAGAGCCGCATTCGCCGCCCCGTCCACCGGCGGCGCGCAGAGCCGTACCTTGAGCGCGTCGCCGATCTCCCCCTGGATCGCCTCTTTCTGCGCCCTCGGAACCACCCGCACCGCGAACACCGTGCCGCCGTCTGCCGTCGCCTGGAATTTCATGCCCCGACCATACCGCAGCGCGGCCCGCCGCGCAAGCGCGGCGGGCCGCGCAGTGAAAAGTGAAAAGTGAAAAGAGACAAGATGCGCTGCGCCCTTCCTCCGCGCCTGTCCCCGCCCCGCCAGAGCGGACAACAGGCCGAGGTCTCAAACCCGTCCCGCGCCTCCCGTCCCACATCCCCCCGGAGTCCGAAGTCCGACCTCCGAAGTCCCCCAAAAAAGCGGTGGCAACATGCGGCTCGCTCGGAGAGCTCGCCCCACCAGCGGACAGACCGAAAAAAAGAAGGCGGCCCGAAGGCCGCCTTCCGTTCGCGTGTCTCGCGCGATTACTTGCGCAGCTTGCGACGCAGGACCATCGCCAAGGCACCAAGGCCCAGAAGGCTCATCGTCGCAGGCTCCGGAACCTGGGGCTGGGGACCGACTGGATCGATGACGTTGTTAATCGCAACGCCGTTGCCGTCGGGGTCGTAGTTGAACACGCTCGGGGTCGAAGCACCACCAGCAAAGGCGGTGTCAATCTCGGACAGAGAACTGTCGAAGTACTTGCCACCATCTTCCTCGGAAGGAGTGCCCTGCCAGATGCGCTGATAGACAAAGCCAGCCGTTTCCCAAGCCAAGTCCTGATACACCGTGGAAGCGGTATTGGCCTGAATCAGCCAAGTATCCCACTCGGTACCATCAGTAGCAGAACCGCCGCCCTGAGTAATCTTGCGGTCAGCAAGCATCTCATCATCGCCGCCAAGGTAATTGGCCGCCTTGAGATCGGGCTCATTGGCAACATTGTCGGCTCCGGCATAAATCAGTTGCCAGATGACATCGTTGTTTTCCAGAACACCAGGCCCCTCATTCACGTCCCCACCAAGCTCCACCATCCAGCCACCGGAGGACCAAGAAATGCCCATGCCGGCAAGGGAGAGGGAGGCACCCATCATCAGCGCAACCGCCGCGATCAGTACTTTCTTCATTGTTTCTCCTTGTTGTTGTTTGTTTTTTTAGATTGTTTGTTGATTAGGGCCAGGTGTAGGGCTTGGCCGCTTCCCACGTGCCTTCGCTTGAGGACTGGACAAAGAAACCTTCGCCAGCTTCAACGGACTTCGTCGCATAAGCACCCCAGCCCTTTGCGTTCTTGGAGCCAACGGCCCACGACTGGGCGGAAGAATCCCAGAACATCGCGGAAGCACCCACCGGCAACTGCGTGGCCAATTCGGTGTCACCAAAATTCACATCACACGGATAGGGGTAGGCGACAAACGAAAGACCTTTGTTGCCAACATACGGACGCGCCAGCTTCTCGGTCGACGGCACTTCGCCAGCAGCCGTAACTTCAACATCAGAATCCGTAGCGTTCTGGAGGAAGAAGGGTTCACCAACGGCCAGTTCCTTGTTGGCATAAGCACCCCACCCCTTGGCATTCTTGGAACCAACGCTCCAGCTCTGAGCGGTGGCATCCCAGAACATCACAGAAGACCCAACGGGCAAATCGCTTGCAATCTGCGTTTCACCAAACTTGTACCCTTCGGCAGTCGCGACATTGTCGAACGGGACAGTCACAATCTGCAATCCCTTGGCGGGGACGGTGCGTTTGACATAGCCGACGGCGTTGGCGCTGAGGACTTCCTGAGCGGAAGCGGCGACGACGGAGCCGACCACGGCGAGAGCCACGAGACTCATCAGTTTTTTCATGGAATTTCTCCTGTTTTGTTTGTTTTTTTAAATCGTCCCGGCCGAGACCTCCCGGCCATCTTGACTGTAAAGATAGCGGAAGGAGGACTAGGTGTCAACACCTATTTCGCGGGCGCGTGGCGCCCGCGAAATAGAGACGAGTGACGAGTTTGCGGTGCGCCCTTCGTCCGCCCATGTTCCCTCCTTCCGCTTTTGGTAGGGCGAGCTCTCCGAGCGAGCCGCATGGACCCACCGCTTTCGCGGGCGCGGGGCGCCCGCGAAAGAGTGACAAGTGAAAAGTGACAAGTGACAAGATGCGGTGCAGCCTTCGTCCGCCCATGTCCCCCCCTCCGCTTTGGTGGGGCGAGCTCTCCGAGCGAGCCGCATGGCCCCACCGCATTTTTCGGGGGGACTTCCGCCCCCGCCCTCCAAGCAACGCCCCCCCTCATCCCGCCCGCGCAGCGGGCGCACCGCAAACTCGTCTCTCGTCGCTCGTCTCTCGTCACTGCGCCCGCAGGGCGCCCGCATCTTGTCACTTTTCACTTTTCACTTGTCACTGCGCCCGCAGGGCGCCTGCATCTTCCTCCGCCGCGGCGGGGGCAGACGGCGGGAGCGGGGGTGGCGGAGCCGGTGCAGCGGTAGCAGATTTCGTTTTCGAGGGGAGCGCCGGCGAAGTAGGCGTCGAGGTTCGCGAGGGTGGTGTCGGCGATGTTCGCCAGCGCCTCGCGCGTCAGGAAGGCCTGGTGGGAGGTGACGATCACGTTCGGCAACGACACCAGCAGGGACAGGGTCTTGTTCTGGCGGATGGCGTCGGAGCGGTCCTCGTAGAACCACTCGCTCTCCTCTTCGTAGACGTCGAGGCCGGCGGCGCCGACGGTCCCGTGCCGGAGGGCCGACAGCAACGCCTCGCTGTCCACCAGCCCGCCGCGGGACGTGTTGATCAGCGTGAGGCCGGGCTTGGCCTTCGCCAGCGCTCCGGCGTCGATCAGGTGGTGGGTGTCCGGAAGGAGCGGGCAGTGGAGGGAGACGACGTCGGACTCGGCCAGCAGGCGGTCGAGCGTCACGTATTCGAGTCCCGTGGCCGGGTCGGGGAAGGCATCGTAGGCCAGCACGCGCATGCCGAAGCCCTGGCAGATGCCGGCGAAGAGGCGTCCGATCTTGCCGGTCCCGACGATGCCGGCCGTCTTGCCGTGGAGGTCGAAGCCGGTGAGGCCGGCGAGCGAGAAGTTGTAGTCGCGCGTGCGGGCCGCGGCACGGTGGATGTGCCGGACCAGCGCGAGCAGGAGCGCGGCGGCGTGCTCGGCGACGGCGTAGGGGGAATAGGCGGGGACGCGCACGACCGTCAGGCCGGCATCCCACGCCGCCTTGAAATCGACGTTGTTGTAGCCGGCGCAGCGCATGGCCAGGATCCGGATCCCGCGCGCGACGAGCCCCTCGACCACCGCCCGGTCGATCTCGGCGTTGACGAACGCGCAGGCGGCATCCGCCCCGTCCGCCAGGGGGAGGGCGGCGGCGGTGAGGCGCGTCTCGAAGTAGCGGATCTCGTAGCGGCCGGCGTTGGCGCGGTCGAAGGAGTCCCGGTCGTAGGGTTTGGTGTCGAAAAAGGCGAGCGTCTTCATGGGGGACATCCTAGCGGAAACCGCGGCGGATGCAAACACCGGAACAGGCGCCTCGCCTCCATGCGGGGAGAATGGACGGAAACCCGCTCCGTGGGAGGGACGCGCTTCCGCGCGTCCTCGGCAAGAACAGGAATCCGCCGCGTCCGGCGCGGGCTCTTCGATCAGGCTGCCGAATGCCGGCGGGAAAAGGTCCGCAACGCCCTCAGGTGTTGTTGACGATGCCCGTCATCACCGTGTTGAGCGACTTGAGGATGTTGGAAATCATGTCGTAGCTCTGGTCGCGCTTGTTGGTCAGGGACTGGAGCTCGATCATCGTCTGCTGGCTGAAGGAGTTCTTCTCGTCCATCTTCGATTCGAGGGCGTTGATGAAGTCGTCGTACATGATGTCCTCCGCGTCGGGAGTGCCCGAGACGCGGACGTATCTGATACCGTCGGCGATGACGCCCATGTCCACCAATGCCTCCCTGTACGTTTTGTTCGGGTAGGCGGCATTGTCACTGGAAATCCTGTAGTTGTTCAGGGAACGGGCGACAAGGCCCGCCGCGACGAGTTCGTCCGGCCATTTCACGACTTCGGTTTCGATTTCGGTCATCGCTTCCAGTTGTGCGGAAGTCAGGTTCATTGTCTCCATCATCGAGACGATCTGCGTTTCGAGTTCGGCCGCGCGCTGGAGGCAGATGGCCATGACGAGCTGGCCGATGGAGAGCGGCCGGGGGGCGTCCGTGGCGTCCGTCACGCCATCCACGTAATACACGTTGGCGGTCAGGTAGAGACCGGTCGTCGGGTCGGTCATGGAGAGATCGATCTGGTCAACGTTGAAACTCATGGATGGTCTCCTGTCCTGTCTTTCGATTGCACCATGCATTGTCGCGCTGGAACGGAAAAATGTCCAGCGGGAAAACGCAGGCTGGCCGGGCCGCGCCCCCCGCGGAGTGGACCATCCGGACCGGACGGAGCCCCCCTTGCCCCCCCTCTTGCCCCCCAGCCGTCCCGACAACTCGCGATATCAAAGAAAATTCTTGCATTTCCCATTGTTTTCCCCATCATCAAGCCCATGAAAACCGAACCTCTTTTCCCTCCCGGCTACCTCAAGGGTCTGGGCGAACTCTTCCTTCCCTGCCTCGACCGGCGTTATCCCCGCTTGGAAGACCAGCTTCTCTTGCCAATCGGGTTGGTTGCCTGCACGGGCGCCATTGCGCTGCATCTCGCCTTCTACGGCGGCCGGAAACTCCTCGCCCGCCTGCGCCGGCATGTCGCGCCGCCGGAAATCACGGTACCGCCGGAGCCGCGCGAGGCCGTCTCCCTGCGCGGCGTGCCCGAGCCGGAGGAGATCGAAGACGTCTGGGAAATCGATCCGCGGACGCTGTGCGGGCGTCTGCGCATCGGGTCGCGCCTGGCAGATTTGGAGCCGACGCTGGATTCGCGCTTCGTGTTCAAGAAGGCCCGGAACGGCTCGAAGCGCATCTGCGCACGGCAACCCGGCCTCAAGGGGTGGATGAAGAAAAAGATTCCGTCGGTGAAGTATTCGACGGCCATGCATTACAAGAAGCTGGCGACGCGGCTGCGCCAGCTGGTGGGATTGGATGCGCACATCCCCCTGGAATGGCTGCTGCCGGACAGCGAGGAGGGGGCGGAAGGGCTGTCGGGGCTGTCGGCGGGCGATCGGGCGGCGGCGGACAAGGCGAAGGCGAAGCTGCTGCGGTTGCTGGAGGAGAATCCGAAGGTGACGCGGCTGGTGCGGGCGGTGGAATCGAAGCTGGGCATCATGCGGATGGTGACCATCCGGCGGATCCAGCCGCCGAAACCGGGGCGGGAGCGGAGGCGGAAACCGCAGGAAAAACCCGATAATCCCTTGATATCGCGAGTGGTCGGGGTCGGGGTGGAGGTGGGGGCGGGGGAGGAGCGGGAGAGGGCGTTCTGGGAGGCGTTGCGGCGGGTGCTGGGGGAGCGGAATCCGGATGCGGAGACGCGGAAACTGCAATCGGACATCCGTGCCTGGCTGAACGCGCCGCTGGTGGCGCGGCGGAACCGGCGGAGATAGTGCGCGGGTTCGTCCCCACGGCCTCCTGCTCCACCACAACCCCGCGGCCTGGATCGGCCATCAACGCGTGGCCGCGGCCGGTCAAGACCGGCAGGCCGCGGTGTCGGATTCCTCCGGCCCATCGCGGTGGTGTTCCTCATTCCGTCCCGAGGAAGGACGGCAACGTTCCTACGGAGCACCCGGGCAGGGGACGATTGCCGAACGGGCCGCTTCCCCTCCGGTTTTCTTGCAGGTTCATTTGATTTCCCTTGCCACGGGAGGGCGGGCGTGGTTGAGTGGCGGCGTGAACGGGGAGTCTGCCAGTGCAGGCTGAGAGGAGGCCACGACGGCCTCGACCCGCTGAACCTGATCCGGGTCATGCCGGCGTAGGAAACACATCATGGAAGAAAAACACAACGACGGGTTGTCCGTTTTCGGAAGCGGACTGATTTGGTTTGGCGCGGCGGTGTCCATCGCCGAAATCGAGGCGGGCATGCAACTGGCTCCCGCCTGCGGAGGGGGCGGAACGGGGGCCGTGGCCGCGGGCATCCTCCTCGGCCACCTCCTCGGCGGGGCCCTGCTCTTCCTCGCGGCCCTGCTCGGCGCGCGAACCCGCCGCGGGGCGATGGATTGCGCGAAAATCCCCTTCGGCCGCGCCGGCGGCGGGTTCTTCGCCATCCTCAACGTCGCGCAGCTCGTCGGCTGGACCGCCGTGATGGTCGCGCAGGGCGCGGCGGCCGCGGCGCCGCTGCTCGGCGGCGTGCCCTTCCCCGCGGCGTGCTGCGGCATCGGCGCGCTCGTCGCGCTGTGGCTGTTCGTCGGGCTCCGCGGCGTGGGGCGGATCAACACGGTGGCGATGGGGTTGCTCTTCGCCCTGACGGTCCTGCTTTCCTTCGTCGTCCTCGGCGGGAAGGGATCCCTCCCGGCGGCGGGGTCGGCCCCCGGCGGGAGCGCCTTCTGGTTCGCCTTCGAGATGGCCGCCGCGATGCCGCTTTCCTGGTTGCCGCTCGCCGCGGACTACACGAAGGACGCGCGCCGCCCCGTCGCCGCCTCGGCCGCCGCGGCGGGCGTCTACACGCTCGTCTCGACCTGGATGTACGCGGTGGGGCTTTTCGCCGCGGCGCTCCCGGGCGGCCAGACGATCGCCGGTGCCATGCAGGCGGCGGGGCTGTGCGCGGCGGGGTTGCTCGTCATCGCCTTTTCGACGGTGACGACGACGTTCCTCGACGCCAACTCCGCGGGCGAGAGCGCAAAGAGCCTCTGGCGCCGCATCCCCGCGAAGGGTTTCGCCCTGGCGGTCTGCGCCGCGGGTGGCGCGATGGCGGCGCTGGGCGCGATGGACCGCTACCTCGATTTCCTCTACTTCATCGCCTCGGTCTTCGCGCCGATGGCGGCGGTCCTGCTGTGCGACGCCTACCTCCGGCGCCGCCGCGCCTCCGCCGCGTGGAACTTCGCCGCCTGGGCGGCCGGCTTCGCGGCCTACCATCTTTCCCTGGGCCCCGCCTCGTTCTTCGCCGCGTCCTTCCCCAAGGCGTTTGCCTGGGAATGCCCGGCGGGCGCCACCCTTCCGGCCCTCGCCGCATCCGCCGCCTTCGCTCTCCTCGCCCCCTGTTCTGCCCGGGCCGCGGACTGAAATGGGGCCCCTTGTTCCCGTTTCGCCCTCCGGGGATGCGCATGCGCGCGGTCCCGCCGGAAAGTGCGTGCGTTCCGCCCCGCGTTGGTGCATGATGCGGGCATGAACCTGAACGAGACAACAGCGGACGTGGGGGCCAACCTGGAAGCCGTGCGGCGGCGCATCGCCGCGGCCTGCGCGCGGTGCGGACGCGATCCGGAGGACGTGCGGCTGGTGGCCGTCAGCAAGACGTACGCCGCGTCGGCCGTGCGCGAGGCGGCCTCCTGCGGCCAGCGCGTCTTCGGCGAGAACCGCGTGCAGGAGGCGGCGGTCAAGATCCCGCAATGCCCGGGCACGCTCGAATGGCATCTGATCGGGCACCTCCAGAGCAACAAGGCCGCCGCGGCGGTACGACTGTTCGATTGGGTGCATTCGGTGGATACCCCGAAACTCCTCCGGCTGCTCGACGGCCACGCCGCCGCCGCCGGCAAGCGTCTCTCCGTGCTGCTGGAGGTCAACGTCTCCGGCGAAATCTCCAAGTCGGGCGCCGCCCCGGACGCCGTACCCGCGATGCTCGCGATGGCCCCGGAGCTGCAATGCCTGGAAATCCGCGGCCTGATGACGGTGCCCCCCATCGCCGAAGACCCCGAGGAGGCACGTCCCCATTTCCGGCGCCTGCGCGGACTCCGCGACGCCTGGGCCGCGGAATACGCCGTGCCCCTGGACGAGCTCTCCATGGGCATGACCCACGACATGGAAGTCGCCATCGAAGAAGGCGCGACCTTCGTCCGCGTCGGCACCGGCATCTTCGGCGCCAGGGCGTATCCCGAGAAGGCTCCCCCGGGAATCCCGGAGGCCAGGCAGGCTAGACCCCTAGCTATCTAGATACCTAGGTGGAATCCCGGACCGGCACACCGCAGTAGAGAAAGGACCAAACAAATGGCGGCCAAAATCGCATTCATCGGCGCCGGCAACATGGCGGGCGCGATCGTGGAGGGAATCCTGCGCGGCGGCGCGGCGGCGGCGGCGGACATCGTGATGGCCGACATCTCCCCGGCGCGCCTCGCCGAACTCGCGGCGAAACACGGCGTGCGCACCACCGCTTCCAACGCGGACGCGGTCCGTGGCGCGGACACCGTCTTCCTCGCGGTCAAACCCCAGCAGCTGCCGGAAGCCATCGCGCAGGCGGCGGGCGCGTTCGCGGCGGATCAGCTCGTCGCCAGCATCTGCGCGGGCGTGACGACCGCCCGCCTGGAGTCGATGCTCCCCGGCCGCATCGTGCGCGTGATGCCGAATCTCCCCGCCCTCGCCGGCGCCGGCGTCGCCGCCGTATGCCGTGGCTCGCGCGCGACGGAAGCCGATGCCGATGCGGTGTGCGCCCTGCTTGCCGGCACCGGCACCGTCGTGCGCGCGGAGGAAGCGCAGATGGATGCCGTCACGGGGCTGAGCGGGAGCGGTCCCGGATACGTCTTCGCCTTCATCGAGGCCCTCGAGGCCGCCGGCCTCGCGCAGGGATTCGCCCCGGACGCCGCGCGCCGCATGGCCGTCGGTACCGTCCTCGGCGCCGCCACCCTCGCCGCCGCCCGCCCCGACGTGCCGCCCGCCGAATGGCGCCGCCGCGTCAGCTCCCCCGGCGGTACCACCCTCGCCGGGCTCGCCGCCATGGAAGCGCGCGGCTTCTCCGCCGCCGTCGATGCCGCCGTGCGCGCCGCCACCGCGCGGTCCGCCGAACTCGCCGGAGGCTGACCCGTGGCCGCCCGCACCCGTTCCGCCGCCGGACGCATCCTCTGGGGCGTCCTCCTCGCCGCCGTCCTGCTCTACGGCGGGGTCCAGGCCGGCATCCGCTCGCCCTGGTTCCGCGTCGCCGTCGAACGCCGCCTCTCCAAGTGGGCCGGCATGGAGGTGCGGATCGGCGACATCCGCGCCACCGAGTCCCTCAACCTCCGCATCGGCCGCATCAGCGCCCTCGACGAACACGCCGGCATGGAAGTGCGCGTCCTGCGCGTCAAGTGGTCCTTCTTCGCCCCGCGCGGACTCTCCCGCATCCACAAGCTCTCCGCCGAGGACGTCACCCTCACGATGGCCCCCGACGACGAGGGCCGCCTGCTGCCCGCGTTCGTCGGCGACCGCGCCTGGGCCCTCCTCGGCCGCCTCACCCAGGGCATGGTCCCCGCCGTGCCGGTCCCCGGGGACCTCCCCGGCGCCGGCCCCGGTCCCGCCCCGCGCATCGGCGGCATCCCCCACGTGCGGATCGTCCGCGGCGTCTTCTCCCTGCGCGACGCCTCGGGACGCGAACGGGCCTCCGCCCGCGACCTCGAACTCGACCGGCGCGTCGGACGCGACGCCGATGGCCGCCCCGTCGAGCACCTCGACGTCCAGGCCGCCGTGCTCACCGTCGAAGGCATGCAGCTGACCGGCGTCGACTGGGCCGCCGAGCGTACCGAAGGCTCCGACTGGACCGTCCTCCGCTTCTCCTCCGACGACTGGTCCGGCTGGGCCCCCGCCGACGCCAGCACCCTCGAAGCCACCGCCGGCGAGTACCGCGAGCTGTTCGACACGTTCTGACCGGACGGCCCCCCCTACCCCGAACTCCCGGGAATCTCGGCTTCTGGATATCTGGATTTCCAGAGATTCGGATTTCCCGGACTCCCGGTTTCCCCCCCTTCCCGGGCCCGCGAACGCCCCTCCGCAAACTTTTTTCGCGGGTAAAACGGTTTACCTTGAAAACTCCGCATCTTCTTGCAACACGCGGAAATGGGTACGGATTTTCTTTCCGCAAAACGGGTTGCGGAAGGGGCTTGCGTCAAAATCGGGCTTGCATTCCGGCGGGGACGCGGTACAGTGTCGGTCAATTCCGGCCCGGAGTGGGCCGCACCGATGTAAAAACAGAGGCTCCGCCCGTGCGGAGCAAGGAGTCAGACATGAAGAAGACCGATACCGCCAAGAAAGCCCCCGCGAAGGCCGCCGCCCCCGCGAAGCCCGCCGCCGCCCCCGCCAAGAAGGCCCCGGCCAAGCCCGCCGCCGCTCCTGCCAAGAAGCCGGCCCCGGTCGCCAAACCCGCCCCCGCCGCGCCCAAGGCCGCTCCCGCGAAGCCCGCTGCCAAGCCGGCCGCCAAGCCCGCCCCGGCCCCGGCTCCCGCCAAGGAAGCCGTCAGCCCCGAAGCCCGCTACAAGATGGTCCAGGACGCCGCCTACTTCATCGCGGAGCGCCATGGCTTCAACGGCGACAGCGCCTACTTCTGGACGCTCGCCGAAGCCGAAATCGCCGCCCAGCTCGGCGAATAACCCCCTCCCTCCCCCCTCCCGCGCGCCAGCGATGGCGCGCCCCAACGCCACAGGGTCCGCCCTGTGGCGTTTTGTCTCCCCCTCTCCGCCCCCGCCGCCGGCAAGGGCACCGTTGCCCACTCCCTCCTTGCGTCCTGTCCGCTCCTGTTCGCCGCCCGTTGTGATTTGATGATTGTGGGAACCCCCGCCGCCATGTAGAATCATCAATGACATGAACGCTCCCGCTTCCAGATGCTTGCCCCCCGGAAATGCCAAGCGCTTCCAGACGGAATCCGGCAAAGAGACCGGCCTCCGCCTGACGCCCCCATGGGGAACGGTGTATGCTTGTTTCCGGCATTGCACGCAGGGGGCACTACCATCCTGCGGAGGTCGGTAAAGACATGTCCTCCCCTCTCGTCAGCGTCATCGTCGGCGTCTACAACAAGGAACGCTTCGTCGGCGAATGCCTCCGCAGCGTCTTGGCCCAGACCTATCCCAACTGGGAACTCATCGTCGTCGACGACGCCTCCACCGACGCCAGCCTCGCCGAAATCGAGCGCACCGTCGGCCGCGACCCGCGCGCCCGCATCCTCCGTCGGAAGACGAACAGCGGGCATCCCGGCGTCGCACGCAACGAAGCCCTGCGCGCCGCTCGGGGAAAATACGTGGCTTTCCTTGACGCCGACGATCTGTGGAAAACGGAAAAGCTCGCCGTCCAGACAGCCTACATGGAGGCCCATTCGGAATATCCGCTGTCGCACACGGCGTGCGAAGAACTGGACGAAAACGGCGTGACCTTGCACATCCGGCACGGCGGCAATCTTCCGCCACCGGGGGATTGCTTGGAAGCCCTTTTTCGGCACTGCTTCATTTGCACGAGCACCGTGATGGTGCGGAGGGATTTCGGGGAGCGGCTGGGGTGGTTCACGGAATCACCGGGATACGAATGCGGAGAGGACTACGATTTTTTCGTCCGTTGCGCACGGGACAGCGGGATTGGAATTCCTCCCGGCGTTTGGGCTGCCTACCGGAATGTCGGCGAAAGCATCAGCCACAGGGCGGCCAACTGGAAGAACAGGCCCGCCGACTACATGCGCAAGGTCCTTTTCCTCCGGAGAAAGGACTTGTGGAAAGGGCGCGTACCTGCCGCCACCATGCGCCGGCTGGCGTGGCAGGCGGCCGAGGAAAACTGCCAGTTCTGGCGTGCCCGCCGCGATTTCGCAAAGGCGGGGTGGTTCGCCTTCCAAGCCATTCGGCATGCCCCCTTGTCGGTAAGGGCATGGCGTCAAGTCGTCGGTGTGTTGACACGGCGCCCATAGGTAGGAGGCCAACCACATGGACTTTCTCCATATCCGCAGTATGAAATCATGCTTGCCACCGATGTTCATTTTCATAAAATGAAAACAGAAAAATGAACACGCGCTTGGCCAACTTGAAACTCGATGATTTCCGCGCCCTGGATTATTTGCGGACAGTCGGCTTTTCCAACCAGCGCCGATTTGCCCGTGATTTGAATATTTCGCTTGGAAAGGGCAACGCCATTCTCAAGCGCTTCTCCACCCTCGGATGGGTTGATTTTTCATTTTCCCTTTCCCCTGCCGGACTGTCAGCCTTGGCTCCCTACAAGGTCGACAATGCCGTCATCATGGCCGCCGGTATGTCATCCCGCTTTGCCCCTCTATCCTACGAAAAGCCGAAAGGTCTCCTGACGGTCAAGGGCGAAATCCTGATTGAGCGCCAAATCCGCCAGCTCCAAGCCGCCGGAATCCATGACATCACCGTTGTCGTCGGGTACATGAAGGAGCAATTCTTCTACCTCCAGGACAAATTCGGGGTATCGCTTGTGGTCAACGAGGACTATTGGCGCTGGAACAATGTCTCCTCCCTCATCCGCGTCCGCGACCGCCTGCGCAACACCTATGTCTGTTCATCCGACAACTACTTTACCGAAAACCCATTTGAACCCTTCGTGTACCGTGCCTACTATGCTGCCGTCCAATTCCCCGGCCCCTCCCAGGAATGGGGACTGGTGACCGACCGGCATGACCGCATCGTCGGTATCGACCACTCCCCCGTTGACGCTTGGTGCATGATGGGCCACGCCTACTTCGACCGCGCCTTTTCGGAGACCTTCTCCCGCCTCATGGTCGCGGAATACGACACCGACCTCACGCGCCTGAACCTCTGGGAAGGTCTGCTCGAGCGCCATCTCGACGTTCTGGAAATGCACATCCGCCGCTACCCCCCCGACGCCATCCGCGAGTTCGATTCCCTCGACGACCTACGCGCCTTCGACGACCGCTATGTCGGCGATTCCGGTTCCGCCATCTTCGCCAACATCTGCTCCGTCCTGCATTGCGAGGAGCGCGAAATCGCGGGCATCCAGGTCCTCAACCAGGGCCTTACGAACCTCTCGTTCAAGTTCACCGTCCGTGGCGAACCCTACGTCTACCGCCATCCCGGCGTCGGCACCGAAGCCTACATCTCGCGTCCCAGCGAGGCCTATTCCCTGTCCGTAGCCACCCGCCTCGGCCTTGACCCCACCCTCGTCCACATCGACCCGGCCACCGGCTGGAAGGTCTCCCGCTTAGTCGAAAACGCCCGCACCCTCGACTACCGCAACCCAAGCGACCTGGCGCAGGCCGCCCGCCTCATGCGCCGCCTCCACGACGCCCGGATACCTTCCTCGTTTTCTGCAGACATCTGGGAAAAAACAACCTCCATTGTCAAAAAAACCTCGGCAGGCTACAAGGCTTTCCCCGACTACGCCGACCTCTCCGTCCGCATGGAGCGGCTCCATGCCTTCTGGGCCGCCGAATCGCCCGAACCGTTTCTTTGCCACGGCGATTGCTGCGCACCCAACTTCCTCGTTGCCCCCGACGGCACCATGTCCCTCTTCGATTGGGAATACTCCGGTGCCTCCGACCCGGGCATCGACATCGGCACCTTCATCTGCTGTTCCGATTTCACCGAAGAAGCGGCTCTCGGCTTCCTTTCGCTCTACCACGGCCGCCCCCCAACTCCCTCCGAACTCCGCCACGACCTCGGAGCCATCGCTCTCGCCGCCTGGCACTGGTTCGTCTGGGCTGTCTTCCAGGAATCCCGCGGCAGGCCCGTCGGTCGCAATACTCTGCACTTGTACCGCACAGCGAAAACGTATTTGGAGAAGGCATTGCAGCCCGCATGAGTGTTCCCGCCCACCAAACCGATGTTTCCGCACGATTGGCCCCCACGTCCGGAGGGGAGGGCCTTGCCTCCGATGCGCGTCTTTTCGATGCGCGGGCGGCAGCCGCCCGGGGACTGGATGTCGCACCTGAAGAGATTGTCGAACTGACCCCCCTCAAACTGGGCATGACCAACCGTTCGTTTCTCGTTTCCGTCCGCGGAAAACGCTACATCCTCCGCATCCCGGGAGAAGGAACGGACAAACTGATCGACCGGAAGGGAGAAGCAGCCTCCTACGCAGCCATTCAAGGCCATTTCCTTTGTGACAACATCGTTTGGCTTGATCCGGCGACCGGAATCAAAATTTCGGAATTTGAGGAAACCGCACGGATGTGCAATCCTCTGGATGCCTCTGACGTGCGCCGATGCATGGCATTTCTCCGTGCTTTCCACGGATTGAAACTCTCTGTTCCTCATCGATTCGACCTGTTTGCCCAAATCGACTTCTATGAATCATTGCGTGGTGGAGCACCATCCCGCTACAGTGACTACGCCCGGACCAAGGCCAATGTCTTCGCTCTGCGTCCCTTCCTCGATGCCCACCGACGGCCGCTCGTTCTGTCCCACTTGGATTCCATCCCCGACAATTTTCTCTTCGTGAGTCGTCCGGACGGTGATAAAATCCTTCTGATTGATTGGGAATATGCCGCGATGCAGGATCCAGACATTGACGTGGCCATGTTCGGCGTCTACTCCCTCTACAACCGAGAGCAGATGAATGCATTGATTGACGCCTACTATCCGGAAGGTTGCCCCCCCCCTGTTAGAACGAAGATTCTTGCCTATGTCGCCGTCTGCGGACTTCTCTGGAGCAACTGGTGTGAATTCAAGCATCTGCACGGAGTGGACTTTGGCGAATACGCCCAATGGCAATACCGCTATGCCCAAGAATACGCTGCGGCGGACTACGCTCGTCCCAAGCCGCCTCCGGGCGTCCGGTTTGCAAGCACAGGAAGGAACTCACCATGAAAACACTGAACGCACCTGCCGAAGGGCCTGCGAAAACGTCCAAGGCATCCCCATGGCGCCACTTTCCAATCGACCCGTTCACAACGGTCATTCCCCTGTTTGTCATCCTTCTCTTCTGCTTTCTTTTCCTGGCCGCGCCGGATGGTTCCGCCTCCGTCTTGAAAACCATCCGATCTTTTTTGGAGAACCGCTTGGGGGTCTATTACCTCGCCATGGGGCTTGGTATGCTGGTCCTGGCGCTGGGCACAGCTTTTTCACGTCTCGGGGACATCGTGCTTGGAAAACCCGGGGAAAAACCCGCCCACGGTTTTTTCGCGTGGGGCGGAATGCTTTTCACCGCCGGACTGGCAGCCGACATCTTGTTCTATTCGTTTTGCGAGTGGGTTCTTTATGCGGGCGAATCGCGCGTCGCCGAATTGGGCAGCATGCAAGACTGGGCTTCCACATTCCCCCTTTTCCATTGGGGCCCCATCCCCTGGAGTTTCTACGCCATGCTCGCCGCGTGTTTCGGATTCATGATCCATGTACGCGGTGTAAAAAAGCAGAAGTATTCCGAGGCGTGTCGCCCCTTGCTGGGGCGCTTCACGGACAAGGCACCCGGTAAGGCTATTGATGTGCTGGCCGTATTCGCCCTGGTTGCCGGGACCGCGACGACATTCTCGCTCGCAACGCCCCTGCTCGCTGCTGCCATCTCCGACCTCGTCGGGGTGGAGACCACGAAAGCCCTCTCCATCGGTGTCCTTCTCGTTACATGCGCCCTCTACACCAATTCCGTCATCCACGGGATGCGAGGCGTAAAGCTTCTCTCCCAACTCTGCATGATCTTTTTCATGGGACTTTTAGCCTATGTGTTCGCTTTTGGAGGACGTCCCGTCTACATTTTGGAAACCGGATTTTCTGCCGTGGGCAACATGCTCCAGAACTTTATTGGATTGAGTACATATACGGATCCACTCCGCACGACGGAATTTGCACAGAACTGGACGATTTTTTATTGGGCCTACTGGATGGTTTGGTGCGTGGCGGCTCCATTCTTCATGGGAGGGATTTCCCGCGGACGAACCGTCCGGCAAGTCATCCTGGGATCGCTCTTCTTCGGTCTCGCAGCAACGCTTGTTTCGTTCGTTGTGCTGGGGAACTACAGCCTTGGACTGCAAATGTCGGGGGAGCTGGATGTCCTCGCGCTCTATGGCGCTAACGGTGATTTGTACCAAACCATCCTAGAAATCATTCACACTCTACCTGCGTCTCCCGTGGTGTCCGTGCTCCTTGTCATTTCCATGATTGCCTTCTATGCCACCTCGTTCGACTCCATCACCCTCGTGGCCTCCGCCTACAGCTACCGGGAAATCGAGGCGGACAAAGAAGTCTCTCTGCCCATGAAACTGTTTTGGGCAATCCTGCTCATCCTGTTGCCCGTTGTTTTGCTTTTCAATGAGAGTAGCATGAACAACCTCCAGACGGTTTCCATGATTGCCGCTTTCCCCATCGGCATGGTTATCCTGCTCATCGTCTTTGCCTTTCTCAAAGATGCCAAAATGTATCTGAGTTCCCCTCGAAAATAGTGGAGATTCCATTTCCCGATATGGCTTGCGCAATCCCAAAAACCAACAGACCGATCCAATGAAACACGACCAGCCCGTTCAAAAAGTTGTTGTCAAAATCGGGGAGAAAACGGATTGACTGCCCCCTCACAGAGATGGCCTATTTGAAAACGCCTCGTTTTCTGATGAAACAAGGCATCGGGCAGACATGATTTTTGCTCTTTTCACCGTGAAGACTGAAGACTAATCGGACTAAACATCAAGTACCTCTTCCAAGGTTCGGAAAATGACAGGCATTGAAATGGCAGGCTTAAAGACAATAATGTCCGGAAAACCATCGGAGGCGCGGTTGCGTGCATTGCAACTAGCCGAGATGCCGCTGGCCAAGGAATTGCTGCGGGTGTGCAAAGCCAATGGAATTCGAGTATTTGCCGATGGCGGGACCTTGCTGGGCGCGGTGCGGCACAAGGGATTCATCCCATGGGATGACGACATGGATTTTGCGATGTTGCGGGAGGACTTCGACAAATTTCTTGAGATTGGACCCAAGGCGTTCAAACCACCGTTTTTTTTCCAGACGGCAGAAACGGACCGCAACTTCTTTGCGTCGTTTGCCGTCCTGCGCTTGGATGGGACAACATTGCTTTGGACGTATGATGCGGCGGAGCCGACCTACCATTGCGGGTTGAAAATCGACATCTTTCCGCTGGACACGATTCCTCAACACGAGAGCGAGGCAAATCGCCTGATGAAGGGGGTGTTTACGATTCGCCGGATTCTGGGGGCACTTGACCATCTGGGCGGCGAGACGACGAATCCGGTGAAACTGCGAATCAAGCATGCAGTCATGCCGGTCATCCGGAAACTGATTGGGGGACGCGCGGGCGGATGGCGGAAATTGCAGGCAATCTGCCGTGCCTCCAATGCGAGGAACCGCGACAGCGATCTGATTTCGTACATCACGTTCTTCTTGAACCGCACTTCATGGATTCCCTATCGGCGGGAGTGGTATGCGGAAACCGTGCTTTTGCCGTTCGAGGACATACTGGTGCCTGCGCCATCGTGCTATGATGAGGTGTGCCGCACCTTGTATGGACATGACTACATGACTCCCCAAACGACAAGCGGCCACAGCCCTGAATTCATGGATTTGGAACATTCCTATGCGGAATTGAAAGCGATGGGGATGCCGATTCCGAGAGATGGTTCGCATGGTTTTTAGCAGTGGATGCAAACAGACAAAACAAGCTCACCTCGGCAGGAGAAGGACGTGAGATGGCTATGACGAGGGCGATGAATGTGTTCGGGGTCGTGATGCGCCCTGAGGGTTTTTCGGCGCACTCCGGGCTGTGGCCGGCGGTTCATGCGACGGGCATTGTGCCTGTGGAGTTTGGGGAACGGTGGCGTCGTTGGCAGCAGAAAAGCTGGACGGCCGGGGAATGGTTGCGAGCGTGGGGAAGCCGATGGTACGGAAGCGCATGGAACTCCTTGACACCAATTGTGGATGAACGAACCATTTTGAAGGCTTTGCCGCGCGGCGAACCTCACGTTGTGCATTGGTTGTGGGGTGAATTCGCCGCCCCGAAGCGAGCGGAAGCCTACCGCCGGCGTGGCGGCAGGGTCGTCGTGAGCGTCCACTGCAGCGCCCGGCGCTGGGACAAGGTCTGGTTGCGCCCCGACGGCTATGCGCAGGCGGACATGGTCGTGCTGACGAGCGAGAGCCAGCGCCCATTCGTGGAACGGGTCGTGCCCCCGGAGCGGGTGTGCCGAATTGCCCTGGGTGTGGATTGCGCGTTTTTTTCACCGGGCCAACGACGGATCCGCGGGGGCAACCGGTTGCGGTTGCTTTTGCTGGGCAATACGGAGCGTGACCATGCGTTTGCGGCAGCGGTCGCCAGACGCTTGCCTCCAGAGCGGTTCGAGTGGCGCGTGCGGACCTTGTCCCACGAAAAAAACCTGTACGCTGGCATTCTCTGCGTGACGATGCTCCCGCGCCTTTCGGACCCGGAACTGCTGGACGAATACCGCCAAGCGGATTTGCTGTGCATGCCCATGCTGGACAGCGCCGCCAACGACGTATTCCTAGAAAGCATGGCTTGCGGGACTCCCGTGATGACCAACCGGGTGGGGGGGGTTCCGGAATACGTGGCGACCGATTGCAATATGGTAATGCCCGGCGATGCAACTGCTGACGAGTGGGTGGACAAGTTGTTTTCGCTGGAGCACGACAGGGGGGCTTTGGAAACCCTACGGCGCGGAACACGGACATGGGCAGAAGGATTCGATTGGAAAAACATAGCCCATGAGTATCGTGAGATGTACAAAGAGCTATTGGAATAAATAGTACTTTCCCGGCCACTGGGGCTCTACAGCCTGACTGGGGGCAGATAACCCGAGTTTCCATATTCGAAGGTAAAACCCATGAGTTCCATAAGATTTTGCTCGTAGGTCTTCACAACACAACCGTGTGCATGCGGGTAGAGAGGGAGGGGGAGACTTTCGGGGGAGGCTGGGAGGGAAGGGTCAGGTCGAGCTGGGCGAGCAGGAGGGCCGTGTCTTCGCGCGGCTCGATGTAGCGGGGGAGAGTGATGGTGCGGCCGTCGGTGGTCGGCAGGATGACGTCCACCATCTTGAGGGTCTTGAACTTGTCGATGATCTGGCGCGGGGGCAGCGCGCATTGCCGTCTCCTTGAGGGAGTGGGCGGCGCTGTGGGTCAGGACGAACAGGTCGCCTTCCTCGCCGTTTTCGTCCACGGCGCGGGCACTCTTGACGCGGATGCCGGGCTGGACGTCCCCCCATTCGGCCTTCTCCAGGCGCTCGCCGATGGCTTTGAGGTGGCCGTGGGGGGCACCGACGAGGTAGTGGTAGCGGCTCTCGCGCATCTCGCGGAGGGTCTCCTCGGTGGGCACGCCGCGGTCCATCAGCCAGAGGTTGCCGATCTGGCCGTACTTCGCCTCCAGCTTGCGGACGAACGCCATCTGCGTGCCCTTGTCGGAGGTGTTGCCGGGGA
>JAFXQI010000046.1 GCA_017527155.1 Kiritimatiellia bacterium
CGGGGACGGCGCCGCCGGGGCCGGCGCCGGTGCGGGCGCCGGAGCCGGAGCCGGGGCGGGGGCGGCGGCGGGCGCGGCGGGTTCCTCGGGGACGATGTCGTCGACGATTTCCTTGAGGATGGTGGAGTAGCCCTTGCCTTCCTGCATGTCGGTGCCGACGTTGCCCATGGCCTGCGCGGCTTCTTCCTGGCGGGAGGCGTCTTCCATCACGAAGACCGTCGAGCCGATCTGGATGCGGTCGCCCGCCTTGATCTCGGCCGTGTCTTCGACGCGTTCGCCGTTGACGTAGGTGCCGTTGCGGGACTTCAAATCCTTCAGGTAGAACTTGCCGTCGGAAAGCCGGATGCCGCAGTGGACGCGGGAGACCTTGTCGTCCAGCAGCGGGATGTCGGCCTCGCGGGAACGCCCGATGGAGAGGGGTTCGGTGGTCAGCTCGATGTCCTTCGGGATGCCGAGTTTGTTGACGTAGCGCAGATGCATGGCGGGTTCCTTTCGTGGGTTGACTAGACGATGCCTTTTTCGATGAGCGAGGCGAAGTATTCGATGGTGCGCGCGAGGCCTTCCTCCAGCGGGACCTTTGGCTCCCAGCCGAGGACCTTGCGGGCCTTGGCGATGTTGGGCTGCCGGACCTTGGGGTCGTCCTGCGGCAGGGGGTGGTACTCGATGGGCGACGCGGAGCCGGTGAGTTCCTTGATCTTGACGGCGAAGTCCTTGACGGTCAGTTCGCGCGGGTTGCCGATGTTGACCGGGGTGTCGCAGTCGGACATCATCAGGCGGTAGATGCCGTCGACGAGGTCGGAGACGTAGCAGAAGGAGCGGGTCTGGCTCCCGTCGCCGAAGATGGTGATCGGCTCGCCCTTGAGCGCCTGGCAGCAGAAGGCGGGGACGATGCGGCCGTCCTTGGGGCGCATGCGCGGGCCGTAGGTGTTGAAGATGCGGACGATGCGGGTCTCGAGCTTGTGGTAGCGGTGGTAGGCCATGACGATGGCTTCGGCGAAGCGCTTGGCCTCGTCGTACACGCCGCGCGGGCCGATGGGGTTGACATTGCCCCAGTAGCTCTCGACCTGCGGGTGGATGAGCGGGTCGCCGTAGACTTCGGACGTGGACGCGAGCAGCAACCGCGCGCCCTTCGCCTTGGCCAGCCCGAGGGCGTTGTGGGTGCCGAGGGAGCCGACCTTGAGGGTCTGGATGGGCAGTTCGAGGTAGTCGATGGGGCTCGCCGGCGACGCGAAGTGGAAGATGTAGTCGAGCGGGCCGCTGAAGTCGATGTGGTTCGAGACATTGTGGTTGATGAACTCGAAGTCGGTCCGGCTGCGCAGGTGCGCGATGTTGTCGAGGTTGCCGGTGAGGAGGTTGTCCATCGCGTACACGCGGTGGCCTTCCGCCAGCAGCTTGTCGCACAGGTGCGAGCCGAGGAAGCCGGCGCCGCCGGTCACGAGGGTCACGGGTTGTTTCTTGGGGGTGAGGATTTCGGTCATGGCGTTTCGTCCTTTTCTGTCAAAGGGGTGGGGCCGGCCTCGGCGTCCTCCGGCACGAGCAGGAGCGGATGGAGGGCGGCGGCGAAGTTGGCGATCTGCTGGAGGTGGGCGTCGCTGCCGGGGTCGCGCGGAGCGGAGAGCGCGATGTAGGCCCAGCGGTGGGAGACGCCGCGGAGGACGCGGTCGGTGGCCATCCAGACCATGCGCTGGACGTGGGACGCGGTCTCGCGCCCCTTGCCGACGAACCAGTAGGCGTAGTAGATGGTTTCGGTGCGCCCGTCGGCGCCGGTGCGGTTCATGTCCAGCACCATCACGTCCAGCGGCTCGCGCCCCCCGCCGAGCGGGATGCGCAGGAGCGTGTCGTTGACGATTTCGTACCCGGCCGCCGTCATGCACACCTGCGGACGGTGGATGCTGGAGCGGTCGTTGCCGCTGAGGACGATCGACGCGTGGACGGGCGCGGCGCCGTCGCGCAGGTAGTACTTGCGGACCAGCCCCGTGTCCGCCGGGAGCATCCGCTTCTCCGCGTGGTTCATGTACTGCAGCGGCTTGCCGCAGGCCGGGCACGGCGTCCCCGGCGGAACGTCCACGCAGACGCGCGCGCAGAGCTCGTCGGGGCAGTTGACCAGGTCGTGCCCGGTCCAGCCGGCGACGCGCTCCGGCAGGGCGAGCACGATGCCCGCCTCGTCGGAGTCCGCCACGCCGGTCCTGTTGACCATGAACCAGCCGGCGACCGCCAGGACCGCGACTACGAAGAGACGCGCGGCAAGAAGATGTTTTTGGCTTTTGTCCATGTCGATGCCCAGTCCATGTTCAGCGCGCGGTCCAGCAGCAGGACCAGCGCGATGCTGATCAGGAAAATCGGATACCCCGAGTAATCGTGCCAGAGCCCCATCGCCAGCTCCTGCCCCCAGAAGCGCGCCACCACCACCACCAGCACGATGCGGCACACGTTCGCGACGATCGCCACCGGGATGCTCAGCAGAAACAGCGCCCACTTCTTCCACTGCGTCTTCTGGCTGTACCACGCGTAGAAGGCGATCAGCGCCGTCATCGCCAGCAGCGACCGCAACCCGCTGCATTCCGGCGCCACGTTGAAGCTGTTGCCGTCCGCCGCGTAGAGGCCCGAGCCGACCCGCTCCACCGCGATGCCGATGCCGTTGAGCGTCCACGCCGCCATCTTCGTCGCGAAGATGCGCAGCGGCGACGTCATGCTGTCGATGAAGTTCAGCGGAATCGCGAGGACAAGATAGGCGCATGGGAAAATCGTCAGTTTCGCCACTTCCCACCCATACATCAGGAACGGCAACCCCCACAGCACCCCGATCAGCCCTGCCGCCGAGATGCGCGGCTGCTGCGCCAGCACCCCCACCCAGTGCAAAAGCAGCCCCGCCAGGAGCGGCAGCGCCCCGAGCCAATCCACCCGCTTCGGCGCCGCCGCGAGCTTCTTCCGCTGCATCCAGAGCGCGAGCAGCGACGCCAGCGGCAGGAACATGCAGTACGCGAAATCATTGACCCACCGGCTCTTCAGCCACAGGAACAGCGAATTCCGGCACGTCGCCACCTCCTGGCTGTTCCCGTGCAGGTGGAAGAGGAAAAACAGCTCCCCGCACACCACCGCCCAGAACGCCAATTCCGTCCACGCGCCCCGTCCGAGTCCCGACCACCGGAACCCGCCGAGCCACTTGCCGAAACTGGAATCGCTTTTCTGCATCCCCTCCACCATACCCCATCCCCCTCCCCCCTTGCAACCGCCTTTTCCGCGCCGCCGCCGCCGGCGGCGGCATCTCCCGCCGGAAGACGGCAACCGGGATTCCAACGGCTGGATGCTTTTTCCAATGATTGGAAAAAAAGTTTCCAATGATTGGAAAAATTCCGTCGTTTTTTCCAATGATTGGAAAAATATTTCAGCAATTTTCCAATGATTGGAAAAAAGTTTTCCAATGGTTGGAAAAACCGGAGCGGCCGCGGAGGGAATCGGATACATCGGAGTTTGTCCTTTCTCCCCGGCGGGGACAACGGCACCAATTCCCAGAATAGCTTATCCAAAGTCGCAATCCCCTCCTGCGCCCTCCATTTCCTCCCGTCCCCGATTGGGACTTGCATTCCGCCCCGAGTGATGGAAAATGGCGCGCGAACCTGACGGCCCCCGCGCCGTCCACCCCATTGGAGAAACGATGATGAAAAAACTTCTGCTGACCGCCCTCGCCCTGCTCCTCGCGCTGGGCCTTTCCGCGTGCAAGGACAAGGCCGCCAAGGTCGTCAACCCCGAAGAACGGGATTGGTCGAACAAGGACATCGTGATCTGGGTCGACGAATCCGGCATCCCGCTCGGCGAACTCCGCTCCGAGATGCACCGCCAGATGCTCCACATGCCGCAGGGCCTCTCGGAGGACCAGACCAAGGCCTACCAGGCCCGCGCCACCCAGATTTCCATCGAGAACCTCATCGTGCGCCGCCTGCTCGAACGCGAACTGGACCGCTCCGGCATCCTGATTCCGCAGAGCGAGGTGGACGAGGCCAAGAAGGTCCTCGAAGCCGGCCTCGGCGAGGGCCGCACGCTCACGATGCTGATCGCGGAAGTCAACCTGCCGATGGACGTCCTGGAGGCGAACCTCCGCCTGGACCTCTTCAAGAACAAGGTCCTCTCGAACGAATTCGCGACCGCCTGGGCCGCCATCACCGACGACTACGCGAAGACCTACTACGACGAGCATCCCGACGAGTTCACGCAGCCCGCGGGCCGCTTCGCCTCGCACATCCTCATCCGCGTCCCGCAGGATGCCGACGACATGGCCCGCATGAAGGCCCGCAACAAGGCGGAAGAAGTCCGCAAGGCCCTCCTCGAAGGCGCCGACTTCGCGCAGCTGGCCGCGACGTCCTCCGAATGCGCGAGCCGCACCCGCGGCGGCGATCTCGGCTTCATCCCGCGCGGCCGCGAAGCCCCGGCCTTCGAGGAAGCGGTCTATTCGCAGCCCATCGGCCAGATCGGCGCCGTCGTCGAATCCCCCGTCGGCTACCACGTCATCAAGGTCACCCGCGAGCAGGAAGAGCGCCTGGTGCCCTTCGAGGAAGTCCGCCAGACGCTGGTCAACGGCCTCAAGCGCCGCGAGCAGCAGCGCATCATCGCCGAGTTCATCAAGGGACTCCGCGAGAAATCCCTCATCCGCTTCGACGGTCCCCTCGCCCCGCAGCAGAACGCGGACCAGCCCGCCTCCACCGACGCCGCCCCGGCGGAAGACGCCCCCGCGGCCCCCGCGGAGGGCGAAGGCTGACCCCCGCGCCGACCGCGCGGCGGCGGCGGACCGAGACGTCCGCCGCCTTCTTTTTGCGCGCGGGCGGGAAGAGGAAGCGGCTGGGAAACCGAGGACGGACAATGGTGAGAAGCGCATTGCCCCATCGCATCCGCGCGAGCCGGACGCATTGCATGGACGTCCCACGGGCGCGGCGGGCAGGGGACTGCCCGCCCTACCCGGGTCCCGCTTGGAAAACGCATTCCCCGCGCGAAGCCCGGGCAGGGCGGCGAGTCCCTTCGCCGCCGGGTGCATGGCGGGCCGCTCCCCGTGTCCGTTTTGCGCGGATGCGGCCCCCGGCCATTTGCCCGCCGCCGGAGGCCCTCCCTTGATCGCGCCGGTACAGATGCCCGGCCTGGCCAGCGACCGCCCCCTCCGCGAACTCGCCGCGATGGCCTTCGCGCAGCTGAGCGGCAGCGCGCCGCCCGCCGCCGACGGCTTCGCCTACGAATCCCGTCCCCAGCAGCTGGAGATGGCGGCGGCGGTGGCGGACGTGCTGGAGGAGGACGGTTCCCTCCTCGCCGAAGCCGGCACCGGCGTCGGCAAGAGCCTCGCCTACCTCATCCCGCTCCTCCTCCACGCCAAGCGCGGCAACCGCCGCGTCATGGTATCGACCCACACCATCTCCCTCCAGGAGCAGCTGCTCGGCAAGGACCTCCCCCTCCTGCGCGAGCGCCTCGGCTGGGACTTCCGCGCCGTCCTCGTCAAGGGCCGCGCCAACTACCTCTGCCTCCGCCGCCTCGCCCGCGCCCGCAGCGCCCAGCGCGAACTCTTCGCCGACGACCGCTCCGAGCAGCTCGCCCGCATCCGCCGATGGGCCCAGACCACCACCGACGGCTCCCTCCAGGACTTCGCCGACCGCCGCCCCGCGCGCGACGTATGGCTCGCCGTCTGCGCCGAACACGGCAACTGCCTCGGCCCCAAGTGCCCCGAGCACTCCCGCTGCTTCTTCCAGCGCGCCCGCCGCGCGATGAACGACGCCGAACTGCTCGTCGCCAACCACCACATCGTCTTCTCCGACCTCGCCCTGCGCCGCGAAGGGGCGTCCTTCCTGCCCGACGTCGACGCGCTGGTGCTCGACGAAGCCCATACCGTCGAGGACGCCGCCACCGACCACTTCGGCATCCGCCTCTCCGCCCGCTCCTTCGAGTACTGGCTCCGGCGCCTCTTCGTGCCCTCCACCGGCAAGGGCCTCCTCGGCCTCCTCCACGCCGGCGAAGCCGCCCACGCCGTCATGCGCCTCTGGGACGAAGTCTCCGAGTTCTTCCGCCGCGTCCCCTCCGCCGCCGGATTCGCCCCCGACGCCCCCCATCTGGTCCTCTCCGCCCCCCTCGGCATCGAATCCGGCCTCTGGGGCATCTGGGATACCCTCTCCGGCGAACTGTCCCGCCTCATCGCCTCCGTCCAGGAGAGCGACGAAGACTCCTGCGCCGAACTCCGCATGCTCCGCGCCCAGGGCGCCGCGCTCATGGAAGAACTCACCGTCTTCCTCGGCCAGACCGCCGGCGACCAGGTCTACTGGCTCGAACGCGACCCCTCCACCCGCCTCGTCGAACTCCACTCCGCGCCCGTCGAAGTCGCCCCCATCCTGCGCAAATCCCTGTTCGGCGCCTATCCCACCGTCGTCATGACCAGCGCCACCCTGGCCGTCCGCGGCAAGCTCGACTACTTCCGCGACCGCATCGGCGCCGACGAACCCGCCGCCCGCCTGCTGTGCCTCGGCTCCCCCTTCGACCACGCCCTCCAGATGCGCCTGCACGTCGCGGCCAACGCGCCCGATCCCATGCGGCAGGAAGACGCCTACACCGACGCCGTCGCCCGCGGCATCCTCCAGTGGGTCCGGCGCACCGACGGACGCGCCTTCGCCCTCTTCACGAGCGACAAGATGATGAAGCGCACCGCCGCCGCCGTCCGCCGCACCCTGGCCGACGAAGGCTTCGTCCTCTACGTCCAGGGCGAAGGCCAGTCCAACCGCCACATGCTCGACGCCTACCGCCGCCGCGCCGGCCGCAAATGCGTCCTCTTCGGCCTCACCAGCTTCTGGATGGGGGTCGACGTCCGCGGCGACGCCCTTTCCAACGTCATCATCACGCGCCTGCCCTTCGCGGTCCCCGACCACCCCGTCACCGCCGCCCGCCTCCAGCGCATCAAGGACAACGGCGGCAGTCCCTTCCACGACTACTCCCTCCCGGAAGCCGTCCTCAAGTTCCGCCAGGGCTTCGGCCGCCTCCTCCGCTCCGCGACCGACACCGGCGTCGTGGTCGTCCTCGACTCCCGCCTCCTCAAGAAACCCTACGGCCGCACCTTCCTCTCCTCCCTCCCCGACTGCCCCGTCGAACCCTTCGACATCTGAGCCCTCCCCCCTGTCGGAGCGCGGGCGGCCCGCCCGCTTTCCCCTCCCACATTCCCGCCCGCAGGGCGCACCGCTCCCCCCCCCCTTCCTGACGGCGGGCTGTCAGCCCGCCGCCCCCCGTCCCGCCCGCCCCGCCGTCGCCCCGCATCTTTTCACTTGCCACTTGCATTTCCCCCCGTTTTCGCCATTCTCTCCCCTCGTGAGCGCCCCTCCCTCCAGCCCCGCCATCCGCCTGCTCCCCGACGCCGTGATCAACCAGATCGCCGCCGGCGAAGTCGTCGAGCGTCCCGCCTCTGTCCTCAAGGAGCTGGTGGAGAACTCCCTCGACGCGGGCGCGCGGCACATCGACGTCGAAGCCGACGGCGGCGGCGCCCGCATGCTCCGCATACGCGACGACGGCTGCGGCATGGACCGCGACAACGCCCTCCTCTCCCTCGAACGCCATGCCACGAGCAAACTGCGCGCCCTCTCCGACCTCGACACGATCGCCACGATGGGCTTCCGCGGCGAAGCCCTGGCGGCCATTTCCGCCGTGTCGCAGTTCACGATGGTGACCCAGCGCGCGGGCGACCCCGCCGGCACCGAGATCCAGGTCAACGGCGGCTCCATCGCCGACGTACGCGACGCCGGCGCCCCGCCCGGCACCGAAATCACCGTGCGGAACCTCTTCTACAACGTCCCCGCCCGCCGCAAGTTCCTGCGTTCCGCCGCGACCGAGTTCACCCACATCCGCCACGCCTTCACGCTGGAGGCGCTGGCGCATCCCGACGTCGAATTCACCCTCACCGCCGACGGCGAAACCCTCCACCGCCTTCCCGCGGCCCCGACCCTGCTCGACCGCGTCCGCGACCTCTACGGCCGCGAACTCGCCTCCCACCTGCGCGAAGTCCGCCACGCTTCGGGGGCCGTCTCCATCGGCGGCCTGGCGGGCCTGCCGCCGTTCAGCCGGATGGACCGCGAATGGCAGGTCGTGATGATCAACGGCCGCCCCTCCGGCTCCCCGGTCATCAACTACGCCATCCAGACCGCCTACCGCGAGACCCTTCCCGGCGGCCGCTACGCCCCCCTCTTCCTGCAGATCGCCCTGCCCGCCGACCAAGTCGACGTCAACGTCCATCCGGCCAAGAAGGAAGTCCGCTTCCGCCATCCCACCGAAGTCCGCGACATCATCGTCGAAGCCCTCCGCCTGGCGATCGGCGGCTCCCCGCGCGAGCCCGCCCGCCCCATCGGCGAGTGGCGCCGCCGCGACGAAAAACCCGCCTACCCCGCCCCCTTCCCTCCCCCCCCTCCCCCCACCCCTGTCCCCGTTCCGCCGGGGCCGGCCCCGTCCGCCCCCCTCCCGCCCCCTCCCACCTTTTCCATCCAAACCGGCCTCGACCTCCCGCCCGCCCCTCCTCCCGCCCCCTCCCCGTCCCCCGCCCCCCCTGTCCCCGTTCCGCAGGGGGCGCCCCCGTCCGCCCCCACCCCCACCCCCTCCCCCGTCCCTCCCCCCTCCACCCCCTGGTCCACCTTCCACATCCTCGGCCGCACCGGCCCCTACGCCGTCCTCTCGACCCCCGACGGCCTGGTCATCCTCGACCCCCGCTCCGCGCACGAACGCATCCTCTACGAGCGCATGCTCGCCGCCGCGACCGCGGGCGCCGTCCCCTCCCAGGGCCTCCTCCCGCCCGTCCCGGTGACCCTGTCCCCCACCCAGCACAACACCCTCCTGCGCCACCTTCCGACCCTGCGCGACATGGGCTTCGGCCTGAGCGAATTCGGCAGCGGCACCCTGCTGCTCGACGCCCTCCCCGCGGACCTTCCCCCCTCCGCGCCGCCGGCGGAACTCCTCTCCGACCTGGCCGACGCCCTGGCCCAGTCCGGCCGCACGGCGGCCCGCGACTGGGCGCGCCCGCTGATTGCCGAACGCGCCAGCCGCCTCGCCGTCGCCCGCGAACAACCCCTGACCGACCTCGAACTCGAGACCCTGGTCCGCGACCTCTCCCGCACCGAGATGCCCTACACCTCCCCCCGCGGCAAACCCACCGTCATCCTGACCCCCCTCCGCGAACTCCACCGCAAATTCGGCCGCGAATGACCCCCACCCCTCCCATCCCCCCACCCTCCCCGTCCCCGTCTTGCCGGGAGCCCTCTGTGCCGCCCACCCGTCCGCCCTCCTCCCGCCTCCCGTCCGCCCCCGCATCTGCGGGCCGGAAATTGCTGGCACTGTTGGGTGCGTTCATCGTCGGCCAAGTTGTCGGCATCCTTGCCGCCAACCCGCAGGGATTCTCGTTTTGCGTTGTCTCGGTCCTCGATGTCCTGGGCCTGCTGCTACTCCCATTGTTTGTCACCGCCACAGCGGCATTGGGACCGTTGATTTTGGTGTGTTGCGGTGGGTTTGCATTTCATGTGCAAGGCGGGACGTGGGTGGCGATTGGATCATTGTTGGTGGGCGTCCCGTTGCTCTACGCCGCCGTGATCTGGGGCCTCCGCCGTTGGTGGAAAACGGAAAGCCCGCGCGCGAGGCTTTTCGGCTGGCTTGCCTTGGCGGCCTACAACGCCCTCGTCTCCTTTTGCGTGTTTGGAATTGCCCCCAGCATTTGACATGCCGAACGAAAACCCCAATCCCTTGCACATCCCTTGCACGACGGCGCGGCAAGATGCCGCACCCCCGGAAGCGGAGCGGCACCTTTTGCACAACCGTTGCGTGGCTTCCGGAGGTGCGGCTTCCAGCCGCGCCCCGTCCGCTTGCGGGGAAAGCCCAAAAGGAGCGGCGTGATGAGCCCTTCCGCAAAACTCTCGTGCCTCTGTTTCCTGCTGGCGGTGTCGATGCTTGGGCTTGATGGGTACATGTACGAGCGGTGGAAGCGGGCGCAACCCTACAGGCCGCTCGACTTGATATCGGCCTTCGGGCTCGTTTTCGTCCAGCCCTTTCGGTATTTGAAGCTCGGCTTGGAGGAGAAGGACCGCAAGGCGCCGCTCGTCTTCGGCGCGCACTGGCTCTTGTTTGCGGCGGTGATTTGGCTGGCGCTCCTTGCAAAGGCACGGTCATGAACAACGGCGCACATTCCCTTTCCCCGTCCGCGTCCTGCCGTGGCCGCGCCGCCGGCCACCCGGAAATTATCCAACCATTGGAAAAAAACTTTCCAATCATTGGAAAAATCCGCCTGAATTTTCCAACCATTGGAAAAAAACTTTCCAATCATTGGAAAACTTCCCCCGCGTCTCCGCGCGAACATCCCTCCCGCATCCCTGCCCTTTCTGCCCTTTTGTGCTTCCCATCCTCCTCTCTCCCTTACCCCTTTGCGCCCTTTGTGTCCTTTGTGGCTGAAAAATCACCCCCCTCCCGCCATCCCTCCCGCTTCCCCATCCGCTTTTTCCGCCGCTCTCTTTTCACTTTTCACTTTTCACTTTTCACTTCAACCTTATGACCCTCCTCCTCCTCACCCTCTTCCTCCTCCTCACCGCCTGCTCCGCGTTCTTCTCGAGCTCCGAGACCGCGTTCTTCTCGGTGGACCCCCTCCAGCTGCGGCGCATCGGCGAAGAGAACCCCACCGTCGGCGAGCAGCTCCGCCTCATGCTCTCCAACCCGACCCGGCTGCTCTCCACCATCCTGATCGGCAACACCCTGGTCAACATCGCCCTCTCCAACATTGGCTACACCCTCGTCCACTACCTCGTCCCGCCGGCCTGGCAGCGCTGGGACGAACTCGTTGCCGTCCCGGCCATCACCATCCTCCTCATCTTCTTCGGCGAAGTCGGCCCCAAGAACGTCGGCCTCCTGCACACCGCCGCCATCATCCGCGCCGCCTCCCCCCCGCTGCGCCTGCTCGCGCGCGTCCTGGCGCCCCTGCGGCTCCTCCTCGAACTCGTCAACCGCCGCCTCGCCCGCCACTTCCGCCCCGCGGGCAAGACCCTGTCCGAAGAAGAATTCGAGACCGTCCTCGACATCTCCGGCGAAGAAGGCGTCATCAACGCCGACGAACTCGCCATGATCAAATCCATCGTCGATTTGGAAGACCTCTCCGCGGCCGACGTCATGACCCCGCGCGTCGACTTCGCGGGCATCGACCTCGACGACCCCGACGAAGACTACCTCGCCATCGCCCGCCGCTCCCGCAAACACTACCTCATCCTCTACCGCTCCCACCTCGACAACATCGCCGGCTTCCTCGACGTCCGCAAATACCTCCTCGACCCCGCCCACTCCATCCCCGCCGCCACCCTCCCGCCCGTCTTCGTCCCCGAGAGCGCCCAACTCAACCGACTCCTCTCCCGGTTCCAGAAAAACCGCATCCGCGTCGCCATCGTCGCCGACGAATACGGCGGCGCCGCCGGCATCCTCACCCGCGGCGACATCCTCGAAGAAATCACCGGCGACATCTACACCACCCTCTCCCGCCCCCGCCCCGTCTTCCAGCCCGTCGCCCCCGACGCCTGGCTCGTCGACGCCTCCATCTCCCTCGAAGAACTCAACCGCAAACTCGCCCTCTCCCTCGAAGCCGACACCTCCGACCGCCTTTCCGGCTGGATCTCCGAACACCTCGGCAAAGTCCCCGAATCCGGCGACACCGTCGAAGCCCAGGGCGTCCGCGTCCGCGTCATGCAGACCATCAAACTCCGCGTCCTCATCGCCCACGTCCAGAAACTCCCCTCCCCCCCGTCCTCCCAATCCCCCGCCCCCGACTCCCCCGCCCCCTCCGCCGAAGGAGGCCTCCCATGGTAGTCACCCTCGAATTCGAACTCCGGCTCCTCGGCCTCCTCCTCTGCATGGTCGCCTCCGCCTTCTTCGCCGGGATGGAGACCGGCATCCTCTCCATGAACCGCCTCCGCCTGCAGCACCTCGTCCGGCGGGGCATCCCGGGCGCCGCGACCATCCGCCACTACCTCACCCACACCGACGACCTCCTCGGCACCACCCTCCTCGGCACCAACCTCTCCCAAGTCTTCGCCTCCGTCCTCGCCGCCTCCCTCGGACACGAACTCGCCGGCGCGCCCGGCGCCGCCGTCATGGGCGCCCTCCTGACCCTGGGCGTCCTCGTCTGCTGCGAATACATCCCCAAGAGCTGGTTCCAGGCCTCCCCCGTTCGCACCCTCCGCTTCGCGGGCCTCTTCCGCCTCGCCGCGCGCATCCTCCGCCCCCTCTCCATCGCCGTGAACGCCATCATCCACCGCCTCATCCCCGACGCCGCGCAGACCGACACCACCCGCAAGATGGCCCTCTCCCGCGAAGAACTCCTCCACCTTGCGGGCGAAGGCCTCCAATCCGGCGTCCTCACCCCCCACGAAACCGAAATGATCCACGGCGTCTTCGGCCTCACCCACCACACCTGCCGCACCCTCATGACGCCCCGCCGCGACATCGTCTCCGTCCTGTCGAGCGCCACCGTCCCGCAGATTTTGGAAACCGCGCGCCTCCACGAATACAACCGCTTCCCCGTCTACGACCCCGACAAAAAAACCTTCACCGGCATCCTGAACATCTTCGACATCCTCTCCGACGACGCCCCGGACCTCGCCACCAAGACCGCCACCGACTACATGCGCCCCCCCCAACTCGTCGCCCAGTACCTTCCCGCCGACCATCTCCTCCCCCGCATGCGCGTCACCCGCCAACCCCTCTTCCTCGTCACCGACGACCGCTGCGAAACCATCGGCCTGATCACCCTGGAAGACGTCCTCCGCGAAATCACCGGCGAAGAAGATTCCTGACCCCCTCTGTCGGAGCGCGGGCGGCCCACCCGCTTCTCCTTCCACGTCCCCGCCCGCAGGGCGCACCTCTCCGGGGGTTCGAGGGCCCAACCCCCCGTCGTTTGTCCCCTCCCTCCTCCCTCCCCCCATCCGAGTCCTGCCCCGGCCCGCCCCGTCGGGCCGGTTCCCCTCCCGCCTCTTTTCACTTTTCCCTTTTCTCCTTTCCCTTCTCACTCCGGCGCCTCGAAACTCAACGCCAAATGCGTCCTGTCCACATTCGCCGTCAAGTAGAGCGCCACCGCCCCGTCCGTCGCCGTCCAATTGCACTCCCAGTGGAACGGCCTCTCCCCCTCCGGCAGCGCCTCGCACTCCTCGTGGATGGCCTGCTGGATCTGGTGCTGCTCGCTCTTCAGGGCCATCAACTTCCGCTGCGCCGTCTGCATCGCCTTCTCCGTCTCCACGAGCCCGGCCGCCACCATCGCGTTCTTGTTCTTCTTCCCCGCGTACTGGCGTTGCAGATCGTGCCGCTTTGCCTCCATCTCCCGTTCCAGCGCGCGGACCTCCTTCTCCGCGGCCTTCACCCGGTCCCCGGCCACCCGCGACTGGCTCTCCAGCTTCACGCTCACGGCCACCTCCTGCGTGACCACCGACGCCCTGCCGAGCTTCGCCTCCACCGACTTCCGGACCGTCCCGAACACCTCCGCCGCCTGCGCCCGCGACATCGACGGCAGGAACGCCGCCCGCTTCGGATGCGCCAGATACACGATCTTCCGCACCAGCTCCCGCTGTCCCCCGTTGGCCGTCCCCTGGCGGAACACATACTGCGCCAGCGCCGCCTTCCCCTCGAATTGCACCGGATAGTAATCCGACGTCTTCGACTGCAGCTCCGGCGCCTTTCCCAGCCCGGTGCGGATATCGGCGGGCGTCATGCCCCAGCGCTCCCCGTCCATCCACGGCGCCCGCTGCACGGTGGTGCCCTTTTCCGGAAGCAGCACCTGGACCTCGTCCGGCTCCTTTTCCGAACACCCCAGCAGCCCGGCCGCCAGCGCCACGCACGCCACGGCCCAAACCATCCATTTTTCCGCTTTTCTCATGATCGCGATTTCTCCATTCAAAACGTCAATCCGTTTGTACCATACCGACCATCCCCCTCCCGCACAACCCATTTTTGCTTCACCCTCCCCATCCGCCCTCCTCCCCGCCGTTTGCAATCACGTGAAATCCCCGCCAATCCCCCCTTCCCCACCCATCCTCCCTTCCATGAACATCCCCCTCCGAATCCAAGGTTGCCCCCCGTCTTCCCCCGTGGCAAAGTCTCCCCCATGAACCTCGAAACCATCCCCCTCGGCCGCACCGGCATCACCACCCCCCGCAACGCCTTCGGCGCCCTCCCCGTCCAGCGCGTGCCGACCTCCGACGCCGTCCGCCTCCTCCGCCGCGCCCGCGACGGCGGCATGACCTACTTCGACACCGCCCGCGCCTACAGCGACAGCGAAGAAAAGCTCGGCCGCGCCTTCGGCGGCTCCTGGACCGGCCTCCGCATCGCCACCAAGACCATGGCCCGCACCCCCGCCGGCGTCCGCGCCGACCTGGAAACCTCCCTCCGCGCCCTCAAGACCGACTGCATCGACGTCTACCAGTTCCACTGCGCCCCCCGCTGCTGGCGTCCCGGGGACGGCACCGGCATGGTCGAAGAACTCCTCAAGGCCAAGACCGAAGGCAAAATCCGCCACATCGGCATCACCGCCCACCTCATCGCCGTCGCCGAAGAATGCGCCGGGTCCGGCATCTACGAAACCCTCCAGTTCCCCTTCTCCCACCTCGCCACGCCCCGCGAAGAAGCCCTCGTCCGGCGCTGCGCCGACCTCGGCGTCGGCTTCGTCGCCATGAAAGGCCTGGCCGGCGGACTCATCCGCCGCGCCGACGCCGCGATGGCCTACATCCGCCAATTCCCCGGCGTCCTCCCCATCTGGGGCATCCAGCGCGAAACCGAACTCGACGAATGGCTCCGCTTCATGGACGCCCCGCCCGCCATGAACGCCGACCGCGCCGCCGCCATCGCCCGCGACCGCGAAGAACTCTCCGGCTCCTTCTGCCGCGGCTGCGGCTACTGCATGCCCTGCCCACAGGGAATCCAGATCAACAACTGCGCCCGCACCTCCCTTCTCCTCCGCCGCGCACCGTCCAAGGCCTGGCTCACCCCCGGGTGGCAGGCCGAGATGGCCAAGATCGACCATTGCACCCACTGCAACCGCTGCGCCTCGCGCTGTCCCTACGGCCTCGACACCCCGGCCCTTCTCCGCGCCAACCTGGAAGACTACCGCCGCGTCCTCTCCGGCCAAACCCGGGTCTGACCCCGCCCCCTCCCCTGCAACCGCCCCGCCATCGCACTTTTGCAATCACGTGAATTTCCTTGACATCCCCCCGTTTCCCCGTCACACTCCCCGCCATGAACATCCTCAAGACCGCCTCCTCCCGCACCACCCCCATCACCCGCGCCGGCCTCGACATCGCCGGGAGCCAACATCCCGGCATCGCCCTCGGTCTCGTTCCCCTCGTCCTCGGCGTGAGCGTCGCCGCGTTCACGGTGTTCGCCGCCACCGAGACGGGACTCGCCATCGTCCGCGAACTCAAGCGCCGCCAGCGCCTCCGCGAAACGCTCCCGGAAAGCCCGTCCCTGCGCGGCGCCCCCACGCCCGCCGAACTCGCGGCCGACATCGGAATCCAGCCCCGCACCCTCGCCGTGCGCCTGCGCCTCGGCTCCCGCCTGGCCGACCTCGAACCCACGCTCGACCACTCGAAGCTCGGCTTCAAGAAACTCGGCAACGGCCAGAAACGCATCCACTCCCGCGCCCCCGGCATGAAGGGGTGGCTTGCCGACCGCCGCATCCCCGCCAACTATTCCACCCTCGTCCGCTACAAGAAGCTCGCCCAGCGCCTCCGCCAGCTCCTCGCCCTCGACAACCGCCTCCCGCTCGAATGGCTTCTTCCCGGCGCCACGCCCGACCGCGCCATTCCCGCCGACCTCCGCGAGCCATACGCGACCGCCCGCCGCCGTCTCGCACGCCTCCTGCGCGACCACCGGAACTTCTCGCGCCTGCGGAAGCACGTCGAAGAAAAGCTCGGCATCCCGCAGCTGCTGGGCCCCCGCCGCATCCGCCCCTCACGCGAGCGCCACACCAGACGCCCGGCGCGCCCCCTGCCGCCGCCGCCGCCGCCCCGGCCCGACCTCGTGGACGCGACCAAGCACGAACTCATCGGCTTCCTGCGCGAGAAGGAACTCTCTCCGAAACTCTCGCGCCTCCGCGACCAAGCCATCGACTGGTTCCGCGCGGTCCCCGAAGAGCATCCGGCACGATAGCCGGCGGCGAAACGCTTGACCGAGGTCCTTCCCTCGCGGCTTGCGCGCGGGCGCGCGAAGCGCCACACTGGCGGAACAACCAGAAACCCAAGCAAAGGAGTCCCCATGATCGACCACCAAGCGATGGAATCGGCCTACGCCGCCGTCAAATCCGCCTTCCCGGGCGCCGCACCCAAGATCGCCCTCGTGCTGGGCAGCGGCTGGAGCGAAGTCGCCGCCGCCTTCGACAAGCTCGGCGAGATATCCTATTCCGACATCCCCGGCCTCGGCGCGACCGGCGTCGTGGGGCACGCGGGACGCCTCCTCCGGGGCAAACTTTCCGGCATCGAAACGTTCGTGTTCCAGGGCCGCCGCCACTACTACGAGGGCGTCGGCTGGGACGCCGTCGCCATCCCGACCGCCATCTCCAAGATGGCCGGATGCAAGGCCCTCTTCCTGACCAACGCCGCGGGCGGCACCGTCCCCGAGTGGCGGCCCGGCGACCTGATGGTGATCCGCGACCACATCAACATGATGGGTGTCACGCCGCTCCTCGGCGCGCACGACCCGTTCTGGGGCCCGCGGTTCCCGGACCAGTCGCGCGTGTACGACCGCGGCCTCCAGGCGCTGCTGGAGAAGGCGGGCGCGGCGGCCGGCGTCGCCCTGCGCGCGGGCGTCTACCTCGCCGGGACCGGCCCGACCTACGAAACGCCCGCCGAAATCCGCGCCTGGCGCGCGCTCGGCGCCGACGCCGTCGGCATGAGCACCGTGCCCGAGGCGATGATCGGCAACGCGGCCGGACTGCGCGTCCTCGGCCTCTCGTGCATCACGAACATGGCCAGCGGCATCCTGGACCAGCCGCTCACCCACCAGGAAGTCACCGAAACCACCCAGCGCGCGATGGCGAACATGAAGAAGCTGATCGTCCAGTTCTTCGCCGAACTCGCCGCCGCCAACATCCTCTAACCCCAACCCAAGGAGAAACCCCCATGGCCACCGCCAAGAAACCCGTCCAGAAGCCCGCCGCCAAGAAACCCGCCGCGAAGAAACCGGCCAAGAAGGCCGCCCCCGCCGAGATGCAGTACCACGTCCACCTCAAGCGCGGCGACATCGGCCGCTACGTCATCCTGCCCGGCGACCCCGGCCGCACGCCGCTGATCGCGTCCTTCTTCGACGACGCGAAGGAAGTCGCCTTCAACCGCGAGTACCGGACCTTCACCGGCACCGTGGACGGCATCAAGGTCTCCTGCTGCTCCACCGGCATCGGATGCCCCTCCACGGCCATCGCCGTCGAGGAACTCATCAAGTGCGGCGCCGACACCTTCATCCGCATCGGCACCTGCGGCGCCTTGCAGCCCGAAGTCAAGCTCGGCGACCTCTGCATCACGACCGGCGCCGTCCGCGAGGAAGGCACCACCCGCCAGTACGTGCCGATTTCCTACCCGGCCGTGGCCGACCTCGACGTCACGCTCGCCCTGCGCCAGGCCGCCGCGAACCTCGGCTACCCCGCGCACACCGGCATCGGGCACTGCAAGGACGCGTTCTTCATCGAAGACAAGGACATCCCGATCCGCGAAGACATCGAAGCCAAGTGGAACGCCTGGTACAAGTCGAACGTCATCTCCACCTCGATGGAGTCGGCGGCGCTGTTCGTGGTGTCGAGCATCCGCCGCGTCCGCGCCGGCGAAGTCCTGGCGACGATCGGCCTGACCTACGCCGACACCCCCATCGTGGCGAAGGTCGGCATCGAAGAAGGCATCAAGACCGCCATCGAAGCCATCCGCATCCTCGCCAAGCAGGACGCCGCCCGCTGAGCGGCCCCCCTCCCCTCCCTGCGAAGGCGTACCCCGGACAGGGATCGAACCTGCGACCTGCGGTTTAGGAAACCACCGCTCTGTCCAACTGAGCTACCGGGGCAACGCAGGGAGGATTCGACCACAAAACGGACCGCTTTTCAAGTCCGGCGTATCCGGCGCGGGCCTGAAGGGCGCTTCTCCGCATCCTGGGGGCTTGTACAAGGCGGAGATGCGCCGGGCCTGAAGGAAGAGCGGTCACAAGGCGGCGAGCGAGGTGTGCTCGCGGAGTTGCAGGAGGGCGTCGATCTTGGGAACGTACAAGCGGGTTTCGGAGGGGAGGGAAGACTGCACGTCGGCGAAGGTCCTGGCGCCGGTCCTGGCGAGGGCCTTGGAGAGGCGGGCGGGGCCGCAGTTGTAGGCGGCCAGCGCGAGGGACCAGTCGCCGAAGTGGTCGTGGAGCCTGGAGAGATAGCGGGCCGCCGCCGCCGCGCTCTTGGCGGGGTCGAGGCGTTCGTCGGCGGGCTCGAGGGAGAGGCCGTACTCCCTGGCGGTCGCCGGCATGAATTGGAAGAGGCCGCGCGCCCCGACGGGACTTTGCGCCGCGGGATTGAAGGAGGATTCCGCTTCCGCCTGCCAGACGAGGGCCTCGGGGACGCCTTGTGCACGGAACGCGGCCTTCACCCCCGGAAGCAGCGCCGCCGCGCGGGAGGGGGCGGGACGTTTCTCCAGCCTGCGGATCCACGTCCGGGTACTCTCCGCGTAGCGTTCGCGGGCGAGTTCGGCGCGGGATTTCGCGGGAGGCGCGGTCGGCTTGGCTGCGGACTTTCCGCCGGTGGAAGGAGAAGGCTTCGGCTTGCCCGATACAACCGGTTTGGAGGGCGCGACGGGCCCGGGGATGGCGCGCACGGCTTCGGCGGCGACATCGAGGTAGTCCAGGCGGGCGGAGAGCCAGTCCGCGACGCCCTGGGTCTGGGGGAGAGCGGACAGGAACGCCAGCGCCTGCCGGGCGGCGGGCTGGAAATCGGCCAGCGCGGCCAGGTCGTCGCCGTCCAGCGCGCCGCGGAGCATCCCGAACCAGGACGCGAGTTCGCCCGGCGACGCGAAATCGAACTGCTTGCGGATGGCGTCCGGCGCATACCGGTCGAGGATGGTCTGGCCCGTGGAGGAGATGAGCTCGTAGTCGGGTTCCCAATTCCCGAACTGCGCGCGCGCGGTGCCCGCAAACAGGAGGAGGAGGAATGCCAAGACCGCCGTTCCGGAGAGGGGTAGGGCGAGCACTCCGTGCGAGCCGCCCAGACGCTCGGCACGGCTCGCTCGGAGAGCTCGCCCTACCCGTCCGGGGGACCCAAACCGGCCGTACCTTTTTTGGACCCGCTCCAGGATGGACTTTTTCATGGCACGGAAAAGGATGCCGGGAAATCCGGCAAAAGGGAAGTCCCATCCACGGACAAGGCCAGCAGGCACAAAACCAGATCCGGAGCTTCTCCGGGAGCCGGCCGCATCCAGCGGCCTTCCAGACGGGACGGGATGCCCGGCAGCTCCGCCGCGCATTCCAGCGTGAACCCGCCGTCCTGCCGCGCCGTCACCGTGGCGTCATGGAAATCCGCCCAGCGTCCGGTCAGGGGCTGGAAGAGCTTGTAGAAGGCCTCCTTCGCGGAGAACCCGATGCCCGCGGAGAGGGTTTGCCACTCGCCCTCCGGCATGGCTTCCAGGGCACGCCGTTCCGCTTCGTTGAAGAGCCGCGACCACAGCCGCTCCCCTACCCTCCCTGCCCATTCCAGGTCGATTCCGATTCCCCGCACGGCGTCTGCCCGGCCCACCGCCGCCGCCGCCCAGCCATCCTGCCCCTTCCGTCCCGATGCGTGGCCCAGCGCCCCCGTCACGCCCTCCGGCCAGCGCGGGGCGCGTTCCGAACGCAACACAGGGGCGGCCGCCACCCCGAGCTTCTCCATCGCCTCGTGCGCCAGCCCCCGCGCCGCGGCAAACTCCCGCCGACGGCACTCCGCCGCTCCCTCCACGAGCGCCGCTTCTTCCGGGAACCATCCGCTCCGCACCTCCCCGATCCTCCGGCAGAACACCACCAGCGCCCTTCCGGAAACGCCATGGCCGCACGGGTGGGGCGAGCTCTCCGAGCGAGCCGCCCTGGTTCCATTCGGCTCGTACGGAGTGCCCGCCCCACCCGTGGAGTCATGCTCTCCGCTTTTTCCCAAGCATTCCATGCCGTTCATGCGGGACCGCCCTCCCCGCCCCCGCCCGGCGGCGGCCAGAGGTGGGTCGTGGTGGCGCGGTAGCGGTCGTATTCGCTGAAGACGCACCCGCAGTACGATTGCTTGTAGAGCCACTTGAGGAGCGCCGGGTCCGCGGTCTCGCCGCGCCAATCGCGGTAGAGGAACGCCACGCCGAACTCTTCCGCCGCCGCCTCGCCCGCCGCGCGCAGCAGCTCGTGGTGCTGCTGGAGGCTCGTCAGGAGGGTCGTCGTGAACGCGTCGTATCCGCCCTCCTTCGCCGCGCGCGCCGCCCGCCGCATCCGCATGGCGTAGCAGATGCCGCACCGAGCGGGCACCGTCTCGCGCCCGTGGATGGCGCGGCAGAACTCCACCAGACCGTATTCGTCCTCCGTCTCCAGCGGCAAGCGCGCCCGTTCGCACAGCATCTTGAGCGCCTTGAGCCGCCGCCGGTACTCGATGAGCGGATGGATGTTCGGATTGTACCAGAACACCGTCGCCCCGCCGTCCCCCACCCCTTCCTTTGCCAGCCCCGGCAGGGCCTTGCCGAGACACCAGGCGCAGCAGGCGTGGACGAGCAGTTTCACGGCGCGGACGCGGGAATCTTGCGGTAGACGCGGACGTCCTCCGGCCCGAGGCACACGAGCAGGTAGGTTCCCTCGTCCGCCGTGTCCTCGAACAGCCGCAAAAAGAACGCCTCCTCGCCCGGCCACGGATACACGTACACCGCCGCGCGCCCCTCCGCCGTCACCACGTCGATGTCCGGGTCCGCCGACTCCGGGTCGTACGTCCCCCGCACGAACCGCGCCAGCGTGTCGAACCGCGCCGCCAGCTCGCGCGACTCCAGGACCAGCCGCGGGTCCAGTTCGACGCCCGTCGCCTCCAGCCCCAGCAGCTGGGCCAGGATCGCGACCATCCCCTGCCCGCTGCCCCACTCCAGGAACTTCGCCCCGCGCGCGATCCGCTTCGTCCTCAGCAGCCACAGCAGCACCTGGAACGCATAGCGGTAGTCGCCCGGCGCGAAGCGTCCCCCGCCCATGTCCGGCGGGTATCCCTCCGCGCGCCGCTCCGCGTCCTGGATGTAGCAGTCCACGTAGCGCGGCACGTCCGCCTCCCCCGCCTCGAAGGGCACCTCCACCCGCTCCAGCCCGGGATAAACGCCGTATTCGCGAAGCATGGCCGGAAAATCCCGTCCCTCACGCCTCTTCCGGCGGCCACTCCAGCAGCATCCCCGCCGCCGTGCGCTGCGCCGCATCCAGCCCCTCCAGCAGCTCCGCCAGCGTCAGCGCGAACGCCACCGCCGTGCCCGGTCCCTGGCTCGTCACGAGCTTCCCGTCCACGACCACCGGCTCGTCCTGCCACGCGCCGGAGCGGATCGCGCTCCGGTTCAGCCCCGGATAGCACGTGTACCGCTTGCCCTCCAGCACCCCCGCCCTGTCCAGCACCTGCGGTCCCGCGCAGATGGCGGCCACCCACTTGCCGGCCGCCGCGGCCCGCCGCAACGCTTCCAGCACGCCGGCGTCCGCGCCGATGGCCTCCACGCCGCCCATGCCGCCGGGCACGACCAGTGCGTCGAACCCGTCCGCCGCCGCCGCATCCCACGCCGCATCCGGAACCAGCCCCACGCCGCGCGACGCCTTCACCGGACGCGCCCCGGCCACCCCCGCGAGGACCACTTCCGCGCCCGCCCGCCGCAGAACGTCCACGACCGCCACGGTTTCCAGCTCTTCCGAGCCGTCCGCCACCAGCACGCACACCCTGGCCATGGCGCCGCTCACTCCCCGCCGGGGGTGTTGCCGATCCACTGCGCGGCGTTCGTTTCCGAGCCACCGTAGGAGTAGAGGTAGAACGTCTGCTTCGACGTGTTGCTGTATACGTACGTCATGCCCCACGGATCGACCATGTTCGTCAGCGCGTGCCCCGCCTCGGCCAGCGCGTTGCTCAGCGCCGCCGGCGAACTCGGAACCCGCCCGTACTCCGCGAGGTAGTCCGTCACGAAACTCGACAGCTGCTCGACCTCCGACGCCGCCCGCTTGCGCGCCGCCGTCTTCTGCGCGTTCCCGGCCAGCCCCAGCACCAGCGCCGACAGCAACGCCATGATCGCGATGACCGTCATCAATTCCACCAACGTGAACCCGGACTTCCTGTTACCATTCGTCTGCATGAAACCTCCTTGCGGTTGACCGTCCCCTTGTACCCCATCCCGCCCGCCGAATCAACCCCCCACCCCTGCCGGAGCGCGTCCCCGTCGCTCGTACCCTCCCCCTACCCCACCCACCCTTCCCACCCACCCTCCGCCCCCATCCCACCCACTCGCGATATCAAGGAAAACACAAGCATTTCCTCCCCGTTTCCACCAACCTTCCGCCCATGAAAAATCCCCCCTCTCTTCCCCCGCCCCCTGTCCCCTCACCCCCTCCGCCAAATCCACACCCGCGTCTTCCCGTACCTCCGATCGCGCACCAGCGTCCACCCCTCCGCCTCCGGCGGCTCCTCCCGCCCCTCCGTCTCGTACACGAAGATGCCGCCCTCCCGCACCCACCCGTTCGCCGCGAGCAGCCCCGCGATCCGCCCCGCGTATCCCCCCTCCGTCCCCTCCCGGTATGGCGGGTCCGCCATCACCAGATCGAACGCCCCCACCGCCCGTCCCTCCAGCCACCGAATCGCGTCGGCCGCCCGCACCCGGAACTCCCCCGGCGCTCCCAAATCGGCCAGATTCCGCTTCAGCACCCGCAGCACCGCCGGCGCGTTCTCCACCCACTCCACGTACGCCGCCCCCCGGCTCCACGCCTCCAGCCCCATCGCCCCGCTCCCCGCGAACAGATCCAGCACCCGCGTCCCCGGCACGTACGCCGCCAGCGCCGAGAACACCGCCGCGCGCACCTTCTCCTGCGTCGGTCTCGCCCCCTCCGCCGGCGCCCGCAGGAGCCGCCCGCCCAGTTCGCCGCCGACGATTCTCACGACTCCGCCCTCCGTCCCGCCCCCCGCAGCGCCGCCGCCAGCCACCGGCACGTCTCCCGCGCCAGCGCGTCCTCGCATCCGCGGAATCCGTGTCCCGTCGCCGGCACCAGCCACGACGCGAACCGCGCCGACCGCGTACGCCGCGCCAAGATCGACAGCATCTCCCCCGGCGGCACCGGCGCGAACTCCTCCTCCGCCCCGAACACCGCCAGCACCGGACACGCCACCCGCCGGAAGACCGTCAGCGGCCCGTCGTACCGGAACAATCCCGCCTCCGTCTGCCGCGGGTCCGCCACGCTCAAAAACCGCTTCGCCCCGAACCGCTCGTACAGCCCCGGCACCGGCGCCTCCGGCTTCCCCGCCGCCACCTGCCGCCGCGCCCAATCCACGCGCGCCCCGAAGCGCCTCCCCAGCTGCCGCCGCACGATCGCGTGGTCGTCGGCGGGGGCCAGCAGCGCCACCGCCGTCCGCCCCGCCGGACGCCGCCGCTCCAGCCACCACACGCTCTTCTGGCACCCGGTACTGTGCCCCACCCACACCACCGTCCGGTGCCCCCGCCGCCGCCCGTACGCCGCCGCCGCATCCAGGTCCCGGAGCGTCTCCCGGAAATCCTCGTTCTCCGTCCCCGACTCCGCCCCCGCGTTGTTGAACGACAGCACCGAGAACCCGAATGCCGGCCCCGCCTCCAGGAACGCCTTCTTCAGCCGCGACCGGTAGAAATTGCTCCCCATCCCGTGCACGAAGCACAGCACCGGCGTTCCCTTCCCCCCGTCCCGCCAGAACCCGTCCAGCCGCCGCACGTGCCCCTTCCGGTCCGGCGCCGTCGCGAACGACACCAGCTCTCCCGCGCATTCCCATGCCGCGTCCTCCGCCGCCCCTTCCCGCTCCATGCCCTCCGGCCACTCCAGCGCCGCCGGCACTGCATGGGCCCGCGATTCATCCACGATATCCTTCGTCTTCTTCATGCCCCCATGCTATCCCCCTCCTCCTCCTCCCGCAACCGTTTTCCGGTTGTCCTCCCTATCCCGCGCGGGGGCATCGGGTTGATGGCGGAACGGGTGGCACATCAAGGTCGTGCGGTGGGCTCATCGAACGAGCCGTTCCCGGCCACCCGCGGGGCCGCGCGGCGGACGCGCGCAAGCGCGTCCCTCCCCCCTGGAGAGCGCAATGGGAAGGTCGCGCTTCCGCGCGACCTTGTGGGCGGGAAACGGCCGGGAGGCGGCAGACCGCGCTACAAGTCGTCGAGGAGTTCGTCTTCGGCGTCAGGGAAGCCGAACAGACCGCCGTCGCCGTCGCCGTCTTCTTCGCCGGACAGCGGACCGGCGGAATCCGGCGCGGGCGTCGCGGCGGGCACCCCTTCGGGCAGTTCGAGGCCGAGGGCTTCGGCGCGGGAGAGGGCCTCGCGGAGGTGGTCGGTGATGGTTTCGTCGCCCGGACGGAGGCGGGCGGCGCGGTGGAGATGGCGGACGGCTTCGGGAATGTTCCCCATCTGGTAGTGAATCCAGCCGAGGGTGTCGAGGTAGGCCGCGTTGTCGGGGTCGCCGGCCAGGGAGCGGAGGCTGTAGTCGAGGGCTTCGTCGAGGTTTTCGCCGGCTTCCGCCCATACGTACGCGAGATGGTTGAGGGCTTCGGCGAAGTCGGGGTCGAGTTCGAGGCAGCGCCGCAGGACGTCGAGAGACGCATCGCGTTCGCCGGCGCCTTCGAGGGCCACGCCGTACCAGTAGAGGGTGCGCGGAGTCTGGTTGCGCGCCTTCTCGAAGGGATGCTTCTCCATGGTGTCGAAGGCGCGGCGGAAGGCGCGGACGGCGCCCGGCGCGTCGGCGGCATCCATCAGCAGCGCGGCCTGCGCGATGGACAGGGCGGCGTTTTCGTGGCCGGTGAGCTTGTCGGCGCGGCGCAGGACGGAGAGGACGTTGCGCCGCTGGGTCCGCGAGGAATAGCGGTCGAGGGCGAGGGCGATGTAGCGGAGGTGGAGGTCGGGTTCGGCTTCCATGCCGCGGACGAGCCAGCCCGCGGCTTCGTCGAGCCGCCGCACGCGGGTGAGGGCCAGGGCGTAGTTGTTGCAGAAGGAGGCGGAGAGGGGGGCGACGTCGTCGTCCCCGCCGTCGTCCCCGGCGGCCCGTTCGTGGAGTTCCGCGGCGCGCTCGAAGAGGGCGATGGCCTCGGACGGACGGTCGAGGGCGAGGGTGAACCCGGCGAGCATCTCGATGATGCCGGGATCGTCGGGAAGGTGCGCGGCGGCGAGCCGGAGGGTCTCGGCGGCTTCGGCGGGATCGTCGCGGTACTGGAGGGCGGCGAGGCAGAGCCAGCCGTCGGGATACCCGGGGTCGAGCTCGGTGGCCCGCCGGAACTGGGCCTCGGCTTCGTCGGGAAGGCGGTTTTTCAGGTAGAGGCGGCCCTGCCGGACGCAGGTGGCGGCGTCGGGGGCCTCGGGCAGGGGCGCTTCGGCGGCGTCACCGCCGCCGGCGCCGGCAATGCGGAAGCGGGTGAGCAGGATGCGCTCCCGGAGCGCGCTGTCGTCGGGACGGAGCTTGAGGGCTTCCTCGAAGCAGGTCAGCGCCTCCGCGGGATTCCCCGCGCGCAGATACAGGGACCCGAGGCCGATCCAGGGGGCGCCGTCGCCGGGCTCCGCCTCGGTGGCGATGCGCAGGTGCGCGATGGCGGCGTCGAGGGAGCGGCGGGCGTCTTCTTCGCGTCCGGCCCCGAGGGCGTCGAGGCGGGCGAGCTGGATGCGGGCCGCGAGGCGGTGGAGGTCGAGGGCGGGCGGCGCGGCGGCGATGCCGCGGTCGAGGACGGCCTGGACGGCGGCGACCGCCGCGTCGTCGGTCGGCGAGTCGCCGTGTTCGGCGGCGGCCGCGGCGGAGAGGAGCATCCAGTTGGATTCCGTGGCGGGGTCGAGCGCGACGAGGCGTTCGAGGAGTTCGCGGGCGCGTCCGGGCTCGTCGTTGGTCGCGTAGTACTGGCCGAGCCAGCCGAGGACCCGGTCGGAATCGGGATGCCCGGCGAGGAAATCCTCGGCGAGTTCCAGGGCTTCGCGCTCGCGGTGCAGCCGCACCAGCATGGACGCGGCGCCGAGGGCGGCGCGGGAGGACCCGGGATCGAGGGCGAGGGCGCGGCGGTAGGCGTCGCAGGCGGCGGCGAAGTCGGCCTCCCGCTCCGCGCCCGCCGCGGTGGCGTACCAGGCGTGGGCCCCGGCGCGGCGCACGGCCGCATCGTCGAGGGGCATTGCCACGAACCCTCCGTCCTGCGGGGGCGGAGGGTTCTGGATGGAGCGGCAACCGGTTCCCCACGCGGCGACGAGGCCGCAGAGGAGGAACGCGGCGGCCGCCCGGGGCGTGCCGGGAAGGCCGCGCATGCGCGTTCGCCCTACTTGTTCTTGTGGCGGTCCGCGCGGAGGCGTTTGCGGCGTTTGTGCTTGGCCATCTTGACGCGGCGTTTCTTCTTTACCGAACCCATGTATTGACTCCTGTTGTTTTTTGAAAGGATTGTCTTGCCATCCTACGGCACGACCTTGTTCAATGCAAGCTCAATCATGCCTTCCGCGCCCGCCGCCTTCAGCTTGGGCAGGATCTCGCGGACGACCGATTCGTCCACCACCGCCTCGATCGCGACCCAGCTGGGGTCGGAGAGGGTGTTGACGGTCGGCGCATGCAGCGCGGGCAGGACGGACGCGACGGCGGCCACGTCGCCCTTCTTGGCGTTCATCTTCAGCAGGACCTTGCTTTCCGCGCGGAGGGCGCCGGAGAGGAGCATCGCGAGCTGCTCGAGCTTGGCGCGCTTGGCGGGGTCCGCCCATGCGTCCTTGTTGGCGATCAGGCGGGTGGTGCTGGTCAGCACCGTGTCGATGATGCGCAGGTGGTTGGCGCGCAGGGAGCTGCCCGTCTCGGTCAGTTCGACGATGGCGTCGACCAGCTCGGGCGCCTTGACTTCGGTCGCGCCCCAGGAGAATTCGACTTCGGCGTGGACGCCGTGTTCGGCGAGGTAGCGCTTGGTGAGGCCGACGGCTTCGGTGGCGATGCGCTTGCCTTCGAGGTCCTCGACCTTCTGGATGGGGGAGGCTTCGGGGACGGCGACGACCCAGCGGACGGGATGGCTGGTGGCCTTGGAGTAGCAGAGTTCGGCGACTTCGACGACGTCGGCGCCGTTCTCGTAGATCCAGTCGTAGCCGGTGAGGCCGGCGTCGAGGAGGCCCAGCGAAACGTAGCGGGCGATTTCCTGGGGACGGACCAGGCGGGCGGCGATGTCGGGATCGTCGATCGTGGGCACGTACGAGCGCGAACCGCACGTGCAATTCCAGCCCGCGCGCTTGAGCAACGCAAAGGTGCTTTCCTGCAAGCTGCCCTTCGGCAGCGCCAATTTCAATGTCGCCATGGGATGTCTCCTCTTCTTCTTGCTACTGCTGCTTCTTCGTCTTCGCTTCTTGCTTGCCTTCCGGGGGAACCGCGGCGCACGGCCCGGTCCCGACGGATTGGCCGCGCATGATACGCCCTCCCCCCGCCGCAATCAACCCCCGATTCCGGGGGAGAACGGAGAAAAACGTTCATGGAGGGGAGGATGGGGAAAAACCGGGCAGAACGTCCATGTTTTCCGTATTCCCGAATGCAGGAGAAGCCCCGGGTGCAGGGGGGCGCAGCGGGCCGGGCCGGGAATGCTCAGAGGTAGCGGCCGGTGAGGGAGGCGGGGACGGAGGGAAGGGCGGAGGGGGGACAGGAGGCGACCAGGCGGCCGCCGTCGGCGCCGCCGCCGGGGCCCAGGTCCAGAACCCAGTCGGCCGCGCGGATGACGTCGCGGTCGTGCTCGATGACCACCACCGTCGCGCCGTTCGCCACGAGGCGCCGGAAGACGTCCAGCAGGGTGCGGACGTCGAGGGGATGCAGGCCGATGGTCGGTTCGTCGAAGACGAACAGGGTGTCCGCCTGGCTGCGGCCCATCTCGCCGGCGAGCTTCAGCCGCTGGGCTTCCCCGCCGGACAGGCCCGGGGTCTGCTCGCCGAGGGTCAGGTAGCCGAGCCCGAGGTCGTGGAGGGTCTGCAGGCGCTGGCGGACGAGACGGAGTCCGGCGCAGGCGCGCAGGGCGCCGTCGACGTTCATCGCCATGAGGGCCGGCAGGGAGACGCCGTCGCGGAGGACGGCCGAGGCGGCCTTGCCATAGCGGGAGCGGCGGCAGTCGGGGCAGGGAATGTCGACGTCGGGCAGGAACTGGATGTCGAGGCTGATTTGCCCGGTGCCGTCGCAGGTGGGGCAGCGGAGGGAGCCGGTGTTGTAGGAGAAGTCGCCGGCCTTGAGTTTGCGGGTTTTGGCGTCGGGGGTGCGGGCGTAGACGCGGCGGAGTTCGTCGTGGATGTCGGCGTAGGTGGCGACGGTGGAGCGGATGTTGATGCCGATGGGCGTGGCGTCGATCAGCTGCACGCGCGCGATGCCGGGGGCGTCGAGGGAGCGGACGTGCGGCGGCAGGGGGCGTCCGGCGGCCGCGGCGGCGAGGGCCGGCACGAGGCTTTCGAGGACGAGGGTGGTCTTGCCGGAGCCGGACACGCCGGTGACGACGGTGAGGGCCCCCTTCGGGAAGGCGACCTTCAGGGGCTTGACGGTGTGGATGGCGGCGGTGGAGAGGCGGATTTTCGGGAGGCGGGAGCACTCGACTGCATTCGACTGCAATCGATTGCAGTCGGGCTGCGGCGCGAGGAACGGCCCGATGAGCGAGTCGGGGTTCTGGGCGAGGTCGGCGGGGGTGCCCTGGGCGAGGAGGCGGCCGCCGTCGGCGCCGGCGCCGGGGCCGAGTTCGAGGAGCCAGTCGGCGTGGGCGAGCACGGCGGGGTCGTGGTCGACGACGAGGACGGAGTTGCCGTCGGCGACGAGGTCGTCCATGACGCCGCACAGGCCTTCGAGGTTCGCCGGATGCAGGCCGATGGAGGGCTCGTCGAGGACGTACAGGACGCCGGTGGTGCGGTTGCGCACGGCGCGGGCGAGCTGCACGCGCTGGCGTTCGCCGGTGGAAAGGGTGGCGGCGGCGCGGTCGAGGGAGAGGTAGGCGAGGCCGAGGTCGAGGAGCCGGCGGGAGGTGTCGTGGAAGGATTCGCAGATGCGCTCCGCCATCGGGCGCATGGGGGCGGGCAGCGAGGCGGGGACGCCGCGGACCCAGGCGTCGGCTTCGGCGAGGGTCATGCGGCAGGCGGCGTCGAGGGGGATGCCCCGCAGGAGCGGCCCGCGGGCGCGGTCGGAGAGGCGGGTGCCGGAGCAGGCGGGACAGGGGCCCTCCTTGAGGAATTTGGCGACGCGCTTCATGCCCTTCTCGTCCTTGACGTTCTTGAGGGCGTTTTCGACGGTGTAGACGGCGTTGAAGAAGGTGAAGTCCATCTCGCCGCTCTCGCCGGTCTTCATCTGGTAGACCATGTGGCGCTTCTCGGGCGGGGCGTGCAGGACGATGTCGCGTTCGCGGTCGGTCAGGTCGCGCCAGGGGACGTCCGTGCGCACGCCCATGTCGCGCGCCATGTCCTTCATCAGCGACCACATCAGCGACTGCCAGGGGGCGACGGCGCCTTCGTCGATCGTGAGCGAGTCGTCGGGCACCAGCGTCGCCATGTCCACCTCGCGCACGACGCCCGTGCCGTCGCACCGCGGGCACGCCCCCTGCGAATTGAAGGCGAGTTCCTCGGAGCCCGGCGCCATGAAGCGCTCGCCGCATTCGGGGCAGGCGAGTTCGCGTCCGGCGGCGACGTCGAGCGAGGGCGGCACGCGGTGGCCGTTGGGGCAGCGGTGGGCGGCGAGGCGCGAGTACATGAGGCGGAGCGAGTTCAGCAGTTCGGTCATGGTCCCGAACGTGGACCGGATGCCCGGCACGCCCGGCCGCTGGTGGAGGGCGAGGGCGGCGGGCACGTGCAGGACGTCCTCGACGTCGGCGCGGGCGGCCTGGGTCATGCGGCGGCGGGTGTAGGTGGAGAGGGATTCGAGGTAGCGGCGGGAGCCCTCGGCGTAGACGACGCCCAGCGCGAGGGACGACTTGCCGCTGCCGGAGACCCCGGCAACGCCGACGATGCGGCCCAGCGGGATGTCCACGTCGAGGTTCTTGAGGTTGTTCAGGCGCGCGCCGCGCACCTGGATGGAAAAGGCTGTCGGGGAAGGCTTGTGCATGGCCGCGACTATAGGCTTCCGCGGCGCCCCTGGCGAGCGCGAACCGGGGCTGTCGTCCATGGGAGGGGGAGGACGACAGGAAAAACGTTTGAACGTCAATGTTTCCCGTAATCTCGAAACAGGTTCGCGCCCCCCGTCCGCGGGCCGCCGGGGGGGCGGGCGGGGCGGTTTCCAATGATTGGAACCGAATTGTCAGGCAAAAACGTGTGATTTCGTCCGTGCGAAGCCGGGTAGGGCGGCGAGTCCCCTCGCCGCCCGAAACTGGAACGTGCCTATGCACGTCGTTGGATGCGCGGCCGCAATCCGGCCGGCCCCGGGGAAAACGGCCTCCGCGCATCTCCGGCACCGTCCTTCGGCATGACGGACTCCGGCGGGCAGGGACTGCCCGCCCTACCCATCCATGCACAAGGGGAATCGCAAGGTTTTCGTCTGACAACTCCGCCGCCTCGTCTTGGCCCCTCGTTCGCGCGGCCGCGACGCAGCGCGGCCCTCCCGGTGCCTCATCCCATGCGCCGTCCTTCCGGTCGGGTTTCCAACGTATTTGTCCGCCGTGTCCGGCTGGGTAGGGCGGGCAGTCCCCTGCCCGCCGAGCGAAATGATTGCGAAACAAGGGCAAATGGAACGCTTTCCCATGCGCTTGGCAGGCACACGGCGGCGAAGGGACTCGCCCCCCTGCCCAACGAACATGCGAAAGGACAACCTTTACTCCGTACTACCCCCTTGCACGACGCGGAGCGCCCCGCCGTCGCCGGTTGGGCGCGCTCCCACCCTGTCGTTCAGCGCCCGGTGGCGCATCCTGCGCGCCACCGGGCGTTCGGCCCATGGCCGTTCCGTCGGGCCTACCGGCCCATGTGGCGGGTCGGGAGCGTGTAGAAGTCGGTCGGCGAGTAGGTCCAGACCCACTCCACCGTCGCGCCATTCTTGCCGTTGCCGCCGGCGGAGATGAGCACGAGCATGTCGTTCGGGTGGATGGGCGTGCCCGTCACTTCCAGGCTGTTCTTGTTGTAGCGCCAGACGCCCTGCCCATCGCAGTACATCGTCGAATTCCCGCGCACTTCCTTCGTTGCGCTGTCGATCACGTACAGCTTGTCCGCGTCCACCCAGTTGCCCGCCTTCATCTGGCCCGGCTGGGGCGTGCCATCCGAGTCGGTCTTGACCAAGCCCAGCTGCTTCGGATGCACGCTCACCGGCAGGTTCAGCGACAGCGTGTTGTACGTCCCCGCCGCCGCCGTGACGGACTGCGTGAATTTGCCGGCCGCCGGCCCGTTCGTCGGCACCTGGAGTATCGGGTGCCACATCATGGCCTTCACGGACCGGCTGGCCGAGGCCCGCGCGCCGTCGTAGTCCGCATGGTCCAGCCACCACCCGGACGTCACTTCGCCGGCGTCGTTCGTGACGGCCTTCGGCAGCACAATCCCGAACGGCTTCGCGAAGAACCCGTCCGCCTGGAGCGTGTCGGTGACGTCGGTGCCCGTGGAGTTGTACCACTTGCCGTCGGCCCCGAAGAAGTACCACTCGCGCACGCTCGCGCTCGTCCCGGGCTGGTAGAACTCGATGACGGCCGCGCTGTTGGTGTCGGCGACGGATTTGCCGCCCGGCCACATGCCGGTGGCCGTCCCGAAGACGCCGCGGAACGTGTTGGTCCACGGCACGCCCTGGAGGCTCACGTAGTTGAAGCCTTCGGACAGCACCACGTTGTTCATCGAGTACACTTCCTCGCTCGCGAGCGGGTACTGCTTCTCGCTGGTCCCCGGCTTGGTGTCCTGCCAGCGCCCGGCGTAGCTCGCGCGGTAGAAGCGCATCCGGCCGGGCGTATCCAACCCCGCGTCCGCCTGGTAGTTCCAGTTGGTCTTGGAGGTGCCGGTGTTGTCCGCGGTCGAGGCCATGTTCCACTGCTCCGTGCCGGTCTCGCTGAAGCTCGCCGCGTCGCGGTAGATCAGGTCGTAGTACTTCTTGACCTCGCCCTTGCCGTCCTTCATCCCGGCGCCCATCCAGTAGAGGACGGCGCCCTTCTTCGGCGCGTCGGTGCCGGTGATCTTGGCCATGCCGACCGTGTTGGTCGCCTTGCCGGAAACCAGAGCGCCCACCGCCGTGTTGATGTCCGCGCTCGCCCGGATCAGTCCCTGCGTGACGGCGAACTTGATCGTGTTGTTCGTCGCCCAGCTCAAGGCGTTCGCGGGGCCTTCGTTGCCGGCCTTGTCCACGCCGACGACCACGAACAGGTATTCACGGTCGAAGTCCAGGTCGTACACCCGCACCGACGAGGTCCCCACGGTCCCCAGCGTGTCGTACTTCGACTTCCCGGCCGACGGATCTGAAATCGGTGCGTCGTTCGTCACCGCGAGCCAGCCCGCGGCCTCCGTGCCGAAGGAATCGTCGTCGATGTAGTCGTTGTAGATGACATCCGCGGGGGACTGCCCGCCAGTGGCGGCCGCTTCGACCTCCTGCGGATCGTACTCGCGGTAGTACACCTTGTACGTCAGCCACGGCGAGAGGATGTCGGTGTCCGCGCGGCCCTTGGCCTTCGCATCCGCCTTCACCGCGTCCGGAATCTTGTCGTAGTTGTCCTTGTCGCCTTCCGGATCGTCCGGACCGACCGACGCCGCGTTGACCCAGGTGATGTCCATCTGCGTCGTCGGGTCGTCCACCTCGTCGGTGCTGGCCCCGGTGCCGGTGCCCTTGAGCCGGACCGCGGTCGGCTTGGTGAAGTCGAGCGCCAGCGGGACGTTCGCGGCGGCCCCGGCGAGCGCGTCGCCGGCGCGGTCCGCGTCCTTGTCGACGGCGAACAGCTGGTTGTTGCCGAAGCCCTGGTCGATGGCGAGGCCGGTAAGGGTCTTGGTGACCTTGTGCTCGGTCGTGTTGGTGGTGGTGCCGGTCAGATCGGTCCCTTCGGCGACTCCGGGGGTCGTCCCCGGCGCCCCCAGGCGGTACCCGGCGATTCCGGCGACCTTGATGTCGTTCCCGGCCGTCCCGAAGCCCGCCGGTTCCGGATCGACGGCCTCGGTCCACGCCACCGTCACGCTCGACAGGCTCTGCTTCCACGGCGCGTTGTCGCGCGTGATCTCCCCGGACGCCACCACCTCCCCGTTCAGCCAGACGCCGGCGGGCGCTTCCGGCGCCGTCGTGTCGTCGTCGCGCACCCGGAGGACCGGCCCTTCCAGACGCGCGTGCGCCTGGTCCGAAGGCCGGTTCGTGTCGGCGTCGTAGGCCTCGACCAGCACGCGGAAATCGAGCGAGGACTCTCCGGCGGGCAGCAGCACGCCGACCTCGTTGGTCTCCATGCCGTCCGGCCAGTACCACGTCTGCGGCACCGCCGCCGTGCCACCGCGCGTCGTCCTCGACTTCGAGCTCTTGCTTTCGTCGAAGTGGGTCGCGAGGTTCGTCAGGACCGTCGCGGAGTTGGACAGGACCATGGTCGTGTTCGTCACGACCATCGTGTCGCCGAACCCGTTCAGGACGGTCTGCGTCGTCCGGTTCCCGCGTTGCAGGCCGGAGATGGAGACCCCGGTTCCGCTCTGGAGGGCGTCGCCGACGTTGGCCATCAGGTAGAACTCGCGGCGCAGCTCCCCGTCGTAGATCAGCTGCACCCGGTCGGACGCCGTGTCGCTGGCGGTGAGGGTCCGCACCTCGTAGTCCGACTTGGCGCTCCAGGCCGCGTTGCTGATGTTGTTGAGGGCCGTGACGACCGAGTTGGAGCCGACGAACACGCCCTTGAGCGAGCCGCTGGTGCGCATCGCGGGGGCCGTCGTGTCGTTGTCCATGAATTTCACGGTTCCCAACTGCGCGGACAGGGACAGGTCGTCCCCGTTCCGGTCGTCGTCGAGGTCGGTGAGGGTCGCGTTGACGGCCATGTCGGCGGTCCAGGCGGCGAACTGGTCCTGGACGAACGTGTTGGCCCACAGCGCGGAGAGGTCGTAGTGGAACGTGTTGGTGGCGGCGGGGAGGCCGGCGGCGCCCTCCGTGACGTCGGCGCCGGAGTAGGCGACGGACTTGGCGGCCCCGCCCTCCGTGTAGCCCAGCGCGAGCGCGGTGGTCGTCCACCCGCTCTGGTCGTACCCGTCGATGTCCAGGTACGCGAGCGTCTGCGAGTCCCGCTTCGCCTCCTCCATCTGGTGGTCCGTGACCACGATCTGCACGCTCGTCCCGCTGCCGTTGTAGGCCTGCCCGGACCGGTTCCCCAGGCGGATGCCGACCGGACCGCCGAACTTGGCGCCCAGCGAAGGCGCCTGGGTGTCGTCGTCGTACAGCTCGAAGCCCTTCTCGACCGTCACCGGCAGCGCGTCGTCGGTCCGGTCGCGGTCGTAGTCGTGGACCGTGCTCGCCAGCACGTACTCCCGGCTGCCCGAACCCGTCAGCTTCTCCGAGAGCGTCAGGTCCTGCTTGGGCACGTCGGCGGTCTGCAGCGAGAGCTTCGCGCCCCGTTCGCCGTTGGAGAACTCCGTCGTCTCCGCCCCCCACGTCGCCACCTGCACGGAGACGTTGTCGACCGCGATTTCAGTCCCCCCGGCCGTTTCCTGCGCGATTTCGACTTCCACGCTGCGCACCAGCGTGCTGTCCGCGGACCACGGACCGATCTCGTGGCGCCGCCAGCCGACCACCGGCTCGCAGGGGAACACCTTTTCGAGCAGCGTGCTGCCGCCGGAATCCTTCAGCCGCACGGTCGCGGCCAGGCCGTTCGCCCCGCCGCTCCCGGAGGCGACGGTGGCGCGCGTTTCGAACACGCCGCTGACGGTCACGCCCGACACCTGGGCCGCCGTCATGCCCTCCAGGGAGGCGGCGAACGTCTTCCGGGCCGAGGAAGCCGTGTCGTCGCCGCCGGCCAGCTTGAGCACGTGCCCGTGGTTGCCGGTGCCGGTCGCCTCCTCCACCGTGGCGCCCGTCAGGGTCCACGTCGTGGGGGCGGCCTCGAAGTCGCCGTCCGCCAGGTGCGCGTACGCCGCCTTGCGGATCCTGGAGAGGGTGAAGGCCCCGGACGCGAACACGCCGGAATGCGCCGTGTCGGCCTCGGGATAGGACAGCGAGTACGTCGGTGCCTTGTCGCCGGTCAGCCACAGCCCCGACTTGTCCGTGTCGTATCCCGTCGGCTCCCCGTCCACGACCTCCAGCGCGTTCTCCCACGTGTGGTGCCGCAGGTCCCCGTCCGTCACGTCCATCCCCCGCGGCGTCATCGTGATGCCGAGCAGCTTGACCTTGTTGATGCCCCAGTTCCCGCCGCCGTTCGCCCCGTAGGCGTACAGCCGGTACCGCCACGTCGTCCCCTCCGCGTTCTCCGTGCCGGCCCAGTTCATCACCACGTTCTTGATTGTCACCTGGTTCGCGTCCGTCGAAGAGTCCGTCATCTTTTCGACCACCAGGTCCTCCACCAGCGGATGTTCCGTGTTGTACGAGTCCTGGAGCACCACGCTCACGTCCGTCAGCAGGAAGCCCTGCGACCCGTTGACGCCGGTGGCCTCCCACGTCACCGTGAAGTTCCCCGCCTGGTCGGTCGGCAGTTCGAAGCTCACCACCTCGTAGTTCTTGTACTTCGCCGCCGCGGACTCCGCGAAGTCGGCGCTGTTGTGGGTCTGGACGACGGTCCGCGCCCCCGCCCCGATCCGGTACCCGACCGTCAGCGACGCCCCCGCCTTGGGTTCCCCGATCCGTCCCACCCGGTACTGCACGCGCGTCATCGCCCTGCCGTTCGAGTTCGGCTGGAAGGACGGGCTTGCGAGCGACGCCGACCCGCCCGTGCTTTCCAGCGTGAAGCGCGGGATCCCGCCTACCTTCTCGAACACCCCGCCCGCCACGTCCCAGACCGGATCCTTCTGCCCGTCGGAGGTCACCGCCGCCAGCGTCGTCACGTTGGCCGCCTCCTGGACCGTCAGCGTGTACTTCGTCGGCCCCGTCCCCGTCACGCGGTTGTCGAACTGCAGCGTGTCCGCCGTCCACCGCGTCCCGTTCTCCCCGCTCACGTCGAACTGGAAGTATTTCGCCCCCGCCGCCGTCCGGTACGTCGCCCCCTGCATCCCGCCTGCCAGTTGCATGTAGCGCATGCTCATGGCGCTCCAGTCCTGACCATCCGGCACGGTCCCGCGTGAGTCCAGCCACGTCGCGCTCTCGCTCGAGTCGCTCGGCGACCCCACGCTCCACGCCGTCATGTTCTCGGCCGAAATCCCCTTCAACCCCGAGTTCGTCGCCCAGTCGGCGGGGCTGGCCGTCTTCCCCGTCCATTCCCACGACCCCAGCGCCCCGAACTCCACGTAGTTCGTCCCCGACCCCAGCAGCGCGTAGCCCGGGCTGACCGGCGCCGTCGCGTCGTCGTCCGTCAGCAGGAGCGTGCCGAAGGTGACCTCGGCGTCGGCCTGGTCGCCGTCGCGGTCGTTGTCGCAGTCCCAGGCGTGGAGCTGGACGAGGTTGGTCACGCCGTCGCTGTGGTGGCCCATGTAGTCGAGGAGGTTGGGGACGCCGAAGAGCGCGCCGAGGCTGTCGGCGGTGACGGTGCCGAAGTCCCAGGCGAGGATGGTGTCCAGGCCGGTGCCGAGGCCGGTGGTACTGCCGCCGCGGCGGGTCAGGGTGCTCTTTCCGGAGGCGTAGGCCGCGGTGTTCTCGGCGGAGGTGGCCCACCCGTCGTCCGCGGGCTCGTAGTAGGTCTTGCCGGCCGTGACGGCGGTGTCGGCGGTCGCCGCGTACGTCCCGCCGGCCCACTCGTACCAGCCCTGCGCCGACGGATCGCCCGAGGGCGACTCCACCGCCGCGTACCCCGTCGCGTTCCAGCTCCGCGCCCGGAACGCCGTGTTCGTCAGCGTCCGCGTCAGCCGCGCCCCGCCGTACTCGGTCGTCACGGCGGTCGTCGCGGCCGCCCCCAGCTGCAGGCCGCTGGTGGTGTGCAGGTCGTAGGCGTTGAAGAGGAACGTCAGGGGCAGCCCGCCGGCGAGCATCGCGTCCGTCAGCTGGTACGTCACCCCCTGCCCCGTCCCTTCCAGGCGCGGCAGCAGCTTGTTCCCGCCGTGCATCGCCGTCCAGTCCCGTGCCTCCGCCTGCGTGACCGCCTGCGTCGCGACCACCAGCGACGGCGCGAACGCCTCCCCGTCGTCGGCGGCCGACCACCGCGTCGCGGAAGCCACCGGCCCTTCGCTGTCGTCGTCGCGCACCGGAATGTGGATCAGGCGGTTCGTCGTGATGTTCCGCGCGTAGCTCGGCCCGTCGTTGCACGAGCCGCTGGACTCGTCGGTGTCGGCGGAATAGTGGGCATGGCTGTGTCCCTCCGAGGGATTCGAGTCGTCGTGCCATTCCTCGCCGCGCATCCACCCGTCGGGGACCGTGTTCCCGTCGCCGTAGGCGTTGTCGTCCTCGGCGGAGACCGTCAGGTACAGCGACACGTCCGGATCGTAGGCCGGCAGCTTGAACGCCTGCGAGACGAAGTTCGTGATGCACGGCACCCCCGCGTTCGCGTCCGTCCCGTGCGTCGCGTCGTCCCACCGCGTCTGGCTGGGCAGGAACGGCAGGTCCTTGTCGTACACGAAGGTCCAGCCGGAGGTCGTGGTCTTCCCGCCGTCCACCGTCGGCAGCTCCAGCGTCGCGTTCCACTCCCAGTCGATTCCCTCGGCCTGCAGGGTCGGCCGGGCCGGATACTGGTGCGTCGTGTCCACCAGCATCAGGTCCCAGTTCGGGCTGACGCGCCCGAAGGGTTTCGGCGGCGTGTCCCCCGTCTCGCCGAGGATGTTCCAGGTGAAGGCGCCCTCGCCGCCGCCCGGCGTGTAGCCGTCCAGCCCGAGTCCCTGGGAGACGCGGGCGGCGTAGCGCGTCGTCGCCGTGTAGCCGCTGTCCCACGAATGGTTCGTCGCGTAGACCCCGCTCGGGTCGTTCCATTCCAGCACGAAGCCGAACGTCGGCGCCGTCCCCGAACTGTACACCTCGTCCACCACCGCCAGCGCGTCCCCGCTCGCCTCCACGTCATCGCGGTACCCGTCCGTGTTGTCCAGGAACTTGGCGACCTCCGTCCCCACGTACAGCAGCTTCGGCTCCGGCCCGTCCAGGTCCTTCTGCCCCTCGACGCCGTAGCGGCGGATCGTCCCGGCGGAAAGCTGCCCGCTGTCGTCGCGCGCCCGCACCCGCCACCAGAACTCCGTCCCCGTCGTCTTCGGCCGGTAGCTCGTGTTGCCGGCCCCCTTGAGGTTGATGCGGTAGAGGACCTTGCCGTTCTCCGTCCCGCCGCCGAGGCCGTTGAGCGTCTCGCTGTCCTCGGCCAGCTCGAACAGGTATCCCGTCACGAACCCCTTCGCGTCCTGGTCGCTGCTCTGCGTCCACTCCAGCGTCGGGCTCCCGTGCCCGCTCGTGGCCCCCGAGAACGCCGGTTCCGTCGGCAGCCGGTTCGCGGCCACGCCGGCGGCGTCGAAGCCCACGTCCGCCCAGAAGTTCACCTTCTTGTCCACCAGCCCCTCGTCCCACGCGCCCAGGTCCGCGCCCGCGTCGTTCACCCCGTACGGCACGAACTCCATCGCGTCCACGGCCGCGCTCGTCCCCTCCCCGATGTCCACCGTCGCCTTCGTGTCCTGGTTCCACCCCTTCGCGTTGGCGAACGTCGCCACGCTGAACCGCCCCGTCGTCACCGCGCTCCCGGCCGCCGTCAGGCCCAGGTCCGCCCGCGCCACGCGCCATTCGATGCACGGGTCCGTCGCGGCCCCGGCCGCCGCCACGCTCCACCCCTCCGTCGGCGGCGCGTACCACTTCGCCCCGTCCTCCGCGTACATTTCCACCTGCCACGTGTTCTCGCTGCCCCCCACCCAGTGCACCGCCATCTGGCGCGACGCGTACCGCTCCGCCGCCGTCCCGTGGTACCCGTCCCCGAACGTCGTCGCGCTCTCGTCCCCCAGCCAGTTCATCGCCGTGCTCCCCGCGTCCAGCCGCGTGTCCACCCCCACCGCGACGTACGCGTCCTGCAGGTCGATCGTCTTGCCGGCCGCCGCCGCCGCCTGCCGGCCCAGCCGCACCAGGAAGTACACCCACGTGTCGTCCGCCTTCACCCGGAACTCGTCCAGGTCCCCTGCCAGGCACGCGTCCGAATTCTTCCGCAGGTCCCCCTTCTTGTCGTTCCACACGAACTCCCCGTCCGACACGTCCGCGCTGTTCCACGTCGCCGCCGCCGTCCCCTCCCAGTCGCTCCCGTCCCCGTCGATCTCCGGCATCGCCGCCGACCCCGCCGCCGTCGTCGCGTTCGCCGTCCGCCGTCCCGCCGGCGACCCGCCCAGCGTCGAATAGTACCCGTTGTTCGCCGTGAAGATCGCGTAGTCGTACCGCGTGCTCGCGCTCAGCCGCGTGTCCGCGAACTCCGTCCCCGTCCCCCGGTAGATCACCGTCGCCGTGTGCGTGCTGAAGGCGAACGTCTGCCCCACCGAGTACGTCGTCCCCTGCGCCGGTTTGAGGTTGGCGACCGATGCCGCCGCCGAACTCGACAGCCGCACCACCAACACCTCGTCGAACGTCCGCCCCCCCGCCGAGTACGGCGTCCACGTCAGGTTCACCTTCGTCGCCCCCGCCGCCGTCGCGCTGAACGCCGCCGGCGCCGTCAGCGCGCTCAGCTCGTACGTGTGCTTCGTGTACGCCGCGTCCGTGTGGTCCATCGAATACATCGTCGTCCCCCCGCCGCTCACCGCCCCGAACCCGTACAGCGGCGTCGTCGCCACGCTCTCGATCTGGTGCCGCCCGTGCCACACCGTCACCGTGTCGCTCTCCTCCTTCCCGGCGTACGTCGCCTCCGTCGCCGCCGCCTCGAACGCCGCCGCCGTCGGAGACGCGCCGGCCAGCAGCGCCGACTTCGCCCCCTGCCGCTCGCCCACCGGACGGCTCCGCACCGCGTTCGTCACCCAGTCGCCCAGGTACGCCGTCGTCGTCTGCCCGTCCATCCACACGTACTGCGGCGGCACCCCGCCCAGCAGGTCGTCCCACGAGTCCCCGAACCGCACCTCGTCGAAGTACACGTCCCCGATCTGCTCCGTGTACAGCGACCCCGCCTGCAGCTGGATGCTCCGCACGTTCGCCAGGTACGCCCCGCCCCAGTGCGCGTGCCAGCTCGTCGGCTCCGTCGCCTCCAGCGTCGCCCCCACCGCGTACGCCTTCGCGTCGATGTCCGCGTACCCCGCCGCCGTCCACTTCACCCGCGCCACCACCAGGTACGCGTTCTCCGCCCCGCCCGTTTCCGACAGCGCATTCAGCGTCCCGCTCGCCCCCGACCCCACCGAAGGCGTCCCGCCCGACGACGTCGCCGCCTCGATCCCCAGCCGCGTGTGCGACAGGTTCCCGTCCGCGTCCGCCGTCGTCCGCCCGATGAACACCCCCTGGCTCCCGCTCGTCGTGTCGATCAGCTTCAGCCCCGCCCACCGGTTGTTCCCCTGCCACGAATACGCCATGCGGAACGCCACGTAGAACGCGTTGTTGTACTGCCCGCCCCACGCGTCCCCGCCCGTCTGCCGCTCCAGGCACCCGCTCCCCCCCTCGCCCGGATTCGACAGCTTCAGCGCGTTGCCCGCCTCCGTCGCGTTCCCGATCGTCCCCGCGATGTCCACCGTCGAGACGACCTCCGACGGCCGCACCGGCTTCCACGTCCCCGCCACGACCGACCATGCCGCGCCCCACCCCTGGCCGCCGGTCCACGTGCTCCCCGACGCCGCCACCCCGTTCGTGTAGCTCATCGTGTCCAGGTACTCCCCGCTGTCGTACGTCCCCGTCGCCACCGGACTCCCCGTCGCCGCCGTGTAGTTCGGCGAATACTCCGTCGAATTCTTCGCGTACGCGAAATACCCGTGCTCCGACCCCGGCGCCACCACGTGGTCCACCGTGCAGCTGTTCCCCGCCGTCGCGTTCGCCACCGCGATCACCTTCGCGTTCCCCGCCGTCGCCCCCGGCGCCCCGCTCTTCAGCGCCTGTTCCGCGCTCGTCAGCGTCGTCAGGTCCCCGCCCGACTTCGCGATCACCACGATCTGCTTCGCGTTCGCCGGTGCCGTGGCCGTCACCCGCACCAGTTCCTTCCCGGCCGATGCCGCCGACAGCACCGCGATGTTCTCCGGCGTCAGCACCGCCTGCCCCAGCAGCGCCTCCCAGCTCGTCGCCACCCGCACCTCGTCGAAGTACACGTCGCCCACCGCCCCTTCGGTCGCGCCCGCCAGCAGCCCGAACCGCGACAGGCTCGCCGGCCGGCTCCCGCTCGGCACCGTGTACGTCACGTCCCACGAGCCCGGCTCGTCCGTCGGCACCGTCGCCCCGTGGTAATACCCCTTCACCGAAACCATGCCCGTCGAGAAGTCGTACTTCAGCACCACCAGGTAGTCGTTGTCGTCGTCCCACTGGAACGGGTTGATCTCGAACGACCCCGAGCGCGTCTTCTGGTCGTACGCATCGATCCCCAGATGGTAGTCCTCCCCATCGGACCAGATGTGGCCCGCCTTGATGCCCACCCCGCTGCCGTTCCCCAGCCCGATCTGCGCCCACTTCTTCCCCCCCTGCCACTGGTAGCTCAAGATCGCCGCCGCGTAGACCGACCCGCCCGACACCGCCGCGAAGTCCCGCGTCGCCTCCGTCTGGTACGTGTTGCCCGACAAGTCCGTCTTGATCCGGTTCCCCGTGTTGTTCGGGTAGCTCGTGTAGTTCGGGAACACCGGGATGTTGCTCCCCGACTGGCTCACGATGGTCGGCGCCGTCGTCCCCCCCGTGTCCCACGCCCCGCTCCACCCGTGCTCCCCGTTCAGCCCGTTCAGGCTCACCCCGTTCGTGTAGCTGAACGTGTCCACGATCTCCTCCGCCCCGAAGCTCCCCATCGTCACCGTCTGCGACGAAACCTCCGAATACGTCGTGCTCACGTACGAATACAACCGGTACGTGTGCGTGCTCCCCGACGCCACCACGTGTTCCAGCGTCCCGTTTGCATTCCCCTTCCACAGGATCTTCCCGCCCCCCAGCGTCCCGCCCACGTTCCCCGGCGCCGTGCTCGGCGTCGCGCTCCCCCCGTCCAGCAGCACCAACCCCGTCATCGCCCCGCTCGGCTTCGTCATCGTCAACCGCACCATCGTCTTCCCGTCCGCCGCCGCCGCCAGCGTCGGCGTGTTCGGCAGCGTGTAGCCGCTGGCGCTGCCGTATTGAGTCGTGTAATAGTTCACCGTCGTCCCGCTCCCGTTGTAGGCGTACGCCCGGATGAAATACTGCGTCCCCGCCGTCAGCCCCGTGACCTCCACGCTCGTTCCGTCGCCCACCATCACGATCCGCGCCTTGCTGTCAAGCTGCGGCGCGCTCGTGTACACGCGGTTTGCGCTGTACGAGGTCCCGTCCGACGGCGCCGCGAAGTAGCTCGACTCGTTCCCGCCCGTGTTCATCTCGATCAGCGTGTACGCCGAATTGTTTCCCATTGTCTTCACCGAAATCGTCATCGTCGTCGCCGTCCGCGACGCAATTTCGATGGTCGGCCGCCCTGTCGGCTCCGCCGCCAGCACCTTCACCGTGCAGCTCGCCGTCGCCGATGCGTTCCACAAATCGTTCCCCTCCGCCTTCGCGCTGATCGTCACGCTCGCCGCCTCCGCCACGCCCGTCACCGTCCCCCCGCTCACCGTCGCCTTGCTCGTGTCCGAACTCGTCCACGTGATCGTCCCGTTCGCGGCCGACGGACTCCGCGTCGCCGTCAGCGTCGTCGTCCCCCCCACCGCGATCGTCGCCGACGACTTGTTCAGCGTCACCGTCTGCGTCCCCTTGTTCACCGTCTTGTTCACCGTGGTCGACTTCGAATTCCACAGGTCGTCCCCCGCCCGCGTCACTGTGATGGGAATCGACCCGCCCGCCTTCACCAGCGTCAGCGACGTCCCCGACACGCTCCCCCACTCCGACGGAACGCTGAAACTGTACGCCCCCGCCTTCCCGCCGCTGCCCGTCAGCGTAATGGCCGATCCCGCATACGTGGTCGTGCTCAGCGACACGCCGAGGTCTCCCTGCGTCCCCTTGTTCAAGGTCAGCGCGAAGCTCTTGCTCTGCGCCGCGTAGATGCCGTTCGCCGCCCTCGTGATTGTGATGTTGAACGTCCCCGCCTTGCTCGGCGACAAGGTCAGCGTCGTCCCGCTCACGCTCACCGTCCCCGCACCCGTGGGCGACGTGCTGTTGAGCGTCACGCTGTACGCCCCGCTGCCCCCGCCCCCCGAAATCGTCGCCGCCGGATTGCTCCCCGCGTACGTCCAGCTCGTCGCCGAAAGCGCAATCTCCGACGCCGTCGTGAAGCTCCCCTCCGCCGTTGTCGTCCCTGCGCTGTTCTTCACCGTCCACTGGTAGTAGTACGTCGTGTTCGCCGAAAGCCCGCTCATCGACCCGCTCACGGCCCCCGCCGTCACGTCCGCCCCCAGCGTCGTCGGCGAAACCGTCGCGCTCGACCCGTAGCTCCCGCTCGCCGTCCCGTACTTGAGCGTGATCGCCGCCGTCGTCGCCCCGCCCCCCATGTTCACCGTGATCGGCAGGCTCGCCGTCGTCGTCCCCACGCTCTTCGTCCCCTCCGCGATCGTCGGCGCCACCACGCCCGTCGCCGTCGTGAAGGATGCGGATGCAATGTCTCCGTCGCTACCGCCGGCATAGTCGCTGGTGGTCCCCCGTGCGCGGACGTAATAGGTGGTTCCGGACGAAAGTCCCGACACCGTCACGCTCTCCCCCGCCGTGCAAACCGTGTTGGGCGTGGTCGAATTGCCTGTCGAAACGATGTATTTGTAGGTCGTTGCGCTGCCGTTGCCGTTCGCGCCGATCGTGAAGGTCACGCTGTTTGCGGTATACGAGGTCACCGTGACCGTCGGGGCGCCCGGTTTCGTCGCCGTCTCCGCACTCGCCACCGTGCTGTCGTTCCCCCCCGCCGTCGCCATGACGCGCACGTAATACTTCGTTCCTTTCGTCATGCCCGTCTTTTGGACCTGGGTTCCCGCCGTGCACGTTGTATCGGGCGTTCCCGAATCCGTCGTGGCGACGGTGTATTTGTAGGTCGTCGCGGCCCCGTTCCCGTTTGCATTGGGCGTAAAACGAACATAGGTCGCCGTGTTGGCCCCGATCGTGATCGTCGGTGCGTTCGGCTTCGTCGTGAAGCTCCCCGTTTTGGTAACCGATCCGGCCGCGTTGGAAATCGTCCACTTGTAGTAGTACGTGGTCCCGGGGGCGAGGCTGGAAAGCGTGGCGGTGGTCGATCCGCTCGTGGTGGCCGCAGTGAAGGAAGTTGGCGAAGGCGTCGCGCTCGTGCCATAGCTCGTGCTCGTGCCGTACTGGAACGTCACCGCCGTGCTCGCCGCCCCTCCCATGTTGATGGTCCCCAGCGTCACCTCCGCCCCGCTCGTCGTGATGCTCGCCGCCGTCGGCGTCCCCGCCGTCGGCGCCACGGCCTGCGTGAAATGGGCATAGATGGCCGGCGGCGTGGCCGTGTAATTCCCGCTCGTGTAGCTGGTGGAGGTCGAAAGCCGCGTCCCGCTCGCGTTGTACCACCCGTCGAAGGTGTACCCCGAGGCAACGGAACTGACCGCATACGTGACCGTGTTGCCGAGGACCGTCGTGTGCGTGGTCGAAACCGTGCTGCCTCCGGCAGTGAGTGTCGCCGTCGACGCCCCCGCCGCCGTCCAGCTCGTCAGCTTGTAGCCGCTCGCCGTGACTTTTGCGGGGGAGGTCGAGGGAGCCGAATAGGTACTCCCGCCGTAGGTTTTCACCTTGACCCCGACCGTGCCGCTGAGGTTGAGACTGCCGTACGCGGAATAGTACGTCGGCGTGATGGTGGCATCGTTGGCCGACGACGAACGCGCGAAGAAATAATGAGACCCCGCGTTCAAGCCATACGACCCGTTGTAGTATTTCGTGTAATGCGGCGCGTTCTTGTAGTTGCTGCTGTTGTCGCCCTCCCAACTCCCCCAGTTGTGGTCATCTGCGGCGAAGCCCATGTACGAGGCTCCCGCCCACGTGCTGCTTTGCGTGTAGTAGTAGAGGTGCGTGTTGGCAATGGCCGTCATGTCCGAATAGGCCGTCCAGTTGCCGTGTCCAACCCACCATTGCACGTGCGAATAGGTGGTCGTGTCCCACCCCGACGTATCGACGATGAAGATACCGGCCCAATCGTAGGCTTTCGCCACCCCCGCGCTGCCCGCCCACATCCCGGCGGCGACGGCCGCGACGGCGGCCCACCGAGCGAATTTGGTTTGGTGGTTTGGCCGTTTGGTGGTTTGGTGGTTGGTCTTGGGCACCTCCACTTTCTGTTCTCTTGTGCCCAAACTCCCCTCCGCGCCTCCGCGCCTCCGCGCGAGCTTTTCCTCCCCCTCGGCGCCTCGGCCTCTCCGCGCCTCTGCGTGACCCAAAATCGTTTTCAGGAATGCGCTCATCTCTCATTCTCCTTCCGCGCCCGCGTCCCGGGCCGAACCGCTTTCCATCCCCGAGGGGGACCGGGGGCCTGCCCCCGTCGCTTGCAAACCTTCCCCGTACTCCGGTGCATAGAAACGCCGCCCTGCGCGGAGGTCATCCATGGCCGGCTCTAGAATCACCCCCCTCACGGCATTTCCCTCTCCAGGAGCTTCCGGGCCTCTTCCCACGGCACGAACTTCGCCCCGCCCGATTCGGCGAGGCGGCGTCTCTCCGCCAGCACCTCCGCATGCCACGCGGGCGGATCGGCCGTCGCCTCGCCCTCGGCGAGGCTGTCCCAGAGCCATTCCATCGCGCGGAGTTTCTCCTCGCGGGACATCTTCCCGATTTCTTCCTGCGTTGCCAACATCGTCATTCTCCTTCCCCGCCATCCCGGGCCAACCCCATTTCCTTCCCCTCCCCGTACTCCGGCGCATCCCCCTCGCACACCAGCATCTTCCGCATTCCAATCATGTCGGAGCCACCATTCATGTCCCATCCGGGCGCACGCCAAGCGCCGGGGCCCCCGCGCGCAGGGCTCCGGAAAAACGTTTCGACTGCAAGGCATCTAGACATGGTCACTCCATTTTATACTGTACCCCTTCCCCGCCACCGATTGCAATCCGCGCCCGTCCCCGCCGGTAAACCGCTCTACCCGCGTCCGCAGAGCGTCCGCAGCGACGAGTGCCGGGTTAGCGGCGCGGCCACCAGCCGTTGCTTTGTCGGAGGGCGGGCGCCCCGCCCGCCGCCCCTTCCGTATTCCGCGCGTCCAGCGGGCGCACCGTATTTTCCTCCCCCACCCCACCTGCAACCCACTCGCGATATCAAGGAAAACTCTTTGGTTTTGCCGGTGTTCTCGGCATGTTGGAGTCCATGAACAATCTCCCGCATCCCTGCCTCCACCTCTCCCGCAGCGGACGCGCGGAAGCGCGTCCCTCCCCCGGCAAGCCCCCCGGGGAGGGTCGCGCTTCCGCGCGACCTCGTGGGCGGGAAGCGACTGGGCAGCGGCAACCCCTGCTGGTCCGTACCCGCCCCCGGATGGATACCCGCTCCACTCGCGATATCAAGGAGAACTCTTTGATTTTGCCAGCATTCTCGACATGTTGGGGGCCATGAACAATCTCCCGCATCCCTGCCTCCACCTCTCCCGCAGCGGACGCGCGGAAGCGCGTCCCTCCCCCGGCAAGCC
>JAFXQI010000053.1 GCA_017527155.1 Kiritimatiellia bacterium
GTGGAGGCAGCGGGTTGTGGGGGGGAAGGGGCGGCGTGGCCGGCGGAGCGGCAACGGACAGGGCTTGTATGGGAGGGTGGGGGATGGGGGTGGGGAAAAAGGGAAGGAAGTGAACGAAAGTTTTTTTGTGTTGTGTGTGGGGTGGAGAGAGTGGTACGTTCGTTTCGCTATGAAAGAAGGGTGTCATGGAATGGGTTGTGGGGGGCGGGAGGGGGGTACGATGCGTAGTTCGGAGGAGGAGAAGATCGGGGTGTTCCGGAGGCGGTTCGCGGGGCGCGGGGATGTGTGGGCGCGGAGGTTCGTGGGGGGTAGGTCGGGGAGGGTGGGGTATGCGCCGGTGTGCGCGAACGAGTGGGTCAAAGGGGTGTGCGGGAAGAGGTGCGGGAGGTGCGGGCGCAGGGCCTTTGTGCCGCTGGGGGATGGGCATGTGAGGATGCATCTGGTGGGGAGGGACGAGCGGGGGAGGGATTTCGCGATGGGGGTGTATCCGCTGCTGGAGGGGGATTTGTGCAGGTTCGCCGCGGTGGATTTCGGCGGGGCGGCGTGGCGGAGGGATGCGGGGGCGGTACGGGATGCGGCGGCGCGGCTGGGGTGCCCCGCGCTGGTGGAACGGTCGCGGTCGGGGGAGGGGGCGCACCTGTGGTGGTTCTTCGATGGGGTGGTGGCGGCCAGGGTGGCCAGGAGGTTGGTGTTCCGGATTTTGTCGGAGGCGTTCGGGAGGTGTCCGGAGTTGGGGTTCGGGGTGTATGACCGGGTTTTCCCCGACCGGGATACGCTGCCGAGGGACGGGTTCGGCAGGGCCATTGCGCTGCCGCTGCAAGGGGGCGCCCGCCGGGAGGGGCGTTCGGTGTTCGTGGATGGGGATTTCGAGGTGGTGCGGGATCCGTGGGCCGCGCTGTCGGCGGTGCGGCCCCTGGACGGGGAGTGGGTGGCGGGGTGGGTGGCGGAGGCGGAACGTACGGGGCGGGTGTTCGGTGTCGCGCGGGCGGAGGAGGTGATGGAGGGCCGGAAGGTGGCGGCGCCGGCGGGGAAGGTGGGGGTGGGGATGGGGGGCCGGGGGGCGGGAGGGGTGGTACACGCGATGCTCGGGGAAGAGGTGGTTTTCCGCAAGGCGGATTTGGCGCCGGGGCTCCAGGCGGGGTTGCTGCGGCTGGCGGCGTTCGAGAATCCGGAGTTCGTGCGGGCGGAGCGGATGAGGGTGGGTACGCACGGGATGCCGCGGGTGGTGGCGTGCGGGAGGGCGACGGAGGAGTCGGTCGTGTTGCCGCGGGGGTGCCGGGAGGCGGCGTTCGCGCTCGTGGAGGCGGCGGGGGCGTCGGTGGCGGTGGAGGACCGGCGCGAGGAGGGGGTGGCGCAGGGGTTCGCCTTCCGGGGGACGCTGCGGGGCGGCCAGGCGCGGGCGGTGCGGGAGTTGCTGCGCCACGAGGACGGGATTTTGGCCGCCGGGACGGCGTTCGGCAAGACGGTCGCGGCGCTGCGCATCGTGGCGGAACGGAACACGGGTACGCTCGTGCTCGTGAACCGACGGCAGTTGATCGACCAGTGGGTGCAGCGAATCGTGCAGTTCCTCGGTGTGCCGGAGCGGGAGGTCGGGCGCATCGGCGGGGGGCGGCACAGGGGGGGCGGGCGGATCGACGTGGCCACGATCCAGAGTCTCCGGCGGGGCGGGGAGGGCGAGGGGGGCGCGGGGAGGTACGGGTGCGTGGTGGTCGATGAGTGCCATTCGCTGTCCGCGCCGACGTTCGAGGGGGTCGTGCGCGGGATCCGCGCGAAGTACGTGCTCGGGCTGTCCGCCACGCCCGTGCGCCGGGATGGGCTGCATCCGGTCGTGGCGATGCTGTGCGGACCGGTGCGGTATGCGGCGGATGCGGCGGCGGTCGCGGGGGCGGAGCCGTTCGCGCATGTCGCGATCGTGCGGCCGACCGGTTTCCGGTTGTCGCTTGCGCTCGCGGAGGCCGCCGGGCGCGGGGAGCGGTCCGTCTTTTCCGCCATCGCCACCGAACTGGCCGGGTGCGCGGAACGCAACGCGCAGATTGCCGCCGACGTCGTGCGGGCCGCACGGGCGGGGCGCGTTCCGCTCGTCCTCACGGACCGCCGGGAACATGTCGCGGTGCTGGCGGAAATCGTCGGGCGCGAGGTCGGCAACGTGTTCGCCATGCAGGGCGGGCTCGGAAGGACGGCCATGCAGGGGATGCTCGCGGCTTTGGAGGCGCTCCCCGCGGATGCCCCGCGGGTGTTGGTGGCCACGGGGCAGTTCCTGGGGGAGGGGTTCGATTATCCGCCGCTCGACACGCTGTTTCTTGCGATGCCGGTTTCGTGGCGCGGGCGCATCGCGCAGTACGCCGGACGGCTCCACCGGATGCACGCGGGGAAGCGGGAGGTCCGCATTCTCGATTACGCCGATCTCGAGGTCCCCTTGCTCGCGAGGATGTTCGGGCGGCGGAGGGAGGCGTACGCGGCCATCGGGTATGACGTGCGGATGCCCGTCACGGCGCATCCCGGTTGGCCGTCCGGCGTGGGGCAGCCTACCGATCCGGGTTGGGAGGAAGCATTCGGAGGCAGTGTGGCCCGTCTCTGCCGCGATGGGGCCGATGGATCGCTCGCCGACCTCTTCGTGCGTGCCGCGGCAACGGAAATCCCGGAGGATGCGTGCGGGGTGGCCCGGGCAAGAAGCAATGCCGAGGCTTTCCTGTACCGGCGGCTGGAGACGCTGGAGGAAACGCGCGGGCGGTTCGAGCTCAATGGGCGCCTGCCCATCCCTTTCGCGGAGTCGGGTGACATGGAGGTCGATCTCCTCGACCGGAAGGCGCACCTCGCGGTCGAAATCGACGGCAGCCACCATTTTGTTGGCGAGGATGCCTGGAGGCGCGACCGGCGAAAGGATTTCCTGCTCCAGCGCTTCGGTTATCTCGTCCTCCGTTTTCTGGCGGCCGATGTCACGCGCAGGCTGGGCGAGATTCTCGACACAATCTCCATAGCCCTCCGCTCGCGCGAATGAGATCCCGTTTTGCCTGAACATGGCTACACAGCTTCTTTTTAATGGGTATGTCCCCTTAAAAAAGGCTTGCGGGGGGGGGAGGGGCTGGGGTAGGATATGCGGACGATGAGAAGAGCACGGATCAAGGTGAAGGGCGAGGGGGTATACCATGTGGTCAGCCGCATCGGGGGACGGCGGTTCCTGATCGATGACACGGAGAAGGGGATTTTGCTCGGGAGGATTCGCGCCGCCGCCGCGTTTTCGGGGGTGGAGGTGTACACGTATGCCTTGATGGACAACCATTTCCATCTCTTGATCCGGGTGCCGGAGCGGGTGGATGTCCCGGAGGAGGAGCTCCGTCGGCGGATGCTGGCGCTGTATGGGCCGGAGCGGGCCGCCAAGGTGTTCGCTCTCTGGGAGAAGTGGGAGGCGAAGGGCAATGGCGGGCGCGTGGAGGACGAGAAGCGGCGGCTCCGGGCGCGGATGTACGATCTTTCGCAATTCGTCAAGACGTTCAAGGAATCCTACACGCAGGACTACAACCGCCGCCACGACAACACGGGGACGATCTGGGAGGGGCGCTTCAAGAGCATCTTGGTGGAAGGGGCGTACCGGGCGCTGATGACGGTGGCAGGCTACATCCACCTGAATCCGGTTCGTGCGGAGGTGGTGGAGGCGCCGGAGCAGGCGCGGAACACGGGCTACGGGGCGGCATGCGCCGGGGATGCCTTGGCGTTGCGGGGCGTGGAGTCGCTTGCCGCACGCGCTTTCGGTTGTGAATCAATGGGGTGGGATGCCGCGAGGGAGGCTTGCCGCGAGGCAATGGATGGGGCGTTGTCCGAGGAGGAGAGGTTCGCCGACCCGGGTGTGGACGTTTACACCCGGGGGGAAACTGGCGCGGAACCCGGGGCGTCCGGAGGGGCGGGGAGGACGGGAGACGGGGCGGTGCGGGAGTTGTTGAGGCATCGTTGCGTGGGGTTCCTTCACGGCGGTGCCGTGGGGCGGAAGGAGTTCCGGCAAGCGCTGGATAGGTTGTTGCCCGAGCGCAGGCGGCAACGTCCGGAAGGGATTCTGGACCGATGCAGGGAACTTGGCCTGGCGCCTGTCCTGGGCGTGCGCGAGGCGTCGTGAAACGGCCTGCGGGGCCGTCTCGATGGGCATGGTGGGGAGTATGGAAAATGGAAGTGTGAAAGATGGTATGGGAGGGGTGGAGTGGGTGTGGAGGTACCGGACGCCGGAGGAGTTTGACGATTTGTGGTTGGGGTCGGACGGGGAGGCCTTGACGGGGGTGTGGTTCGAGGGGTCGAGGGTGGTGGAGGGGGAGGAGCGGTGGGTGCCGGTGTTCGGTGATGCGTGCCGGTGGCTGGATGGGTATTTCGCGGGGCGGCCACCGGAATGGGTGCCGGAGTTGCGGTTGGTCGGGGCGACGGGGTTCCGGCGGGAGGTGTCGGAGGAGATGCGGAGAATCCCTTTCGGGGCGACGGCCACCTACGGGGAAATTGCCGCGGCGATTGCAAGGCGCCGGGGCGTGGCGAGGATGTCGGCGCAGGCGGTGGGCGGGGCGGCGGGGTGGAATCCGATCTGCATCGTGATTCCGTGCCACCGCGTCGTGGGGGCGGGCGGGGCGCTCACGGGGTACGGTGGAGGACTCCACAACAAGATGGCGTTGCTGGAGTTGGAGCGTAGGGGGGATTGGGTCAGATGGAGGAGTCCATCTGGTCGAGGTGGCGGGTGAGGACGGGTTCGGCGGAGGGCCAGCCGCGGCGGAGTTGGATGAGGTCTTTCGCCAAGAGGTTGTATTCGGTCAGCAGGGCGGTGCGCTCGAGGGCCGGGGTGGAAGGGGCGCGGAGGAGGCGGGTGATGTCGCGCTGGCGGCGGACGAGGTGGCCTTGCCAGATGCGCAGGAGCAGGTCGCGGACGGCGCGGTCCGGGGTCGTGATGTCTTCTTTGCCGGCGATCCGGCTACCGCTGTTGGAGATGCGCGCGGCGAGGGTCTTGCAGGCGTCGGGTTCGTCGTCGATGGCGGAAAGGAGGTTCTCTTCTTCGGCCAGGGCGGTGATGATCGGGCGGCAGGCGGGATGGGTGATGAGCGGGTAGCGGAGCCATTGGCGGACGAAGCCCGCCAGCTCGGGGCTGGAGTCGTTGCAGAGGAGGGTGGCGAGGTCGTATTCTTCGGGCGGCGGTTCGGCGGGGATTTCGGGAATGGGCGGGAGGGGTGCGGAGGAGGCGGGGGCGGTCGCGGAGGGGGCGTCGGAGGAGGCGGCCTGGGCGCGGTATTTGCGGCGGCGGGCGGCTTCGAGGTCTTTCATGAGGGAGGGGACGCCGACTCCGAGGGCGGCGGAGGCTTCGCGCATCATGAGTTCGGCCTGGGCGGTGCTGCGGGCGTGGGTGGCGAGTTCGATGACGGGTTTCAAGGCCTGCATGAGGCCGGCCTGGGTGGTGGGGTCGAGCTGGCCGGCCATGCCGTCGAGGAGGAATTTCATGGGGGAGCAGGCGGCGGCGAGGACAGCGGCGAAGGCGTCGGGGCCCTGCTTGAGGATGAGGGAGTCGGGGTCTTCGCCGGGGGGCAGGGAGGCGAGGGATACGGCGAGGCCTTCGTCGAGGAGGAGTCCGGCGGTGCGGAGGGCGGCCTTGTGGCCGGCGGTGTCGGCGTCGAGGACGATGAGGACGTGGTCGGCGTAGCGGCGGAGCAGGCGGGCGTGCTGGTCGGTGAAGGCGGTGCCCTGGGAGGCGACGGCGTTGGCGAAGCCGGCGGCGTGGCAGCGGATGCAGTCGATCTGGCCTTCGACGAGGAGGGCCTGGCGCTTTTTCTGCATGGGGCGGCGGGCCTTGTCGAGGGCGAAGAGGATGCGGCTTTTGCGGAATACGGCGGTTTCGGAGGTGTTGACGTATTTGCCGGCGCCGCGTTCGTCGGGCTTGAGGAGGCGGCCGGAGAAGCCGACGGGGCGGCCGAGTTCGTCGCGGATGGTGAACATGACGCGGTCGCGGAAGCGGTCGTAGGTGGCGCCTTTTTCGCTGGTGGAGAGGAGGCCCGCGGCGTCGAGGCGGCGGTTGCGGGAGGGGTCGGAGGAGAGGAAGTGCCAGTCGTCGGGGGCGTAGCCGATGGTCCATTCGCGCCAGAGGTCGGGGCCGATGGAGCGGCCGAGGAGGTAGGCGCGGGCGGCTTCGGCGCCGGGGGTCTTGGATTCGGCGAGTTCGCGCTGGTAGCGGGCGGCGGCGTCGGCGTTGGCCGCGAAGAGGTCGTCCTTGGTGGGTTCGCCGGGGGCGCGGGGGCGGCCGCCGCCGGGGGAGCCGCCGTCTTCGTATTCGAGGGCGACGCCGGCGCGCGGGGCGAGCATGCGGAGGGCGCCGGGGAAGTCGACGCCGTCGTAGAGCATCACGAACTTGAAGATGTCGCCGCCTTCGTGGCAGCCGAAGCAGTGGAAGGACTGGCGGGCGGGGTTGACGTGGAAGGACGGGGTCTTTTCCTTGTGGAAGGGGCAGCAGGCGACGTAGGCGGAGCCGGCTTTCTTGAGGGGGATGACGCCGCCGATGTAGTCGGCGATGTCGATGCCGTCGCGGATGCGGTCGATGACGTCCTTGGAGACGAAGCCGGGCATGGCGGGTCAGTCGCCGGCGACGGGGGGGAGGGGGTAGGCGCCGGGGTCGGCGGCCGGGACGGGCGGGAGGGCGTCGCCGCCGTCGCCGGGCGCGTCCATCGGCGGCATGACGAGGCGGACGCCGGTGGGGACTTCGGCCTGGATCATCTCGGCGCGCTCGGCGACCGCGTTGTAGCCGTCGATCAGGACGGGGAGAAGCGCGCTACCGACCTTGGAGTCGTAGCGGATCGCGCGCTGGAGCCAGGCGGCGTCAACCAGGAAGTAGGCCGCCAGCAGGACCACCGAGAAGATCACCGCGCGGCGGACCGCCCCCGTCAGCAGGCCGCCCACGCGCTCGGGGATGCCCTTGAAGCGGAAGTCCATCAGCGAGCCCAGCGCCTTGCCCAGCAGCCACATGCCGAGCATCGCCGCGAGCCAGATCGCCACCACCGAAATCAGGCGCGTGACGAGCGGGTTCCAGTCCGTCGCCACCGCGATGCGGTCGGCCAGCGGCGCGTAGCCGGCGCGCACGGCGACCAGCGCCACGACCGTCGCGACCAGCACGCCCAGCTCGCGGGAGAGGCCGCGCCGGAAGCCGAGGATTGCGCCGTAGAGGACGGAGAGGGCGAAGGCCCAGTCCACCCAGTTCGTCGTCTTGCACCAGTCGAGGATCGCGGTAAACATGGGGGTGCTCCTTGCGGGTCAGCCTTCGTAGCCGTCGGGGGCGGGCTCGGAGGTGGGGATTTTGAGGTCGGGCTTGGCGGCGGCCGGGGTGGCGGCGCCGTCGGGGGGCGGGGCGACGTCGAGTTCGGCGCCGATCATCACGCCGTCGTCGAAGAGGAAGCGCCCGTCGAAATGGCGTCCTTCGAGGACGAGCGGATACCAGAGGCGGTCGTCGGCCCACATCTGGCCGTAGGGCATGTCGCGCTCGTCCATCCAGAGGGGGATTGCCTCGGGGGTGGGGGAGGGTACGCCTTCGTAGGCGCTGGCGGTGAAGACGTGGCAGCGGAGCGAATACCCGTTGGTGAAGCGGAAGTTCAGCACGCCCGCCTCCTTGACCCCCAGCGGCGTCACGCGCAGCTCTTCCTGGGTCTCGCGGATGGCGCCCTGTTCGGGCGTCTCGCCCGGGTCCACGCGGCCGCCGGGGGCGTTGATGAGCCCGGTCCCCATGCCCTTGAGCTTGCGGATGAGCAGCACCATGCCGTCCATGCGCACGAACATCAGCGTGGCGGTCTCGCGCGGTTGCCAGTTTGTCCAATCCAATTCCGTGAACTTCACGTCTGTCTCCTGGGTGATGGTTGCGACCCTACCATACCCCCGTTTCCAGCGCAACCGCGGGGCGCGGGGAGGGGGGGAGGAGAGGGAGAATGTTCATGGGGGGAGAAAGGGGGTGGAAAGCGGGGAAAATCGGAGGGTTTCCCGTAATTGCAAATGGGGTTTCCGAAGGGGCGGACGGGGGGCGGGATGGGGTGGGGGACGTTATTCGACGGTGATGACGGCGGTGGAGGCGCGGAGGTGGCCGGGGGCGGCGCAGACGATGGCGTGGCGTCCGCGGCGGAGCGGCCAGAACAGCGTCTCGCGGGGGAGGGTCGTGCCGACGGGACGGTCGTCCACGAACCAGTGGAGGCGGGTGCCGGGCGGGAGGCCGTCGGCGGCGGCTTCGAGGGGGAGTTTCTGGGTGACGGCGCGGTAGACGGACGGAAGGAGGCGGTAGGTGGCGCCGTCGGCCGGGGAGAGGATGCGGACGGGCGGGGGCGGATCGGCTTGGGGTGCGGGAGGGGGCGTGGGGGCGGGAGAGGCGGCGGTGGCGTGGACGAGGGGGCAGAGGTCGGGAGGGGTGACGCGGGCGATGGCCCAGTCGGGGGCGGTACGGGGACAGGCGGGGGCTGCGGGGAGGCCGCTCGCGGCGCAGATGGAGCGGGCGACCACTTCGTCCGGCCGCGGAAACCACGGCGCGGGGCGGTTGCGGGGGTAGAGGCGGCGGACGAGGTCCCAGGCGACGGGCGTCGCGGCCAGCCGTCCGACAAGGGCTTCGGAGGGCGTGCCGTCGGGGTTGCCGAGCCAGACGCCGATGACGAAGTCGGGGTTCCAGGCGACGGTCCAGGCGTCGCGGAGTCCGGCGGAAGTGCCGGTCTTCCAGGCGAAGTGCGGAAGGGGGACGTCGGCGGCGTGTCCGGTGGCGTCGAGGGCGCGTTCGTCGCCGGAGAGGATGTCGGCGACAATCCACGCGGCGGCGGGGGATAGGAGGGACGGGGCGGCGGCGGGGTCGGGCGCGGGCGCGTCTTCGAGGACGCGCGGGGGGAGCCAGCGGCCGCCGCGGGAGAGGCAGGCGTAGGCGTTCGCGAGGTCGAGAAGGCGGACTTCGGCATTGCCCAGGACGAGGCCGGTGCCGTAGCGGGCGGGATCGGGACCGATGGTGCCCAGCCCGAGGCGCCGCAGGAGGGCGTGGAAGGCGGGCTGTCCGGCGCGGCGCTCGACTTCGATGGCCGGCAGGTTGAGCGAGAGGACGAGGGCGTCCCGCGCGGGCACGGTACCGCGGAAATCGCGGGAGAAATTGAGGGGGACGAGGTCGCGGTAGTGGATGGGGGCGTCGGGCAGGAGGGTCGAAGGCGCGAGGCGGCCCTGGTCGAGCGCGAGGGCGTAGGCGAAGGGTTTCAGGGTGGACCCGGCGGCGCGCGGGGCGAGGGCGCCGTTGACCTGTCCGGCGCGCGGGGAGGCGTAGTCGGGGGAGCCGACCAGGGCGCGTACGGCCCCCGTCGGCACGTCGATCACCACGACGGCGCCGCCCCCCACGCCGAGTTCCGCGCACTGCCGCGCGAGGGCGTCCTCGGCCCACGCCTGGATGACCGGATCAAGCGTGGTGCGCACGCGGCAGTCGTCGGCGCGCGGCCGTACCGGTACGCCGACGGCGTCGCAGAAGTGCGGCGCCCGGAAGGGATATGCCGCGGGCGAAAGGCCGACGGGCGCGGCATCGGCGGCGGCGCGCTCGGCGGGGGTGATCATGCCGCAGGCTTCCATCCGGGAGAGGACGTAGGAGCGGCGGCGGACGGCGGCCGCGGGATGCCGGTCGGGGCGCAACCGCGAAGGAGATTGCGGGAGGCCCGCCAGCAGCGCGGCTTCGGCGAGGGAAAGGTCGCGGGCGGATTTGCCGAAGTAGCGCCAGGAGGCGGCTTCGGCGCCGACGATGTTGCCGCCGAAGGGGGCCCGGTCGAGGTACTGGCGGAGGATGGCCGGCTTGGAGAGGCGGTGCTCGAGCTGGTAGGCCTGGAACGCTTCGAACAGCTTCGTGGGCAGCGTGCGCGGACGCGGTACCGCCAGACGGATCACCTGCGTCGAGAGGGTCGAGGCCCCCGAGATGCGACGGAGGCTGGACGCGTTCTGTCCGACCGCGCGCAGCAACGACAGGAAGTCGAGCCCCCCGTGCGACCAGAACCGCTTGTCCTCGGCTGCGACGATGGCCTGCGCGATCCAGTCGGTTCGTTCGGGGACGTAACCGGGCCGCGCGTCGATGCCGCCCGGAGCGAGGCGGAGGCGGATGGGCGCGCCTTCGCGGTCGGTCAGCAGCACGCTGGAGGGGACCGCGGCGAGCCGCGCCGCGGGGAACGGCACCACGGCGAGCGCCAGCCTCCACGCCCCCCAAGCGAGGAGCACAGCAAGGAGAAGCCGAATCGGCCAGCGGAGAGATTGGGTGAAGGAAGAGTTCAAGGCAAAACACCCGTATTGAATGCGGGAGCGGACCATAGCAATGCGCAAAAGCGGAGTCAACCGGCAGCGGACAGCGGCGAGGGTGGCGGGACCATCCAGTCCCCGGCCCCAACGAAACGTTTTCGTGGGGGCCGCGGGTTTTGTGTTGCGCGGAGGGCGGAGGTTCGGTAGAAAGGCGGACAACTGTTTACGGGCAACCAAATCCAGAGGAACCGCCATGGCTGAACAATTGCAACATCTGATCGACCGGATCCGCCAGGAAGGGGTCGAAAACGGGGAGAAAACCGCCGAGGCTCTCATCGCCGACGCGAAGAAGAAGGCCGCCGCCATCGTCGCCGAGGCCCAGAAGAAGGCCCAGGAAGCCACCGCCAAGGCCGAGGCCGATGCCAAGGCGTTCGCCGAACGCGGCCGCCAGACCCTCCAGCAGGCCGCCCGCGATCTGCTCATCAGCATCGGCGGCAGCGTCGGGCGCGTGGTCTCGGGCGTCGTGGACGCGAAGGTCGGCGCGGCCCTCACCCCGGAAACGGTCGGCCAGATGCTCGTGAAGCTGGCCGCGTCCTACGGGTCGGCCGAGAATCTCACCGTCGCCCTCGGGGAGGCGGACGCCGCCGCGCTCAAGGGCGGGGTTTCGAAGGAGGTCAACGACATGCTCGCCAAGGGTCTCCAGATCGAGAGCGACCGGGAGATCTTCAAGGGCTTCCGCCTCGGCACGAAGGGCGGCCAGGTGTTCCACGATTTCACGAAGGAAGCGATCGCGGAGTCGCTGGCGAATTTCCTGCGTCCGGATCTCGCGGACGTGGTGAAGAAGGCGGCGAAGGAATAGGGGGCCGGTCGCGATGGGCGGCTATCTTTATCTGGTGTCGTCGCTGCCGGCGCTTTCGCCGGACCAGGCGCCGCCGCTGTCGCCGGACGAGTTCCGGTTCCACTGCCAGGGGGTGCTCTCGGCGGAGGACCTCGCAGAGCTGGATGCGGTGCTGCAGGGGCGCCCCGGCGATGGGCATAGCAGCTTCTGCAGGGAGTGGGCGGCCGCGGACACGCAGATCCGCAACAGCGTGGCGAAGGCCCGCGGGGCGAAGCTGGGGGTGGAGGCGAAGCCGTTCCTCAAGAGCCACTCGGGCTACCGGGTGTGGCTGGACAAGGAGGTCTCGGACGCGCTCGCGAAGGCGAATCCGCTGGCGTGCGAGATCGCGCTGGATGGCGCCCGCTGGAAGGTGGTCGACGACCTCGCCCGCGCGGATGCGCAGGGCCTGGCCGCGGTGCTGGCGTTCGCGGTGAAGTTGCGCCTGGCGTCGCGCTGGGGGGCGATGGAGGAGGCGGCCGGACGGGCGCGCCTGGACGGTTTGGTGGAGCAATTGGAACGCGACGCGGAGAAGAGCGGCGCGACGGATTTCAAATAGACGGAAGGCGGTTCGGACATGAGCGAAAATATCGGCAAGATCGTTGGCGTCAACGGCAACCTGATCACGGTGCGCTTCGAGGAGGCCATCACGCAGAACGAGGTGGGCTATGCGCGCACGGGCGGCATCGGCCTGCGGGCGGAGGTGATCCGCATCCGCGGCGACCGCGCGGAGATGCAGGTGTTCGAGGACACGGCGGGGCTGAAGGTCGGCGACGACGTGGTGTTCAGCGGCAATCTGCTCTCGGTGGAGCTGGGTCCGGGTTTGCTGGGCCAGGTGTTCGACGGGTTGCAGAATCCGCTGCCGAAGCTGGCGGAGCAGTGCGGGTTCTTCCTGCAGCGCGGGACGTACCTGCAGGCGCTGGACCGCGACCGCAAGTGGGACTACACGCCCGTCGCCAAGAAAGGCGACGAGGTGCAGGCCGGCGACACGATCGGCACGGTCCCGGAAGGCATCTTCACGCACCGCATCATGGTCCCCTTCCGCCTTTCCGGCAAGTACACGGTGGAGGAGACGGTCGCCGCCGGTTCCTACGGCATCGAGACGGTCGTCGCCAAGCTCAAGGACGCGCGCGGCACGCTGGTGGACGTGACGATGGTCCAGGTCTGGCCCGTCAAGGTCCCGATCAAGGCCTACGCGGAACGCCTCCGCCCGGTCGAACCCCTCGTCACGAAGGTCCGCATCATCGACACGTTCTTCCCGGTCGCCCGCGGCGGCGTCTACTGCATCCCGGGCCCCTTCGGCGCGGGCAAGACGGTCCTGCAGCAGATCACGAGCAAGTACGCGGACGTGGACATCGTGCTGGTCGCGGCCTGCGGCGAGCGCGCGGGCGAAGTGGTGGAAACCCTCCGCGAGTTCCCGGAACTGACGGACCCGCGCACGGGCCGCAGCCTGATGGAACGCACGATGATCGTCTGCAACACCTCCTCCATGCCGGTGGCCGCGCGCGAAGCGTCGGTGTACACGGCGGTGACGATCTGCGAATACTACCGCCAGATGGGCCTGAACGTGCTGCTCCTGGCCGACTCCACCAGCCGCTGGGCGCAGGCCCTGCGCGAAATGAGCGGCCGCCTGGAGGAAATCCCGGGCGAGGAAGCCTTCCCGGCCTACCTCGAATCGACCATCGCCTCCTTCTACGAGCGCGGCGGCGTCGTCCGCCTCCGCGACGGCAGCACCGGGTCGGTGACCATCGGCGGCACCGTCTCCCCGGCCGGCGGCAACTTCGACGAGCCCGTGACGCAGGCCACCCTCAAGGTCGTCGGCGCCTTCCACGGCCTCAACCGCGAGCGTTCCGACGCCCGCCGCTATCCCGCCATCCATCCCCTCGACTCCTGGAGCCGCTACACCGGCGTCGTCGACGCCGCGCAGGTGGCCGACGCCCGCCGCATCCTGCGCCAGGGCAGCGAAGTCAACCAGATGATGAAGGTCGTCGGCGAGGAAGGCACCTCCATCGAGGATTTCGTCCTCTACCTCAAGAGCGAATACCTCGACGCCGCCTACCTCCAGCAGGACAGCTTCCACGACGTCGACGGCGCCACCAGCGCTGACCGTCAGCAGTACGTCTTCGGCAAGATCCACGGCATCCTCATGGCGACCGTCAAGTTCGCCGACAAGGACGCCGCCCGCAAGTGGTTCCTCCAGCTGACGAGCGTCACCAAGGACTGGAACCGCGTCGCCATGGACACGGATGAATTCAAGCAACTGGAGCGGCGCATCGACGCCATGCTCGCGGAGGTCTCGGAAAATGCATAAAGTCTATCACCGCATCGAACAAGTCGCCGGCAGCGTCATCACCGTCCGCGCCGACGGCGTCGCCTACGGCGAACTCGCCCAGGTCGTCGGCACCCTCGGCACCTCCCTCGCCCAGGTCATCCGCCTCGACGGCGAAAAAGTCTTCCTCCAGGTCTTCGCCGGCTCCCGCGGCATCGCCACCGACGCCCAGGTCCGCTTCCTCGGCCACAAGATGGACGTCTCCTTCACCGACGCCCTCCTCGGCCGCGTCTTCAACGGTTCCGGCGAACCCCGCGACAACGGCCCCGCCCTCGACGAGCACCGCATCGCCATCGGCGGCCCCTCCGTCAACCCCGCCAAGCGCATCATCCCCCGCAAGATGGTCCGCACCGGCATCCCGATGATCGACGTCTTCAACTCCCTCGTCGAGTCCCAGAAGCTCCCGATCTTCGCCGCCGCCGGCGAACCCTACAACCAGCTCCTCGCCCGCATCGCCCTCCAGGCCGAAGTCGACATCATCATCCTCGGCGGCATGGGCCTCAAGCACGACGACTACCTCCAGTTCCGCGACACCCTCGAAAAGAACGGCGCCCTTTCCCGCTCCATCCTCTTCATCCACACCGCCGCCGACCCCACCGTCGAGTGCCAGATGGTCCCCGACATCTCCCTCGCCGTCGCCGAACAGTTCGCCCTCCAGAACAAGCGCGTCCTCGTCCTGCTCACCGACATGACCTCCTTCGCCGACGCCCTCAAGGAAATCGCCATCACCATGGAACAGATTCCCGCCAACCGCGGCTACCCCGGCGACCTCTACTCCCAGCTCGCCTCCCGCTACGAAAAAGCCGTCGACTTCGAAGGCGCCGGGTCCATCACCATCCTCGCCGTCACCACCATGCCCGGCGACGACGTCACCCACCCCGTCCCCGACAACACCGGCTACATCACCGAAGGCCAGTTCTACCTCCGCAACGGCCGCATCGAGCCCTTCGGCTCCCTCTCCCGCTTGAAGCAGCAGGTCAACGGCCGCACGCGCGAAGACCACCGCACCGTCATGAACACCATGATCCAGCTCTACGCCTCCTACAAGGAGACCCTCGAAAAGCAGTCCATGGGCTTTCGCATGTCCGCCTGGGACCGCAAACTCCTCCGCTACGGCGAACGCTTCGAAAAAGAAATGATGGACCTGAGCGTCAACATCCCCCTCGAAGCCGCCCTCGACCTCGGCTGGCAGATCATGGCCGACTGCTTCGAACCCGAAGAAACCGGCATCTCCTCCAAACTCATCGAAAAATTCTGGCCGAAGAAGAACGCCTGAGTCCCCGCCCCCGGGAGGATCCGCCATGGGCAAAGTCAAAAACACCAAAACCGAACTGAAGGCGCAGCGCGACGCCCTCAAGCGCTACCAGCGCTACCTGCCCACCCTCCAGCTCAAGAAACAGCAGCTCCAGCTCGAAATCCGCAAAGTCGACCAGGCCGTCGCCGACAAGCGCGCCGAAGAAGACGCCGCCCGCGACAACCTCTCCTCCTGGGTCAAACTCTACGCCGACGACATGGACTACCTCTCCTACATCGCCGTCGAGTCCATGGAAGTCGAACCCGGCAACATCGCCGGCGTCGCCGTCCGCACCCTCAAGGACCTCACCTTCCGCCGCACCGCCCCCGACCTCTGGGCCACCCCCGCGTGGATCGACTCCGGCCTCTCCACCCTCGAACAACTCTTCCGCCTCCGCATCGAGCGCCGCCTCCTCGAAGAACAGCACCGCCTCCTCGCCGAAGAACTCCGCACCACCTCCCAGCGCGTCAACCTCTTCGAAAAAGTCAAGATCCCCGAGTGCCGCGAAAACATCCGGCGCATCAACATCTTCATCGGCGACGAAAACACCTCCGCCGTCGTCCGCTCCAAGATCGCAAAAGGAAAGAGCGTCAAAAAAGCCCAGTCCGCCGAGGCCGGGGAAGGAGATGCCGCATGATCGTCCCGATGCTCAAACTCACCCTCCTCTGCCGCGCCGCCGACCGCTCCTCCGCCCTCGCCGCCCTGCGCGACCTCGGCGTCCTGCACGTCACCCCCTCCGTCGCCCCCTCCGGCGCCAACCTCGATGCCGCCCGCGCCAAGGCCGACCTGCTCAAGCGCGTCCTCGAAGCCATCCCCGCCAAGACCCCCGAAGGCGCCCAAAAAACCGCCACCGACCCCGAAAAACTCGCCGCCGACCTCCAGGCCCTCATCGACACCCGCAAAACCGCTTCCGACCGCATCGAAGCCCTCCGCGCCGAAACCGCGCGCATCGCCCCCTTCGGCACCTTCGACCCCGCCGGCATCCCCGCCCTCGCCGAAAAAGGCATCACCCTCAAACTCTACCGCGCCCCCCTCAAGGCCACCCCCGACCTCCCCGAAGGCGTCTGCGCCGAGCAGCTCGGCGTCCAGAAGACCGACGGCTACTGGGCCCTCTTCGCCTCCTCCGACTTCACCTGGACCGGTGCCGAAGAAATCCGCCTGCCCGAACACTCCCTTTCCGAGATGGAACAAACCATCTCCACCCTCACCGCCCGGCTCGCCGACGCCGAAAAACGCTTCGCCGCCGCCGCCGCCGACCGCCCCGCCCTCGAAAAACTCCTCGCCGAAGCCGAATCCACCGTCAAATTCGAAGAAGTCGCCGCCGGAATGGGCGACGCCGGCGTCGTCAATTACGTCACCGGCTTCATCCCCGCCCGCGACCTCCCCCGCGTCGAAACCGCCGCCGCCGAAAACGGCTGGGGCCTCCTCTCCGCCGAACCCGGACCCGAGGACGACGTCCCCGTCCTCCTCAAGCAGCCCCGCTGGGCCCGCCCCATCCAGGCCGTCTTCGACGGTATCAACATCCTCCCCGGCTACAAAGAAGCCGACGTCTCCGTCGTCTTCATGCTCTTCTTCTCCCTCTTCTTCGCCATGATCATCGGCGATGCCGGCTACGGCCTCATCTTCCTCGCCCTGACCCTCCTCTTCGCGAAGAAAATGCCCGCCAACGCCCGGAACCTCCTCCTCGTCACCTCCAGCGCCACCATCGTCTGGGGCCTCGTCACCGGCTCCATCTTCGGCATCTCCCAGACTTGGCTCGCCGACCACGGCTTCGCCAAACTCTGGCCCGAATACCTCAACCCCCTGCGCGAGCGCTCCGCCCAGAACGTCATGGGCATGTGCTTCCTCATCGGCGCCATCCAGATCACCATCGGCCACCTCTGGAACGTCTGGGACCTCATCAAGCAGAAATCCACCAAAGCCCTCGAGCAGCTCGGCTGGGTCTGCACCACCTGGTACATGTTCTTCATGGCTGACAACATGGTCATCGGCGGCAACATGGCCAAATACCTCGGCTCCCCCGATTGCCTGAAGCCCTTCACCGGCTCCCCCCTCGACTACGTCTGCCTCGCGGGCATCGTCCTCATCGCCCTCTTCATGATGAAGCCCTCTGAAATCAAGGACGGCTGGTTCAACCTCGCCCTCCTTCCCCTCAACATCATCAACAACTTCACCGACGTCGTCTCCTACGTCCGTTTGTATGCCGTCGGCGCCGCCGGCTTCGCCGTCGCCAACGCCTTCAACACCATGATTTTCGATCCCAGCAAACCGATTACCATCGCTTGGGGAATTTGCGGAGCGCTTCTGGTGTTCTTGGCCCATACGCTGAACATCCTGCTGTGCGTCATGGGCGTTCTGGTCCACGGCATCCGCCTCAACACCCTTGAATTTTCCAACCACAAAGGCATCTCGTGGAGCGGTGCCCCCTACCGTCCCTTCGCGAAAGTTCCGGAGACGACCGTCTGATACAGAAACCGATTTAAAAAAACAGGGCTCCGGCCCGAAAACTGAGGAGACAAAAAATGGATAGTCAAATTTGCATGGCCTTGGCAAAGGCAGGCGGCTTGGCCGCTTTGGGCATTGCCGCAATCGGATCGGCACTCGGTGCCGGTACCGCGGGTGCATCCGCGATTGGCGCTTGGAAAAAATGCTACGCGCAGAGCAAGGCGGCCCCGTTCATCCTGATTACCTTCATCGGTGCCCCCCTCTCCCAGACCATTTACGGCATGATCCTGATGAACACCATCAAGGGGCGTCTTGCCGAAGGCTGGGCGGCAGAGAATTGGGCTGCCGCGCTGCTTGCCGGCATCTGCGGTGGCCTTGGCATGTGCTTCTCCGCCTGGTACCAAGGTGTGGCCGGTGCCGCTGGCGCCGACGCCCTTGCCGAGACCGGCCAAGGCTTCGGCAACTACCTGATGACCCTCGGCGTCGTCGAAACCGTCGCCCTCTTCGTCCTCGTCTTCAGCATGATGGGCCTCGGCTGAGTCGGACCTGCCCGCAAACCGAGCACACTGCGCGCCTCCACCCGGGGGCGCGTTTTTTCGCGGCCGCGCGACGAAGCGACGAGCCGACGAAACGACGAGAGAGCTTTCGCGCCCCCCTGTCGTCTTTTGTCGCTGTTCCCCCCTCCTCGCCCTTGTCGTTTCGTCGTTTCGTCCCTTCGTCGCCCCCTTTCTCTCGTCGCTTCGTCGGTTCGTCCTTTCGTCGCTTTTTTCTCTTTTCCTCTTGACTTCATCTGAACACTCATTCACCATCCTCTCCCATGAACACCCCGCCCGTCCCCCTCTTCGCCCGCCCCGTCGGAGCCTACCGCCGACTCGACTCCTTCACCCTTGCGACGATCATCCAGACCGAGACCTGGCGCTTCTGCCGCGAATTCCTCGACCACCGCAACGACCCCAAAGGCCGCTGGTTCGACCAGATGACCCAGGCCGCCCGTTCCGGCCGCGCCAACATCGCCGAAGGCTCCGAAAACTCCCTGACCTCCAAGGAGACCGAACTCAAACTCCTCGGCGTCGCCCGTGCCAGCCTGGCCGAACTCCTCTCCGACTACGAAATGTGGCTCGCCTGCTCCGGCGCCCTCCCCTGGACCCGCGAAGAAGCCTCCGCCGCCTTTCGCACCCCCCTCGACCCCTTCCCCACGAACCCCCGCGAAGGCCTCCTGCGGACCTCCGCCCTCCATTCCCGCGCCCAACGCGCCAAATTCGCCCGCTGGCTCGACAGCCCCGACCCCTGCACCCGCGCCAACTGCCTGATGGTCCTCATCCTCCGCGCCATGCTTCTTCTCCACCGCCAACTCCGGCGCCTCGCCTCCGACTTCGCCCTCACCGGCGGCCTCCGCGAACAAATGTCCGCCACCCGCCGCGCCGCCCGTTCCGCCTACCCGCGGCCTCCCCACTGACATCGTCCTGTCTCGTCGTCTCGTCCCCTCGTCGTTTCGTCCATTCTCCGTGCCCTCACGGCCAAAGGCGAAGCCGCCGTCGGCACCGCAGGGAAAACCACCAGGAAAACCACACCATCCCCCTCTCCGCGACCACTCGCTCCCCGAAAAGCGCCGAGAAAATCCTGGCCATCGTCCGCGCCATGCCGGATGTGACCGTCCGTGAACTCGCCGAAGCCACGGGCCTTTCCATCGACGGCGTGAACTGGAACATCCGCAAACTCAAATCCTCCGCCCGCCTCCTCCGCATCGGCCCCGACAAAGGCGGCCACTGGCAAGTCGTGGACTGATGAATACCCCCATCCCGCAAAGGCAAAACAATTGCCGAGTCCATTGTGAAAACCACCATGCAAACTCCAAAAAACGCCCTGTCTCCCATTCCTGCGGAGAATGTGGTTCATGAGGTGATTGCAATGCAGACACTTCCTCTGTCGGATGCTCATCTGTCCCAGCCAGTTCCGCCCGTCCCTGCATGGACAACATTGCGACCGGGTGCGGCCGGGAGGATACACCCCGGACGGCCCGGACGCGACCCCGGAGCCCCTCCTCATTCAAAGCGGATCGGAAGCACCCACCGCCCCCCCATGCTTTCCACTAAATTCCCCGAAGAACCAGTTTCGTTCTTCGGGGATTTTAGTGGAACAGGAGGGATAGGGAGGGCAGGAGTCAGGCGGGGGCGGCACCTACGCGGACGAGGTCGGGCATCATGTCCAGCTTGCCGCAGTGGAAGAGGATGGACGTGCGCAGGTTCTTGAA
>JAFXQI010000047.1 GCA_017527155.1 Kiritimatiellia bacterium
CCGCCAGCATGGGCTCCGTCCTGCTCGCCGCCGGCACCCGCGGCAAGCGCCACTCGCTGCCCTCCTCCCGCATCATGATCCACCAGCCCTGGGGCGGCGCGCAGGGGACCGCCAGCGACATCAACATCCAGGCCCAGGAAATCCTCCGCCTGAAAGCCTACCTCAACGGCCTCCTCGCCAAGCACTGCGGCAAGTCCGTCGAAGAACTCGCCAAGGACACCGACCGCGACTTCTTCATGTCCGCGCAGGAAGCCGTCGCCTACGGCCTCGTTGACGACGTCCTCGGCGCCTGAGCCGCGGCCCGTCCCCCCCCATCCTCCCACGACTCCCGGAAAGGCTTCCTTCCCATGTGCTCCCGACGCCACGACGAATACGAAGACAAATGCATGCTCTGCGGACGCCCGAAGTCCGAAGTCGGCGACCTCTTCAAGGGCCCCGACGGCATCCTCGTCTGCCCCGAATGCGGCCAGCTGCTCGGCGAACTCATGATGCAGGTCAACTCCTCCTCCCCCTCCGTGCGCAAACGCCGCCGCGCCGAAGCCGCCGCCGAAGACCCCGAAGGGGCCGCGCGCCACGAGGCCGCCGTCAAGGCCGCCAAGATCGCCCGCTCCCTCAAGGTCCCCAAGCCCAGCGCCATCAAGGCCGCGCTCGACGAATACGTCGTCGGCCAGGACGAGGTCAAGAAGATCCTCGCCGTCGCCGTCCACAACCACTACAAGCGCGTCAAGCTCCGCCTCGAAGGCCGCGAAGAGGACGACGACGGCGTCGAGCTCGAGAAGTCCAACATCCTGATGCTCGGCCCCACCGGCTCCGGCAAGACCCTCCTCGCGCGCACCCTCGCGCGCATCCTCGACGTCCCCTTCAGCATCTCCGACGCCACCACCGTCACCGAAGCCGGCTACGTCGGCGACGACGTCGAGAACATCCTCCTGCGCCTCATCCACGCGGCCGGCGACGACATCGCCCGCGCCGAGATCGGCATCATCTACATCGACGAAATCGACAAGATCGCCCGCCGCATGGAGAACGTCTCCATCACCCGCGACGTCTCCGGCGAAGGCGTCCAGCAGGCCCTCCTCAAGATCCTCGAAGGCACCGTCGCCACCGTCCCCCCCCAGGGCGGCCGCAAGCACCCCATGCAGGAACTGCTCTCCATCAACACCGAGAACATCCTCTTCATCTGCGGCGGCGCCTTCGTCGGCCTCGGCGACATCCAGAAGCGCCGCGTCGGCAAGTCCGTCATCGGCTTCCAGACCGCCGCCGAAGCCGCCTCCACCGCGCGCGCCGCCGCCGCCGCGTCCGCCGACACCTCCGTCGGCGGCTCCCTCCCCGACGCCACCATCGACGTCGAACCCGGCGACCTCGTCAAGTTCGGCCTCATCCCCGAATTCGTCGGCCGCCTGCCCATCGTCGCCTCCCTGCGGGACCTGACCGAGGACGACCTGGTGCGCATCCTGACCGAGCCCAAGAACTCCATGATCCGCCAGTACCAGAAGCTGCTGCGGATGGAGAACATCGACCTCGAATTCACGCCCGACGCCCTCCGGGAGCTGGCGCGCGACGCCCTCTCCCGCAAGACCGGTGCCCGCGGTCTCCGCGCGCTGCTGGAGAAGCTGATGCTCGACGTCATGTACGAGGCCCCCGACCGCCGCGGCCACGGCGCCTGCGTCGTCACCGGCGACATGGTCCGCGCCCGCCGCACCACGCTCGAAACCTCCCGCAAGCCCGCGCCCGCCGTCTCGCCCGCCGCGCCGGAGCCCCCCGCCCCCGCCTCGCTCCTCGCATAGCGCGGGGTTGCCACAGCAGCATTTTCCATCCCGCAGGGTCGCGCGGAAGCGCGCCCCGGGCAGGGCGTCGGGTAGGGCGAGCACTCCGTGCGAGCCGCGCTGATCCTTGGACCGGCTCGCTCGGAGAGCTCGCCCCACCATTGGCTGGCGAGCTGGGCGCGACCGAACGCGTGCCCTCCGGGGGAGGGACGCGTTTCCGCGCGTCCGCGATGAATGGCGAGTCCCTGCATTTTTCTGGCGTGTTCCCCCCCCCGCATGGTCGATTGGAAGCGCGCCCCGGGCAGGGCGTCGGGTAGGGCGAGCACTCCGTGCGAGCCGCGCGGAATCTTGGACCGGCTCGCTCGGAGAGCTCGCCCCACCCGTCGGCTGGCGAGCGGGCCGCGCCCGAACATGCGCCCTCCGGGGGAGGGACGCGCTTCCGCGCGTCCTCGACGGAAGATGCTTTCCGGCGTTTTTCTGGCGTTTTCCCTCCCCCATGGTCGCGCGGAAGCGCGACCCTCCCCGGCTCAGGCGCGGATCTGGAAGCCGAGGGCGGCGAGGAGGTCGACGAGGTCGTCGGGGAAGTCGGAGAGGAGGAGGCGGTGGGCGGCGAATTCGCGGCGGGCGGTGTAGGTGCGGCGGAAGAGGTCGAAGCGGGCGCGCAGGTCGTCCGCGTCCGCGGCGGTACGGGCCTGGGCGCGCCAGGCAGCGGAATCGGCCGGTATCGGGCAGGCGGCGGCGAGGACGGCCGCGAGCAGGTCGCAGGGGGAGCGGTTGCGTCCGGAGAGGGCGATGGGTGGCGGCGGCGGCGGGAGGGCGCCGGGGGGCGGGGTCCAGTCGGGGAGGTCGAGTTCGAGGTAGCGGGCGAGTTCGCGCCGGCACTGGAGGGTGCCGTTGAGCAGGCCTTCGAGGGAGTAGCCGGCGATGTGCGGGGTGAGATGGAGGGCGGCGCGTTCGAGGGCGTCGGGCAGGCCGGCGGGTTCGTGTTCCCAGACGTCGAGGACGCATCCGGCGAGGCAATGGCGCGCGAGGGCGAGCTGGAGGGCGTCGGTGTCGGCGACGGCGCCGCGGGAGGTGTTCAGGAGCCACGCGCCGGGCTTGAGGCGGCCGAGGAGGCGGCATCCGGCGAGGTGGCGCGTGGGGAAGGGGGCGGCGTCGGTGAGGGGAACGTGGAAGCTGAGGATGTCGGCGCGCGGGAGGATGGCGTCGAGGGGCCGGTATTCGGCGTCGTCGCCGGGCGGCCGCCGGAGGGCGCGCGGGGGGTCGTTGCGGAGGACGTGCAGGCCGGCGAGTCCGGCTTTCTTCGCGACGCGGGAGCCGACCTGTCCGCAGCCGACGACGCCGAGGGTCTTGCCGGGAAGGGGGGAGGATGCGTTGGCGGCGAGGAGGGCCATGGCGGTGAGGGCGTACTCGGCGACGGAGTTGGCGTTGCAGCCGGGGGCGCCGGTCCAGGCGATGCCGGCGCGGTCGAGCCAGGCGGTATCGAAGTGGTCGGTGCCGGCGGTGGCGGTGGCGACGAAGCCGACGGGGGTGCCTTCGAGGAGGGCGGCGTTGACGCGGGTCTTGGAGCGGACGACCAGCGCGCCGGCGTCGAGGAGGTCGGCGCGGGAGATGGCGCGGTCGGGCAGGACGACGACGTCGCCGAGCGCGGCGAAGGCGGCGCGGGCGTGGAGGACGCTGGCGGCGCAGACGATCTTCACGGGGCGGCGGGGGCGGTTTCGGCGAGCTTCCTGGCGGCGTCGGCAGCGGGGACTTCGATGGCCACGACGCGGCCGCCCCGGAATTCGACGAGGGCCGACAGCGTTTCGCGGTCCTGGCGGAGGGTGATCCACGCGGAGCCGCCGGTGATGCGGCCGCCGCCGGGGCCGGCGTAGGAGAGGCCGTCGATGTCGGCGTGCTGGCGGTCGTAGGATTGGGTGATGTCGGTGTAGGTCCAGATTTCGGAATCGCCGGAGGCGGTGCGGCGGATGGTCTTGCGACGGGGTTCGCCGAGGGCCATGCGGACGCTCTCGGGCGTGAAGCCGAGGTCGATCTTGCCGATGCGGATCTGGGCCTGGTCGGCGGCGGGCAGGGCGTCGAAGTAGTCGCGGTTCTGCTCGATGCGCGACTCGATGGTGGAGCAGCCGGCGGCGAGGGCCAGGACGGCGGCGGCGAGGGCGGCGGGGAGGAGGGGGAAGCGGATCATGGGGGGCTCCTTTCGGGGTTCAGGGGTCGGGGGGCGGCTCGGCGAGTTCGATGTACTGGGTGTCGTCGGGTTCGAGTTTGCGGACGTGGAGGGTCAGGTGGTTGAGGTTGCCCTCGCGGCGGTACGCCATCTTGGCGCAGACGCGGGAGAGGAGGGCGAGGCCGAGGCCGCCTTCGGTGACGTTGTCGAGGACGTCCTCGACGGGGGCGTGGATGCGCGCGGTGGGGTCGAAGGGGATGCCGTCGTCGGTGAAGTCGAGGCGGAGGTAGTCGCGCTCGATGGCGATGCGGACGGTGACGGCGTGGTCGCCGCCCTGCGGGAAGCCGTACTTGATGGCGTTGCCGGCGACTTCCTCGACGGCGAGGCGGCCGACGTACTTGGCGCGCGTGGAGAGGTTGTGGGTTTCCAGCCAGTCGTGGACGTCGCGGGAGACGGCGGGAAGGAGCTCCAGCCGGTTGGGGACGGTCCAGGTTTTTTCGACGGGCGCGTTCATGCGGAAGTTGTCATTGACGATTGGTAGCAGATTGCCCTACGCTTTCCCATCCAAAAAACACGAGGAGCAGAAGAAGATGAAAGCTTGCGACCTGGCCAAGGGCACGGTGGTTGAACTCAACGGCGATCCGCACATCGTCGAACAGCTGCGCACGCAGACGCCGTCGGCGCGCGGCGCGGCCACGCTCTACAAGGTGCGGTTCCGCAACCTGCGCACGCGGGCGAAGCTGGACCAGACGTACAAGGGCGACGACGCGCTCAAGGAGTGCGAATTCGACACGCGCAAGGTCGAGTTCAGCTACAGCGAGGGCGACCGCTTCACGTTCATGGACACGGAAGACTACACCCAGTACGAGCTGATGCGCGACGAACTGGGCGACGCGACCGACTACCTCGTCGACGGCACAGAAGGCATCAAGGCGCTGTTCCAGGACGGCAAGCTCCTCGGCATCCAGATGCCCGACTCGGTGGACCTGGAAATCACCGAATGCGCCCCCTCGATGCGCGGCGCGAGCGTGACGGCCCGCACGAAGGCGGCGACGCTGGAGACGGGCCTCGTCCTGCAGGTCCCCGAATACATGCAGCAGGGCGAACGCGTCCGCGTCGACACCCGCACCGGCGAATTCATCCAGCGCGCGAACTGACCGCCCCGCCCCGCGGACGGCGCGAGATGCCGCCGGTCGGCGAATGGCCCCCCGGATTGCGTCCTCCGGGGAGGGACGCGCTTCTGCGCGTCCTTTCTGGCATGGGCAGGCGGAACCCCGGCTGGGCCCTCCTCCTTTCCACCTCCGCTCCAGTCCGCTCCCGTCCCCGCCTCCATCCAGCCGGATATCAAGGAAAACACGCGGAAATCACCCGATTCCCGTCATGGCATGCGACATGAACATTTTCCCGCCGGCATGTGCCTCCCGCCTTGTTTCCCCGCCGCGGCGGCGAGGGTGCCGTCGCTGCGTGCCGGTGTGGGGAAAAGGGCGGATGCGCGGCCCGGGGCGGCGTCACTTGACCAGATACACGAGCTTCTCGGGCCGCCCGTCGCGCTCGATGTCGAGGACGACGGCCCCCAGGCCGCCCTTCACGAACTCCCCGATGAAGTATTCCGCCCGCTTCTGGCTCGTCATGTGCAGCGAGTTCACCCGGCGCACCACGTCGCCCTGCCGGAGTCCCACGTCCGCGAAGAAGTCCGCCTCGCCGCGTTCCGTGTTGACGCGGTAGCCGCCGATCTTGCCGTCGTCCCCGTAGTCGGGTTCGAGCGCGTTGAAGAGGCCGACGAGGCGGTCCGGATGGTCCATCATCTCCTGGTAGTACTCCATGACGGCGTCGCGGCTGATCTCCCAGCGCGTCTCGCCCACGCGCGCGCCGAAGCGGTTGGTCGAGAGGACGGCCGGCGCCGGTTCCGCGGCGGCCGCGGCCACGGTCCCGCCGGCGTCGCGGCCGGCCGCGCCCGGCGCGATGGAGAGACGCTCGCGGCGCGTGCCGTCGCAGACCACCGCGTAATCCGCGCCGACCTCCTCGACCCGCAGTCCGTCCTCTTCCTCGCCTGTGGCGAGCAGCAGCTGGCGGCGCTCCTTCAGGTCGTCCAGGATCGCGCACGAGCCGTCGGTCCCGCCGCCGCCGAGCATCCGGAACACGCCCGCCAGGCGGTAGCGTCCGGCCAGCGGGCCATCCGGCGCCGCCGGGGATTCCCCTTCGCCGCGGAAATGCGCCCAGAACGCGCTGTCCGCCTCCCCCCATCCCGATGCCGCGGTTCCCGCCGGCGCCCCGGCCTCGATTGCCGCCCTCGCCGTCTCCTGCCGGACCTCGTGCAATTGTGCCCGGCGGGCGCCGGCCATGCACGCGTCCCACGCCAGCTGCGCCGCCAGCGCGGCCGCGAGGACCGCGCCCAGCGCCAGGGCCGCGCGGCCCGCCTGGATGCCGTTCAGTTCCATCTTGTCGTGTGCGTTCGCATCGGTAAGCAAGCGTTCTCCGACAGCCGGGACTCCGTGCGAATAAGCCGGATTCTGTCGCCGTGCCTCGCGGCGCGGCCCGGTCATTTGTCTGAGCGGCCAACCCGGACCCGCCCCGCCTTGCGGCGGACGGAACGGGCCGCTCCGTTTCGGGTCCCTATTTGGCCTTGCTCCGGGCGGGGTTTGCCTTGCGCGGGACCTCTCGGCCTCCGCACGGTGGTCTCTTGCACCGCCGTTTCACCCTTGCTCCGGCGCCTTGCGGCACCGGGGCGGTATCGTTTCTGTGGCACTTTCCTTTCCCGGCGTTTGCCACCGGGATCCCGCACCTCCCGGCGCGGGCGCCCTGCCCTGCGGAGTCCGGACTTTCCTCCGGCGGCGGCGCTTGCGCGTCCCGCCGGCGACCGGCGCCCGGAGCCCCGGCTGTCAAAGAACGTCCCGACCATACCCCTTCCCCTCACGGAACACAACCCGATTGCGCGCGCGATTGCCGCGCCCCCCCCGTCACGGGGAGTCCGCCGCGGCCTTGCGCTTCCATTTGGGCCGCTCGGTGCGGATGACGTCCACGCCGGTTCCGGCGGGGATGTCGAGAACGCGCTGCGCGCGGATGTAGGCCGCCACGAGGTCGCGCATCGCGACGGGGTGCATCGCCAGGCGGGCGTGCGGCTGCGCGGCGAGTTCCGCCAGCCGGGGAAAGCGTCCGCCGCCGCCCGCGAGATGGTAGCTGTTGAAGGCGACCCGGAGGCGCCGGCGCCCGTTGATGGCTTTTCCGTCCGCCCCGCGCAGGTTGCGGATGCGGTCGCCGGGCGGGGCGTAGGCGTGGATTTCGTAGGAGAGCCCCCAGGTGCCGATGGCGCGGACGGTGCCGAGGAACGGGGTCGCTTCTTCCAGGATTTCGCGGATTTCGGCGAGGGTCAGTTCGGCCGTGCCGATGGTGTTCTCGTAGGGGACCAGGCGCCAGAGGTCGGCGCCGGTCACCGGTCCGGCGGGAACGGAGGCGGCGGAAAAGACGCCGTGGAGCACGACGTCGGCCCCCGTCGCGTCCGCGATGGCGCGGCAGAAGAGCTGTTGGACGGGGGAAAGTCCGGGCGCGGCCAGCGAGGCGGTCAGCGGGCCGGCGGTACGGCCGAGTACGGCCTCCATCGCGCGGTCGGCGCGGTCGAGGAAGGGGGCGACGGCGGCGCGCAGGTCCGGGTCCTCGGGCACGGCGGGGGTGACGGGGATCCACTCGAAGCGCTTGGCGGTGACGCGGCGGGAGACGGTGTCGTAGTCGAGGTCGGCGCGGAGGAGGCCCGTGGCGCCGCTGCCGGCCTGGGCGTAGTCGGCGAGCCCGGCGCGCGCCCCCCGCACGACGTGGTGGACGTGGCCGCCGAGAATCAGGTCGAATTCGCCGAAGCGGGTGCCGATCGCGTTGATTTCGTTCGCGTCGTCGTCCTTCGCCCGGAGGCTCTGGTGGGCGAGCAGGACGAGCACCTGCGGGTTCTCGCGGCGGAGGTCGGGCAGGCAGCGTTCGAGGGCGCTGCGGGAGTCGCCGGCGCGCAGTCCGGCGGGGGCCATGTCGCGGAACCACTGGTTGAGATTGGGGTTGGTGAGGCCGACGATGCCGACCCGCACGCCGTCGACGGTCTTGACCGTCCATGGCCGCACGCGCGCGAAGGCGGCCGGCGCCCCCGGGGCCCGCAGGAGGTTCGCCGCGAGCACCGGCGCGTCGAACAGCGAAACCAGGCGGCCCGCCTCGGCGACGCCCCAGTCGAATTCGTGGTTGCCGAGGGCGACCGCGTCGTACCCGAGCGCGTTCATGGGCACGGCCATCGCTTCGCCGCCGGAAAGGAGGCTCTCGGCGGTGCCCTGGAAGACGTCCCCGGCGTCGAGCAGCAGGAGATCCGGGGTCGCGGCCCGGATCTGGCGCACGAGCGTGGCGAGGCGCAGGAGGGAGCCGGTGTTGTGTTCGAGGTAGCGGCCCGGGGTGTCGTGGATGCAGCCGTGGAGATCGGCAGTGCAGAGGATCGTGATCGTGGCGGTCCGCGCGGCGGCATCCGGGGGCCGCACCATGGCGGCCGCCAGCAACGACAACGCCGCCGCGGCCAGCAGGCGGCGGAAGCGGGCAGGGATGGGCATCTGGATCGTCACATGGCAGGGTGTAGCGCATTTTCCGGACCGACGCCAGCCCGAAGGCACCCCGGAAACCCCGGAAGGAGACAGGACGGAATTCCACCGTCGGCGGGAAACGGCGGACGCACCGAAACACGTTTTCCCCCGTGGAGAGCGCACGGGAGGGGCGCGCTTCCGCGCGACCATGTGGGTGGGAAACTTCTGAGACGCCACGGAAAATCGACGGATTCCGGGGCAGCCTGCAGAACCGCCGGCGGCCCCGGCCCCTGGGCCCCGGTACAAAAAAAGTGTTGGCATTTGCGGGGATTCCGTGCACCTTCGGACGGTGTACAAGCGACGGGATGGTTCCATGCACGCGATGAAAACGATCGGATGGCCGGCACGGGCGCCGGCACTGGCCTTGGCTCTGGCGCTGGCGGCGGGGTGCCGGAGCGTGCCGGATGCGGCGCGGATGGGGGAGATCCGCGCGGAAGCGGCGGAGGCGCGGGTCGCCGCGATGGAGGAAGGGCGGACGGTCGAGGACCGCGGGGAGAAGTTGCAGGGGAAGCTGTCGCTGGAGCAGGCGGTGGGGCGGGGACTGAAGTTCAATCTGGCGCTGCAGCGGGAGACGCTGGAGCGGGAGGTGGCGGCGGGGAGAATCGAGGCGTCGATGCAGAATGCGCTGCCGGGGGTGGTGGCGAGCGGGGGGTACACGCGGCTGGATGACGAGCTCTGGCGGACGGACGGGGACGGCAACCGGGTGCGCGGGCGGTTCGCGGACCGCTACTCGGCCGGGGTTCGCGCGGTGCAGCCGCTGTTCAACGGCCACGTGCTGGCGGCGGTGCGGGCGGCGCGGCTGTACCGGGAGTGGGCCGAGGCCCGGATACGCGACGCGGAGGACGAGGTGCGCTCGGCGGTCGCGGAAGCCTACTACGGGGCGGTCCTGACCGGGCACCTGCTGGAAGTGCAGGTCGCGGCCCTGGAGACGGCGGAGCGGCAGCTATCGGAGGAGCAGGCGCGCCGCAAGCAGGGAATGGCGTCGCACTACGACGTGCTGCGGGCGACGGTGGAGGTCTCGAACTTCAAGGCGCTGGTGCTCCGCGCCCAGAACGAGAAGGACCGCGCGCACACGGACCTGTTCCGGCTGATCGGCGCCTCGCCGGAGAGCGAGGTGGAGCTGACCGACCCGCTCCCGCTCGTCAAGGAGCGCGTGGGCTTCGCCGATGCGCTGCGCACCGCCCTCGCCCGCCGCGCGGACCTCGCGGTGGCCGAGTACGCGGTGCGGATGCAGCGGGAGGCGGTGCGGAACGCGGTCGGCGATTATTTTCCGTCGGTGGAGCTCTTTGCCGCCCAGGATTGGGGGAACCCGGACCCGCACGACTCCTCGCGCGACGACTGGGGCGACGAGTGGTCGGCGGGCGTGCAGTTCACGTGGACGCTCTTCGACGGCCTCGGCCGCCGCGGCGCCCTCCGCCAGCAGCGCGCGGAGCTGCGCAAGCTGGAGCTGGTGCTGGAGGACGCGGAGGAGAACGTGGTCAGCGAAATCCGCCAGCTGGTGCTCTCGCTGGAGACGGCGGAGGAGTTCGCGGAGTCGCAGAGCCGCAACCTGGAGACGGCGAAGGAGGCGCTCCGTCTGGTGGAGGTGGGCCTGCGCGAAGGCGAGAACTCGCAGGTGGAAGTCATGGACGCCCGCCAGGCGCTCACCACCGCCAGCGCCAACTACTACCAGTCCATCTTCGACCACGCCCTCGTCCGCCTCAGGCTCCAGCGCGCCATGGGCACCCTCTCCGACGGCCCCCTGCCGGACAAGCCCGTGCTCGGCGGGGGAGAAGAGTGAAGACAAAAAGGACAAACGGGGACAAAACCGCTTTGAAACAACAATTTCGACAACTTTGAACAACAATTCCGACAATTTTTTAAAAATGCTTTGTCCACCTTTCGATTTTGTTTCTTGTCTTGTTCTTTTTGTTTCCAAAAGAATTGTCGGAAATTGTCGTAATTGTCTGAAAATCCATCCGGGAAAGGTTCGCGCATGAAGAAGCTGCTGGTCTTGTTGCTGTTGGCGGGGTTGATGGCGGGGTGCGGGGAGGACAAGGGGGCGCCGGGCGCTGGCAAGGAGCAGGCGGAGGCGCTGCCGGTGGCGGTGCGTACGGCGGTGGCGGAGCGGCAGGACATCCGCGAGGTGCTGGAGTTCACCGGCGACGTCGAGTCGCCGCTGTCCGTCGAGGTCTGCGCCAAGGCGTCGGGACGCCTCGAAACGCTGGAACTGCGCCGCGGAAAGGGCAAGGTCCGCCAGGTGATCCCCGTCGAGGAAGGCGTGGAAGTCCTCAAGGGCGAGATCCTCGGCGAAGTGGACCACGCGCTGCTGGAGGCGCAGGTGGCGGTGGCCGGCGCGCAGGTGCAGGCGGCGGAGGTGGTGCTGGAGGACAAGGACCGCGAGAACCGCCGCAAGGAGTCCCTCTACAAGGAGGACGTGGCGACGGAGCAGCAGCGCGACGCCGCGGAGACGGCCTTCAAGAGCGCCCAGGCCTCGCTGGCGCAGGCGCAGGCGCAGCTGCGGCTGGCGCGGGTGAACCTGGAGGAGGCGTTCGTGCGGGCGCCGATGGACGGGGTGGTCGTCAAGCGCTACGTGGACCCGGGGGCGATGGTCGGCGCCAGCGCGCCGGTGGTGCGGCTGGCGCAGCTGGACCCGCTGCGGCTGATGCTGGCGGTGCCGTCGCGCATGCTGCCGCTGCTGAAGGCCGGCGAAACGCCCGTGGAGGTGCGGCTGGAAGGCGCCGGGGAGCGGCCCTTCGCCTGCACCGTCTCGCGCATCTTCCCCTCGGTGGACCCCGCCACGCGCACGGCGACGGTCGAAGTCCTGCTCGGCAACCCCGCCGACGCCGAAGGCCGCCGCGCCGCCTATCCCGGCATGTACGCGACGGCCAGCGTGAGCCTGCAATCGAAGTCCGGCGCCCTGACGGTCCCGTCGGAGGCGGTGGTGCGGGTGCTGGAGCGGCAGGTGCTGTTCGTGGTCGGCGCCGACGGGCGGGCGGCGGCGCGCGACGTCGCCACCGGCATCCGCAGCGGCGGACGCGTGGAAATCGTCTCGGGCCTCGCCGAGGGCGAGGAGTACGTCGTCATGGGCCAGAACAAGCTCACCGACGGCGCCCGCATCGAGCGCGTCAAGGACGCCGAACCCGCCCCCTGAGCGGTTTTCCCCTGTCGGAGCGCGGGCGGCCCGCCCGCTCTGTTTTGTTTTCTCCTTTGTCTCTTTTGTTTCCCAGCGTTTCCCGGAAACGCGAATCGGGCGGTGTTGTCCACCCGATGCCCTTGCGAAAGGTGTCCCGAGTTGTCCCGGTTGTCTCCCCCCATCCGCTCTCCAAGCGTTCCCGTCCGCGAAGCGGTTTTCTTTGTTTTCAATGTGGACCTCCCTCCCGCCTCCCAGCCATCCGAGGACGCGCAGCGATATTCGGGACATTCTTGTAGATGCCCTTCTCCCGTTACCCTCCCGCTCCGCGTTCCTTCTCTCCCCCTTTGTGCTCTTTGTGGCCTTTGTGGCCAAAAACAAAAGGGGAAGGGCTCATTGTTCACCCGAAATTTTTCCCAATCAGTGGAAAACGCGCGAAAATTTTTTCCAATCATTGGAACAGGGAAAAGGGGCCAGACCCGGACCAGGTCACAAATCACCGCAAATCCTGCATCAGCGGTGTTTTGAATAAAACACAAACTCCTTGTCGCGCTTTGTTTCCTTGTAGCCAAGCTTTGGATAAAAGCGGTTGGTCCTGGCATTCCAAACAGGCGTATCAAGCGCAAACTCATTTGCTTCCGGGAACATCTTTTCAACTTCCCGCATCATCAAGATGCCATACCCTTTTCGGAAATGCTCCGGGGCAATGAAGATCCTGCCGACATTCAAAACTCCATTTTCCAAAAACAGGATCGCGCCGCCAACGATCCGTCCTTCGTCCGTCAATTTGTACAGATGTCCCTGGCGCGCCATTTCCGTGTGGAATGGCAATGACATATATCCGGGAGGTCCTCCCGGTGATGGAGCCCCGACCAAAATATCGCTGTCAAATGCACGCTTCGATATTCCATTCAATGTCCGCGCATCGGAAGAATCCGCCTTTGACAACTGCAAACTCATGGACCACACCTTGCCACATCCCCCCCCGTGTTGTCAAAATCCCTTGCCGGCGGCCATTGGTCCGGGTTTCCATGGTGTCCTGGCCCCTGAATTTCGCGAAAAGAGCAATGTTTTCTGCAATCTCACATCCAGAGCCGCATCTGGAAGCCGCCCCGCCGAAATCCCCGCGCTGCCCGTTCAGAAACTTCCACTCCACTTCCGGAGGTGTGGCATCCTGACGCGCCTAAGCAGATGGAGAGAGGATGGGGGGCGGAAGCATGTCTCACGCAAAGTCCGCCAAGTCCGCCAAGGGGGCAGCTGGAGTGCGGGAGGGAAGAGCTCACGCGGAGACGCGGAGGCGCGGAGGGCTTGGAGGGGGAGGATTATGCACAAAAGGACAAAAAGGAAACAAAGGGGCGGCTGGAGTGCGGGAGGAAGGTCGGCATTGAAAACCATGAAAACCGCTTCGCGGACATGGAAAGAGGGAGGAAAGCGGATGGAAAGAGATTGTCAGACAATTCCAACAATTTCCGACAATGGTTTTGAAGACAACTTGGACAACTGGGAACAACTTTTTCAAGGTGCCGGACGGACAACCCCGCCCGGCGCAAAAAGAACAAAAGGGGCGGCTGGAGTGCGAGATGGATGGTCAACATTGAAAACCATGAAAACCGCTTCGCGGGCATTGAAAAGCGAGCAAGACGCGGTATCATGCGATTGAGATTCCTTAGGGCTTTTGCTAGAAGAGGGGTCTTACTGGAATCGTTCATAGACTTCCCTCCAGCCACCCCATAACAACGAAAAATGAACAAGAAACAACAGGTCAACACAAGAGTATCGGCACCGGACCAACAGAACGCTGCGCCAATCGTTCTGGTTGGCACTTATCGGAAAGGGCAACTTGAAAAGTGGCCGGGATATTACAACTACCCAATTTCCGACGGGGATGGCATCAACCTAAACGACTGCACGCAAGTCCGGCAGATTTGGCTTTTCCATGGCAAAACGGAGATGAAATCCTTCGCCGCCGAGTTCTTGGGGACGAAGACACGCGAGGAATTGAAGAGCGAATACGGCTATCCCGGAAGCGGCAAGGCCCATGGGAACCGCTACCTCCTTTATCGGTTGGGATACCCGGTGAAAGCCGATGCCAATCCTGCCAAGGTGATTGTCCGGTTGGCAGATTTTTCCTCGTCGCCCAATGTTCTGCACAAAATGAAAGAGGGGGCCGATGCGTCTGGCAACATCGGGCAGGAATGGCTGAAGTTGCTTCCGGACATGCTTTTGTCATTGAAGCCAGAGAAGTTGTTCGTTTGTGAATCTGGCATCCAACTGGATTTCGTGGCGGCATTACTGAAGACAAGGGCAAAAAGAATCCATCGGCCGACTGGGCCGACGTTTATCGACTTATTTGCAGGATGCGGAGGACTGTCTCTTGGACTTGAGCGTGCTGGATTCACTCCATTACTTGTAAACGAATTGAATTCCGACGCGATGGAAACATATTTATTGAACCGCCGAGACGAATTCCCGTGGCTGTGCGACAACAACGTATCCAATGTAAAGGATTTGGTCCTGAATGAAGCCCTGCTAGAGCGTTTTCGTTCTTCCATACAGAGGGATTTCGGCATCGACATTTTCAACGGGGAACTCGATTTGATTTGCGGGGGGCCGCCCTGCCAAGGATATTCGGGGTTGGGAATCCGCCGTTCATATTCCGTGGAAAAGAAACAGTTGCCGTCCAATTATCTCTATCAGGACATGGCGTTCCTCGTGAATAAAATCCGCCCTAAGATTTTCCTTTTCGAGAACGTTCGGGGATTGCTGGCGGCCCGCTGGACCTATGATGGGGTAAAAGGCGAGATTTTCGAGGATGTTTTGCGGACCTTCCGCAACATCGGGGCGTATCACGTGCGTTTCAAGCTCGTGCATGCGAAAGACTACGGGGTGCCCCAGAACCGTCCCCGCGTCCTCATCGTGGGATTGAGGAAAGACCTCTTTCCCGAGCCTCCGGGCAATGGAGACGCCGTGGAGTGCGGTTTCCTGCCACGGCCCGTCGGAGGGTATCCCAGCATCGAAGCCTTGTTGGGGGATTTGATGGACCCGCATTACCGCCGGGGTGAAAAAACCGAAACCTACCTCTGTGCGCCGCAAAACGAGGTTCAGCGGCGCTTGCGGACCCGTCGCGATGGCAGCGTTTTCGCCGCAGGCGACAAAGTTTCTGAAATGGACTACAGTAATCACTCCGATTTTATCGTTGAAAAATTCACGGAAATGATTCGGAACGGTGGAATCATCCCGGAACGCTTCAAGACAAAGAAATTTGCCCAAAAAGTGTTGCCGCGCACATGGGGAAAGGATGGTCCCACCATCACGGCGTGTTCTGCCCCGGACGACTATGTCCACTTTGCCCAGCCCCGATCGCTGACTGTCCGCGAATGGGCACGGTTGCAGATGTTCCCGGACTGGTACGTGTTCGCCGGGAAGAGGACAACGGGAGGAATCCGCCGGGCCGGAAATCCCCGCGAGGGCATTTTCGAGCGCGAATTGCCTAAGTACACGCAAATTGGGAATGCCGTCCCCGTGGAACTGGCGTACAATGTAGGAAAGCATTTTGCCCATCTGCTGGCGGAGGTCAATACAAATGCTGAAAGCCGCAAACACGTCAGTTGAAACCGCGTTGAAAATGTTCAACGGGGCTGGTGTCTCCGTTGGATTGTTGGCCCCGACACGAACCGGCTTGGGCAAGGGAATCATGGACTCCACGATGTCCTTCCGCGATTTCCTTCGGGAAACGGACACCCATGATTACGCGGCGCAACAACAGGGCGAGAAAGTTTTGATGCCCGCCGTGTTCGTTCTGCCCGACCGATGTGTGGACACAACGGCGTCGCTTTATCGGCCAAAAACCAAGAAAGGCGACCCTCGCATTTGGTTTTCGCACTTGCCCCGCTATTGCAAGCCGACAGATTTGTTGGCGGTTGTGAAACACGCTGGCCGACTGTGCGTTTTCAACATGAGCGATCCAGCCATCGCGCTGGCATTTGCCATTCCCGGCTCAATCCCCCACGAGATTCTGGCCCAAAGTTCGGAAATCATCTCTGCCACCGCGGCGGAACTGCTTGGCAAACTGCGTGAAATTCACCGTTTGGGCTTTGTGCAGGGCGTTTCCCATGGCGATACGAATGTAGGCATGACGCTTGAACACCTGCTCGACATTCCGCCTAACTCGGCAAAGACGCCCGATTACAAGGGCATTGAACTCAAGGCTTCCCGGAAACTGGGTTCAACCGCCGCCCAAGGCAAGCGCAAGCGCCGGATTACGCTCTTCACAAACACCCCGGACTGGAAACGAAGCCCTCTGGATGCAGAAGGAATCCTGCAACACTTCGGGTATCCGGGGGAACATGGTCGCTTGCAACTATATTGTACGGTGTCGAACGAAATCAACACGCAGGGGCTCTATCTCGACGCCCACAATGAAATCGATTTGGTGAACAAGGCCCGGACGGAAGCCTACACGGGCGACGTGTCCGTTTGGGCTTTGGATGTCCTCAAGGCGCGGCTGGCCGCAAAGCACCATGAGACATTCTGGGTTCAGGCATCCAGCAGGAAGACGGATGGCCGCGAATATTTCCGGTACGACTTCGTACGCCACACGCGAAAACCAAACACGGCGAACCTTGCCAGTTTGTTTGATGCCGGGGTAATCACGCTTGATTACGCGATGCACCTGACACCGACTGGCGGTGTCCGCGACCACGGTTACCTGTTCCGCACAACGGGGGACAAGTTCCCATTGATTTTCCCCATCGAAAAAGTCTACGATTTGGCCAACTAAAGTTCTGTTTGTCTTCAGGGCGACATCATACGTAGCGAGAAAACTTTATGGTCCCTTCGGTTTTCATCAGTTCCACAGTTGAAGATTTACGACATATCCGAGATGCTGTTCGTTCGACAGTGGAGGAATTAGGCTATCGCCCCATTATGAGCGAGTATGGGGAAATCGGCTATATGAGTGGTGATTCGGCCGAAGGGTCATGCTACAAAGAGATTCCAGAATGCCAAATAATGGTTGTGATTATTGGGAAAAGATATGGTAGCCGCTCCCCAAAAGATTCAAACTTGACGATTACCGAAAAAGAGCTTGAGACCGCCCGGAAGCAATGTAAGCATATCATTACACTTGTTGAGCGGGAGGTTTTGGAATTCAAAAAAGTTTATGATGCAAATATCACAAAAGAAATTTCATGCCCTGGCATGAACAATCCATGTAAGACATTTGAGTTTATTAATCGAATCTCCTTGTTCCCTGTCCATAATGGCATCTTCCCTTTTGACAGTGTGGAGGAGGCCCGGCAAATCATAAAAAACCAGTGTGCCAGTTTGTTTTATTATTTTCTTCAAAGACAGCCATCTGCCAATTCAGTTTCGCTTCAAGATATAATGAATGAACTGCGGGCATTGCAAACAGCCACGGTTTACCAAAAGGAATCCGATGCAGGGTTTGTGGCTGCAATGCGATTTCTGTTTGATGAAGCCAATGCACATTTTCGCGCCATGGTCCAGTTGCTTTGCGATGGTGCGATGGAAAAGGCCATATCAAAGATGATTTGTGCTGCTACATTGGACCAATTCATTTCCGATAGTGGCGCTAAACTGGAGATCAAGAAGTTGGACGATCCTGAGCAGATGTCCCTTTTGAGCCAACCTGGGTTGCAGACGATGAAAATGTTTCGTGTTGTTGATTCCGGGCCCAAGGGCGTGATGAGCAAACAGGCGGTATATGCATGGTGCCATCCCAATATCCTCATAGCGAACGAAGTGGCAAAACAATATTTTAATTCCGAATATATCAAGTTTAAAAGACGTATTGAAATTGAAAAATAGTTGAATCAGTCGTCCAGCAAGGGGTCGGATCAACAGCGTTGGGCTCTGTAAAGTGTCGGTTTGTTGCTTCTACTCCCGCATTTCATTCACCCCCGCCCGCTGGCAAGAATTGTCCGCCCGGCACCTTGCCAGAGTTGTCCCGTGTTGTCCAAGTTGTCTCCTCAAAAAAATTGTCGGAATAGTCGCAGGGCCAAGGGGCCTGGCCTCTGAATTATCGAAGAACACTTTCTACGGAGGGAAATCGCCGCCATCCATTTTGCGACCTCAAAGAGATTGCCCCGTCGCCGTCATGCCCGTTTGTGGTCGCAATCCGCGACCTCAAATCCCGGAATTCGTCCGCCGTCAGCTGGAACATGAAAGACGGCGGGAACCGCTCCGCATTGCGTTTGACCTGTTCGTTGAGGCGTTTGGTCGGTTCATCGCTGGGAAGTATGGCACGCCAAGATACGGGAATCAATGCATGGATTCCTCCCGCGAAGCGGCCTTCGATCCATGCACGTAGCTTCCTTTTGCCCGCTCTCCTTCCGCTTTCCTTGTTCCCCTTTGTCCTGTTTGGCTTCTTCTTCCCTCCCGCTCTTCATTCGTACCTTCCAGCCGGGCGGAGTTGTCCAGCCCGGCGACCTTGAAAGAGTTGTCCCGAGTTGTCCTTGTTGTCTCAAAAATCCGCTCCACAAGCGCGTTCCTGTCCGCGAAGCGGTTTTCTTTGTTTTCAATGCAGACATCCCTCCCGCCTCCCAGCCCTCAAGTCCGTGTAGCGGCATTCGGGACATTCTTGTGGATTCCCTCCTCCCGCTTTCCTCCCGTTTGTCCACTCGCAATTTGTCCGCCCGCAGGGCGCACCGCCCACTTGTCAATCA
>JAFXQI010000090.1 GCA_017527155.1 Kiritimatiellia bacterium
ACCCATCCGGTCATCCTCTACACGGACCATCCAACCCTCCTCAGAACCTGAACACCCGTACCCAGAAAAGGACAGTCCCACGCCCCCACCCATTCCGGTTTTGATCTCCACAAAATTTCCGGTTTTGAAATCCACGCGACACCTCCGCCGTTTTTGCTTGTCCCCCGTCCCCCCCCGCGCTAGCATGGCCGGAAACAATCTCGAACCACGGGACAAAACACATGAGCGAAACCAACGAATCGACCGCCGCCGCCACGGCCGCACCCCTGCCGCCGGAACTGCTGGACTACATCAACGAGTGGAAGACCCGCCCGGGCAACCTCATCATGGTGCTCCACAGGGTCCAGGAACACTACGGCTACGTGCCGCGCGAGGTGGCCTTCCAGGTCGCCGACATCCTCGGCATCCCCCTCGCCAAGGTCTACGGCGTCCTCACGTTCTACCACTATTTCAAGCTCAAGAAGCCCGGCAAGTTCAAGATCGCCGTGTGCCTCGGCACCGCCTGCTACCTCAAGGGCGGCGGCGACCTCCTCGCCGAACTCGAAAGCCAGCTCGGCGTCGGCGTCAACCAGGTCACCCCCGACGGGCTCTTCTCGATCGAAGCGGTCCGCTGCGTGGGTTGCTGCGGTCTCGCGCCCGTCCTTTCCGTGAACGGCACGGTCCACGGTTCGCTCAAGAAGGCGGACATCGCGGACATCGTCCAGCACTACCGCGAACAGGGCGTCGCGGAGGGCTGATCCGCACCGCACCGCGCCGCCCCCCCCGCCCGCCGCTCCACCGTCCGCCACCCACCCCCGCACCGCCGAACGCCATGCTGCCGACCGCCTGCGACACCATTTCGGACATCGTCCAGAACGCCTTTGAATCGGGCGCTTCGGAGGTGTCGCTCGACATGGCCCGCCGCGGCAACTGGCTGGAGGTGGTGGTGCGCGACAACGGCAAGGGCATGGACGAGGCGACGCAGCGCCGCGCGCTGGACCCCTTCTGGACGGAGCCGGGCAAGCATCCGGGCCGCAAGGTCGGCCTGGGACTCCCGTTCCTGAAGCAGGCGGCGGACCAGTGCGGCGGCAGCATGAGCCTGGAATCGGCGCCCGGGCGCGGCACGACGGTGAGCTTCCGCTTCGACGAATCAAACGTGGACGCGCCGCCGACCGGCGACGTCCCGGCGATGCTGGTCCAGCTGATGACCTGGCCGGGCGAGGGCGACTTCGCGGTCCGCCGCGAGGTCGACGGCCGCACCTACGAGGTGCGCCGCTCGGAACTGGCCGAAGCGCTCGGCGGCCTCCACACTGGCGGCGCGCTTTCGATGATGAACGAATTTTTCGCCTCCAACGAGGCCGAACTGGAACAACCCATTTAGATTTAGAACAGACAAGGAGCAAGTCCACCCATGGCAAAACTCACATTGAGCGACCTCAAGAAACTGCGCGACCAGAAGACCGCGGAGATGAACCCGCGCGACACCGCCAACAAGACCGCCCAGGTCATCGTCGGCATGGGCACCTGCGGCATCGCCGCCGGCGCCAAGGGCACCTTCGACGCCTTCATCGCGGCCCTCGGCGAGAAGAAGCTCGATTCCGTCGTCGTCCGCCAGACCGGCTGCATGGGCCTGTGCCACAGCGAACCCACCGTCGAAGTCGTCGCCCCCGACATGCCCGCCGTCATCTACGGCAAGGTCGACGCCGCCACCGCCCGCACCATCGTCGAGCAGCACATCCTCGGCAAGCAGCTCGTCGGCGACCACATCATCGACAAGCCCTCCACGGACATCCTCCGCTCCTGACCAACCCCGAAAGGACCCATCCCATGGCCATCAAGACCTATCTCCTCATCTGCGGCGGCACCGCCTGCGCCTCCAACCGCGGCACCGAACTCTACGAAGCCCTCCAGCGCGAACTCGAAGCCCAGGGCGTCGCCTCCGAAGCCCAGGTCGTCCGCACCGGCTGCTTCGGCTTCTGCGAAAAAGGCCCCATCGTCAAGGTCCTCCCCGACGAAACCTTCTACGTCTGCGTCAAGCCCGAGGACGCGAAGGAAATCGTCGCCGAGCACGTCATCAAGGGCCGCCCCGTCCAGCGCCTCCTCTACGACAAGTCCCAGTCCAAGGTCAACGCCAAGCTCGAAGACATCGGCTTCTACCAGAAACAATTCCGCATCGTCCTGCGCAACTGCGGCGTCATCAACCCCGAAAAGATCGACGAATACATCGCCCGCGACGGCTACGCCGCCCTCGCCAAGGCCCTCACCGAAATGACCCCCGACGACATCATCGCCGAGGTCAAGAAGGCCGGCATCCGCGGCCGCGGCGGCGCCGGCTTCCCCACCTGGATGAAGTGGAACTTCACCAAGCAGGCCCCCGGCGACGAAAAATACATCGTCTGCAACGCCGACGAAGGCGACCCCGGCGCCTACATGGACCGCTCCACCATCGAAGGCGACCCCCATTCCATCCTCGAAGCCATGGCCATCGCCGGCCGCGCCGTCGGCGCCTCCCACGGCGTCATCTACATCCGCGCCGAATACCCCCTCGCCATCGCCCACCTCGAAACCGCCCTCAAGCAGGCCCGCGAATACGGCCTCCTCGGCAAGGACATCCTCGGCACCGGCTTCGACTTCGACATCGAACTCCGCCTCGGCGCCGGCGCCTTCGTCTGCGGCGAAGAGACCGCCCTGCTCGCCTCCTCCATGGGCAAGCGCGGCATGCCCATCCCGCGTCCCCCCTTCCCGGCCGTCAGCGGCCTCTGGGCCAAGCCCACCGTCATCAACAACGTCGAAACCTGGGCCAACATCCCCGTCATCATCCTCAAGGGCGGCGAATGGTTCTCCAAGATCGGCACCGAAAAATCCACCGGCACCAAAGTCTTCGCCCTCACCGGCAAGATCAACAACTCCGGCCTCATCGAAGTCCCCATGGGCATCACCCTGCGCGAAATCATCTACGACATCGGCGGCGGCATCCGCGGCGGCAAGAAATTCAAGGCCGTCCAGACCGGCGGCCCCTCCGGCGGCGTCATCACCGCCGACTACCTCGACGTCCCCATCGACTACGAACACCTCCAGGCCCTCGGCTCCATCATGGGCTCCGGCGGCATGATCGTCATGGACGAAGACGACTGCATGGTCGACGTCGCCCGCTTCTACCAGGAATTCTGCGTCGACGAATCCTGCGGCAAGTGCGCCCCCTGCCGCATCGGCACCCGCACCCTCCTCACCCTCCTCGAAAAAATCGCCGGCGGCAAGGGCGAACTCGACGACCTCAAGAAAATCGAGCACGTCGGCCGCGCCATGCAGAAGGCCGCCCTCTGCGGCCTCGGCCAGACGGCTCCGAATCCCGTCCTCTCCACCCTCCGCTACTTCCGCGACGAATACCTCGAACACATCAACGACAAAAAATGCCGGGCCGGCAAATGCAAGAATCTCGTCGCCTACGCCATCGACCCCGCCAAATGCAAAGGCTGCACCGCCTGCGCCCGCAAATGCCCCGTCGGCGCCATCACCGGCGAAGTCAAGAAGCCCCACGCCATCGACCCCGCCAAATGCATCAAGTGCGGCGTCTGCATGAGCACCTGCAAATTCGGCGCCGTCCTCCGCAAGTGATCCCCCCCCTCCCCGAAAGGACCCCACCCATGACCACCATGATCAACCTGAAAATCAACGGCAACCCCGTCAGCGTCCCCGAAGGCACCAACATCCTCGCCGCCGCCAAACAACTCCAGATCAAGATCCCCGCCCTCTGCTACCACCCCGACCTCCCCGCCTGGGCCGGCTGCGGCCTCTGCATCGTCAAACAGCGCAACTCCCCCAAGACCCTGCGTGCCTGCGCCACCGCCTGCACCGAAGGCATGGACATCGTCACCCACGACGCCGAACTCTACTCCATCCGCCGCACCGTCCTCGAACTCATCCTCTCCAACCACCCCAACGACTGCCTCCAGTGCCTCCGCAGCGGCAACTGCGAACTCCAGCGCCTCGCCCAGGAATTCGGCATCCGCGAAGCCCCCTTCGGCAAGCGCCTCCGCACCCTCCCCCCCGACACCTCCACCCCCTCCATCGTCCTCAACCCCTCCAAGTGCGTCCTCTGCGGACGCTGCGCCGCCGTCTGCCAGCAGATGCAAGGCGTCTTCGCCCTCGAATTCCTCTCCCGCGGCGAAAACACCCGCATCGCGCCCGCCGCCGACGTCACCCTCGACGAATCCCCCTGCATCAAGTGCGGACAATGCTCCGCCCACTGCCCCGTCGGCGCCATCTACGAAAAAGACGAAACCGGCAAAGTCATCACCGGCCTGCGCGACGAAACCAAGATCCCCGTCGTCCAGATCGCCCCGGCCGTCCGCGTCGCCCTCGGCGAAGCCTTCGGCATGCAGCCCGGCGAACTCTCCACCGGCAAGATCTACGCCGCCCTCCGGCGCCTCGGCTTCAAGTACGTCTTCGACACCAACTTCTCCGCCGACGTCACCATCATGGAAGAAGGCACCGAATTCATCAAACGCTTCACCCAGGGCGGCAACCTCCCCCTCCTCACCTCCTGCTGCCCCGCCTGGACCGACTGGATGGAAAAATACGCCCCCGACTTCACCGAAAACTTCTCCTCCGCCAAATCCCCCCAGCAGATGCTCTCCGCCCTCGCCAAGTCCTACTGGGCCGAAAAGAACGGCATCGACCCCAAGAACGTCTTCATGGTCTCCGTCATGCCCTGCACCTCCAAGAAATACGAGATCAGCCGCGACGAATACATGTCCGCCTCCGGCCAGCAGGACACCGACGTCGTCCTCACCACCCGCGAACTCGCCCGCCTCATCCAGGCGGCGGGCATCGACTTCAACGCCCTGCCCGAAGAAACCGCCGACGACCTCCTCGGCGCCTACACCGGCGCCGGCACCATCTTCGGCGTCACCGGCGGCGTCATGGAAGCCGCCCTTCGCACCGCCTACTGCCTCATCACCGGCGACGCCCAGCCGCCGAGCATCGAGTTCAACGAAGTCCGCGGCATGAAGGGCGTCAAGGAAGCCACCATCGACATCAAAGGCACGCCCGTCCGCATCGCCGTCGCCCACCAGATGGGCAACGTCCGCCAAGTCATCGAAGCCATCCGCGAAGACCGCGCCGCGGGCCGCAAACCCCGCTATGACTTCATCGAAGTCATGGCCTGCCGCGGCGGCTGCATCGGCGGCGGCGGCCAACCCACGGGCGCCAACGACGAAGTCCGCGCCAAGCGCACCGCCGGCATCTACACCGACGACGAACGCTGCACCCTCCGCATGTCCCACCTCAACCCCCAAGTCCAGTCCCTCTACAACGACTACCTCGGCGCCACCGCCGCCAACGGCGGCGAAAAAGCCGAACACCTCCTCCACACCCACTACCACAAACGCGACCTCTACAAGCGCTGAGCCCCCTGCAGCTCCCCCCGCCCGCGCCCCCACCCGGCGCGGGCTTTTCTTTTCCCCATCCCCGTCCCTCCCCCCCATCCGAGTCTTGCAAGGCGGCCGCCGGGCCGCCCCGAAAACCCATTGCAGAAGCCCCCCCTTCGGTTTATAGTACCCCCGCTATGACGATGACAATCGACATCCCCGACACGATGGAACAGCAACTCCGCGCCAAATTCGCGCGCGAAGGCCGCCGCGTGGACGAAGGAATCCTGGCCGTCTTCGCCGCATGGCTCGCAAGCGATTCAGCCCGAACTCGCAAGGCGGAACCGGCGCGGGTCGGCTGCCTCTCCCGCCGCCTCGGAAAAACAGTCGAAATCGGCGACCGCGCCAGTGTCAAGCTTTCTGCAGAAGAACTCCGCACATTTGACGCCTCGACGAAGTGGGCCGACATCCCGTGAGACTCCTTCTCGACACCCACTTGCTGCTCTGGCTCTCCTTGGATGACCCCAAGTGCCCGGCCCAAGCCCGCAAATGGGTGGCCGACACCGAAAACGAAGTCTTTTTCAGCGCGGCATCCATCTGGGAAGTCGCCATCTTGAACTCGCGCAAGCCCCCTCGCTTCCCCTTCACGGCGGCGGACCTGCGGACCTCCTTGCTCGAAAGCGGCTATGCCGAACTGCCCGTCTCCGCCCATCATGCCTCGCTGGTCGAAACCTTGCCCCGCCACCACGCCGACCCCTTCGACCGCATGCTGGTCGCCCAAGCCATCGCCGAAGAGTGCACATTGGCCACCCACGACCACATACTCCCCCTCTACGGGAAAATGGTGGCTAAGCTGTAGCCCCCCCTGTCGGAGCGCGGGCGGCCCGCCCGCTTCCCAAAACCATCCCACCGCATCCCCCCCCTCGGAGGTGCGGCTTTCCAACCGCGCCCGCTCATGGATAACACCCCCCCTGTGCGAAGCGCCCCCCCTCCGAGAGGGGGGTGGCGCTTCAGCGCCGGGGGGAGTACTGTGCCTCGCCTGCGCCCTCCTCCCCCACCCGCCTCCCCGCCCGCTTTCCCTCCCACTCCCTGCCCGCAGGGCTCCCCGCCTTTACTTTCCGCGCCGCATCTGCTATCCCTTCACCCGTTGCGACGCCAAGGAGCCATCAACCGAACCTCTGGACAATCCCATGTGCATGCTAGACGAAATACGCGCGAAGCGCGATGAAATCTACTCCATCGCAAGACGGTACAAAGCCGAAAGGCTCTGGGTCATCGGCTCCTGCGCCCGCAAGGACGAACGCCCCGACAGCGATGTCGATTTCCTCGTCCGCTACAATGCCCCCATCGGCCTTTTCGAGCATTCCGACTTCGAGCGCGAGATGTCCGAAGCCGTCGGCCGCCATGTCGATCTGGTCAGCGATACCGCCCTCGAACGAAGCCCCTTCTTCGCCTACAACGCCCAAAAAGACATGGTGGCACTGTGACGGACCGTATCGACAGGAACGCCCAGCGCATCTATCACATCCTCCAGCAGTGCGCAATTTCATCGTCCACGAATACGAAGGCATCGACTATTCCCGCGTTTGGGAGACCGTGACGGAAAGCCTCCCGGCAATCGTCCCCCATCTCCTTGCCATCTACAACGCCTTCGATTTCCCTCCCGACTTCACTCCTCCACCCCCGCCCTGAAACTGGGCTTGGTGGAAATGCCCCACCCCCGCTCCCCCCGCTCCCCAAACCCTCATCCTCCGCCCTCCCTGCCCCTCTTGCCATCGCCCCCCTGTCGGAGCGCGGGCGGCCCGCCCGCTTCCCGAAAAACGCCCCCACCGCATCCCCCTCCCCCGGGAGGTGAAGCCGCTCCCGCTCAAGGATAGATTCTCCCCCGCGCGAAGCCCCCAGCCCCCCCTCCGAGAGGGGGGTGGCGCTTCAGCGCCGGGGGGAGTACTGTGCCTTGCCTGCGCCCCTTCCCCCCAACCTTCTCAGCCCCACCTGGCGTTCTCCGGAATGATGGTCGGAGGCGGGAACGAAAGGAAGTATATTTTGCAAAAAGTCTCCGAAAACAGGTTTGACTTAAACTTCCTTTTTGGAGAACATACTCTTCCGGAACCGCCATGAAGGAATGAACACATGAAGGCCATGACCGTCGATGAAGCCGCCGCAAAGTGGGGCATAACCCCAAGACAGGTCCGCACTTACTGCGCGGGCGGCCGTGTGTCCGGCGCAGAATTGGAACGGGGTGAGTGGCGAATCCCCGCCGGAGCGGACAAGCCTGTGCGGAAGCCCCGCCGTAGATTTCCCACGACCGTTCTAGGCGTTTTGGAGGCGGAACGGAGCGCCCGCATCCCCGGCGGACTCTACCACCGTCTGCAGATCGACTTCACCTACAACTCCAACCACATCGAGGGAAGCCGCCTGACGCACGAACAGACACGCTGGATTTTCGAGACGCAGACCCTTGGGGAACTCGGCCCGGACGTGCCCGTGGACGACATCGTCGAGACCGCCAACCACTTCCGCGCCATCGACAAAGTCATCGCGACCGCCACCGCCGCCTTGACGGAGCCCTACATCAAGCGGCTCCACGAAATCCTGAAAAGCGGCACAAGCGACAGCCGCAGGGATTGGTTCGCGGTCGGCTCCTACAAGCGCCTCGACAACGTGGTCGGCGGCATGGAAACCTGTCCCGCCAAGGACGTCCACCGCGAAATGGCGGCCTTGCTCGCATGGTGGAAGAACGCGGACAAGACCCTCGAAAACCTCCTCGACCTGCATGTCCGCTTCGAGCGAATCCACCCCTTCCAGGACGGCAACGGGCGCGTGGGGCGCCTCATCCTCCTGAAAGAATGCCTCAAGCACGGCATCCCCCCGTTCATCATCGCCGACAACATGCGACGCTTCTACTACCTGGGCCTCCAGGAGTGGCGCCAGGGGAGCCGTGCGCGGTTGCTCGACACCTGCCGCACCGGGCAGGACATCTTCATCGCCGGCCTGCGCCATTTCGGCCATGGAATGTTGGCCAAACGGGCACTGGCCAAACAGGAGAAGGCGGACGCACGGGAAAAGACCACCCCCTGAGCCCCCATTCTCCAACACCGATGCCGCCCCCCCTGTTTGCCCCCCCCCGGCCGGAGCGCGGGCGGCCCGCCCGCGTTTCCAAACACTCCCCACCTCTTCCGCCCGCACTGCCGCGCCCCCATCCCCGTCCGTCCTTCCGTGTCCCTTGCTCGAACGGCGCGCCAAGATGCCCCCCCCCCGGAAGTGGCGCAGAACTTCTTGAAAACCATCGCCTCACTTCCGGAGGTGCGGCTTCCAGCCGCGCCCCCTCCCGACTCCTCCCGCCCGCGTAGCGGGCGCACCGCCCTTCTGCCTTCGCCCTTCTTCCGTTGCGCTTGGTCTCTCGCCCGTCCTGCGGCCTTCCTTGGTCGAATGGCGCGGCAAGATGCCGCACCTCCGGAAGTGGCGCAAAACCTTTTGAAAAAGCGTCGCAAAACTTCCGGAGGTGCGGCTTCCAGCCGCGCCCCCTCCCGAATCTTCCCGCCCGCGCAGCGGGCGCCCCGCCCTTCTTCCTCCTTCCTTCTTCCTCCTTCCTTGCGCCCGCAGGGCGCCTCCCTCCCTCAAACTTTCCACTCTCCACTCTCCACTTTTCACTTGCCCCGCAACGGCATCCGGCGCATTCTCCTCCCCAGAAAGGACGGCCCCGTCGGTCGCCCCCAACCCAACGGGAGCCACAAACAGATTTTGAACTGAAACAATCGTAAGTCCTTCAGCTTTCTGCATAGCAGTCGATTACGCCGAATCCTTGGAACATTCATACGTACGACACGAGCAAGACAAGCGCGCACTGCGCGCCTCTTTCCGTGTTTTCGTATAAGGCCATCCAAGGAGCCTGGCGCAAGGGCAAGGGAAGAGGCTCTCTTTTGCAGGGCGGTTCAGGAAGCCGGACGGAGAGGAAGCAAAGACCATGAAAAGCGCAAAATGGTGGATGGAACTGATTGCGGCGGCGGTAGTCTTGGTGGCCGGGGCGAGGCCGGGGAAGGCGGACTCGGAAATCATCAACGGGGTGACATGGCTTTTCTCCGTTTCCGAAAATGTCGCCATAATAACCGGCGGCGGCCCCTTCAGCGGGGCCTTGGACATTCCTTCCTCGGTGGGTGGGTATGCGGTGCGGGAAATCGGGGAGAGCGCATTCTACGAGTGTACCAACCTGACCTCGGTGGTCATTCCCGACAGCGTTCTGAACATCAGAGAGTGTGCATTCCTCATGTGCAACGGCATCACCTCGGTAAGCATTCCCAACAGTGTGACAAACATCGGAAACGGTGCTTTTTGGTATTGCAAGGCCTTGAAATCGGTGGACATCCCGGACAGCGTGAGGCGCATCGAAACAAGGGCTTTCCGTGGCTGCAGTGGTTTAAGCTCCATAACATTCGGAAATAGCATCGAATCAATCGAATACGATGCTTTCCGTAGCTGTTCGGCTCTGACGGCAATCCATATCCACGACTTGGCGGCATGGTGCAGGATTTCGTTCGATGGAACTTGGTATACCAATCCGCTTTATGACGCAGGTCATCTCTATCTGGACGGCAAGGAAATAACGGACCTGGTTCTCCCTGGGAGTGTGGCGAGCGTCGGAAACTTTGCGAATGCCACAGGTCTGGCGACGGCAACCATCCAGAATGGCACGACGGTCATCAGGGACTCCGCGTTTGAGGAGTGCGCAAGCTTGACGACGGTGACCATCCCGGCCAGCGTAACGAACATCGGAGTGAATGCGTTCTACAATGACCGAAAATTGTCATCCGTAGCCCTTTCTGACGGGCTGGAAAGCATCGGGGCATCTGCGTTTTATTATTGCCTCGCCCTCACGACGTTGGTCATCCCTGACAGCGTGACAAGCGTTGGAGCAGACGCGTTTCTCAACTCGGGCCTCCAGAAACTGTACGTTCCGGCATCGTGGGAGGGAACAGCGTTGGCGGCGAATTTGGGCGTTTCGGAGAGCGTGATCGTGTACGGCGAGCCGGGCAAGGAGCTGGTCGTGTTCGACGCGAACGGCGGCAGTTGCGCAACGTCCAGCCAAAGCTACGCCCTCGGCGAAGCCTACGGGACGCTTCCGGAAGCGACGCGGACGCATTACGCCTTCGACGGTTGGTGGACGGCGGCGTCCGGCGGGACGCCCGTCACGGAGGCCAGCCTCGCCACGGTGGAGGGCAAGCGGACGCTGTACGCGCACTGGACGCTGACGGAGCAGCAGGTGACGTGCCGGGCGAACGGCGGCGTGATTGTCTCGGGCGGCACCTCCTCGTCCACATGGAGCGGCACGTTCGCGGCGGGCAAGGCCTACGGGACCCTGCCGGTACCGGAGTGGACGCATCATGCTTTCGATGGCTGGTACACGGCGGCGGAGGGAGGGGAACGGGTTCAGGCGAGCGACGTGGTGGCGGGGAGCGACACGCTGACGCTGTATGCGCATTGGCATCTTGCGGAGCAGGTCGTGACGTTCAACGCGAACGGCGGCAGTTGCGCGACGGCGAGCCGGACCTACGAGGTCGGCGGAACGTATTCGCCGCTGCCGGAAGCGACGCGGGAGAAGTACACGTTCGCCGGGTGGTGGACGTCGTCGTCGGGCGGAACGCTGATCACGGCGGGGAGCGAGGTTTCGGCGACGGAGACGCGGACATTGTACGCGCACTGGACGGTGGCGGAGCAGGTGGTGACGTTCGACGCGAACGGAGGGACCTGCGCCACAGCAACGCGGACGTTCGAGGTGGGGCAGACGTATTCTTCGCTGCCGATGGCTTCGCGCGGAGAATACACCTTCGCGGGGTGGTGGACGTCGGCAAGCGGCGGGTCGCGGGTGGACGGAACGACGGTGGTGACGGCCACGGAAACCCGGACGCTGTACGCGCACTGGACGCCGGTCAATCAAGTGGTGGCGTTCAATGCGAACGGCGGGAGTTGCGCGACGGCCAGCCGGACGTATGCGGTCGGGCAGCCCTACGGGGAGCTACCGGAGGCGGAACGGCTGCATTGGGCGTTCGCGGGATGGTACACGTCATCGGGGAGCGTCGGCGAAGCCGTCACGGCGGACAGCGAGGTGACGCCGGCGGAGACGCGGACCCTGTACGCCCGCTGGACGCTGGCGGAGCAGGTGGTGGCCTTCGACGCGAACGGCGGCGTATGTGCGGTGACGGGCCGCGTCTATGCGGCGGACGGCACCTATGCGCCGTTGCCGGAAGCGGTGCGGGAGGGGTATGCCTTCGCGGGCTGGTGGTCGGCGGCGGAGGGCGGGACGGCTGTTGCGGAAGCGGACATGGTTTCGGGCGGGGATACGCGGACGCTTCATGCGCACTGGACGCTGGCGGAGCAGGTGGTGACGTTCTTCGAGAACGGCGGGACGTGCGGGACGGCCACGCGGACCTACGCGGTCGGTTCGCCGTACGGCTGGTTGCCGGTGGCGGAGCGCGCGGGGGTGGAGTTCGCGGGGTGGTACGAATGGAGCGGCGGCGCCTGGGTGCGGGTGACCGCGGAGAGCGAGGTGACGGCGGAACGGACGCGCTGGCTCTGCGCGCTCTGGAAGGATTCCGGCGTGGTGCTGCCCGTCGTGGAGGAGTACGGGCCGGACCCGGACGGGGGCGGGTACATGGTGCGCTTCACCGGGGCGGAGGGGAAAACCTACCTTCTGCAACGCACGCCGAACCTCGAAGCAGGCAATGCCTGGTCCACGGTGGAGACGCTGGAGGCGGACCGGGACGGCTCCTACCAGATGGCCGCGCTGAGGCCGTCGAGCTGGCCGAAAGGGTTTTACCGCGTGGTCGAGGTCGGGGAGGGCGAC
>JAFXQI010000091.1 GCA_017527155.1 Kiritimatiellia bacterium
CGTCAACGGCGACATCAAGGCGCGGCGTCTCTCGGTCGAGGACGGCGTGACGTTCGTCGGCCGCTCGGAGGTCAATCCGAAGGCCCCGGCCGAGGCGGCCCCGTTGCGGTAAGGGGGACTTCCCGCAGCCGGCGCGTCCGGTATCGGCACGGCTTCCCGCGATTCCGCGAGGAGGAGACGGTCGGTGGGTCTGAACAAAAAAGCGAACATGATGGACGGCTTCGACGTCGTGCGCTCCCTGGCGCAGGCGCGCGAGGCCGCCGCACGGTCCGTTGCCGGCCAGCAGCCGGCGGCGGCGCCATCCGCGCCGTCCGCCGCGGGGGCGCCGCCGGCCGCGGGGGCCCGGAATCCGCACATCGTCAAGACGATACGGCCGTCGCAGCACACGGTGCGGTGCTTCGAGTGCGGATACGAGTTCAAGATCTCGGGGACGACGCGGACGCTCTACTGCGCGAAATGCCGCGCCAAGATCGACATGGGGGACTACACGATCGACCGGACGTGGCACGGGGAGCTGTGCACCGGCGGCACGGTTCGGGTGGCGCCGGGCGGGCGGCTGAAGAACGCGCGGGTGCGGGCGGGGAACGTCATCCTGGAGGGCGGCATCGACGATGCCAGCACGCTGGAATGCACGCAGTGGCTGGAGCTGGCGGGCGGGGAGACGCCGTCGCCGCGTCAGTTCCGCACGCGGAACCTCCGCATCGCGGCGGGCCATGCGGTGCGGCTGAAGCAGCGCTTGCAGGTACACCATCTGGAGCTGCTCGGGGAGCTGGAGGGGGACATCGAGGCGGACGGACTGGTGGACATCCGGGAGGGCGGTCACCTGAAGGGCGTCATCCGCGGGGCGCACTTGCAGGTGGAGGAGGGAGGCGGACTGTCGGCGCGGGTGTTCATCTGGCCGCCGTCGGCCGCGGAAGGGGCGGGAAAGTGAGCGGGGGCGGATTCCGGGGGCACGTGCACGTGGCGGGGGTGGCCGGGGTCGGGATGAGTGCGCTGGCACAGGCGTTGTCGTGGTCGTGCGGGAGGGTGACGGGGTCGGACCGGTATCTGGACGGGGGACGGCGGGTACCGGTGCTGGATGCACTGGAACGGTCGGGCATCGGGTTGACGCCGCAGGACGGCTCGGCGGTGGAGACGGGCACGGAGGCGGTAGTGTACAGCACCGCGATCGAGGCGGACAATCCGGATCTGGCCGCGGCGCGGCGGCTCGGGGTTCCGTGCCGCCACCGGGCGGAGGTGCTGGCGGGGCTGGCGGAGGGACATCGGTTGCTGGCGGTGGCGGGGACCGCCGGGAAGACGACCACGACGGGGATGCTCGGGTGGATTCTCGAATGCGCGGGGAAGGAACCGACGGTCGTCAACGGCGGGGCGCTCGTGGATTGGGCCGGACCGGACCGGGTCGGCAACGCCCGTCGCGGGGCGGAGGGGGCGCCGTGGGTGGTGGAGGTGGACGAGAGCGATCGGTCGCTGCTGGATTTCCGGCCGGAGTGGTCGGTACTCACGAACATCTCGCAGGACCATTTTTCGCTGGAAGAAGTGCAGGCGCTGTTCCGGACGTACGCCGGGCAGGTGCGGGAGGGGCTCGTGGTGGGGCCGGGCGTGGCGGAGGTGCTGGGAGAAGAGGGGGCGTGGGTCGTGGAACCGCCGTGCGGGGGGATGGCCCCGGTGGCGGGCGGGGGGTGGGAGATGCCGTGGCGGGGTACGCGCCTCCGGGTGCGGTTGCCCGGGCGGCACAATCTGGTCAACGCGCTGCTGGCGGCGGAAACCGCAGTGCTGGCGGCTGGGACGGAGCCGGAGGCCGTCGCGGAGGCGATGAGGCGGTTCCGGGGCATCCAGCGGCGGATGGAGCGTACGGACCGCGGCGGGGCGGTGCGGGTTTTCGATGACTACGCGCACAATCCGGCCAAGATTGCGGCGGCGTTCGCAGCCGCGCGCGAAGGGGTGGAGGGGCGGATTCTGGCGGTATGGCGCCCGCACGGCTTCGCGCCGCTCCGCAACATGATGGCCCCGCTGGCGGAGGCCTTCGCGGGGGCGTTGCGGGAGGGAGACCGCTGCTGGATATTGCCGGTGTATTATGCGGGAGGCACGACGGTGAAAGACGTGTCCTCGGGAGATTTGGTCCGGCGGATCGCGGCGCTGGGGGCGCCGGCGGAGGAAGCCGGTGGATATGAAGAGCTGGACGCGGTGGTACGGAGTGCCGTGCGGGAGGGGGACACCGTGCTGGTGATGGGCGCGCGGGACCCGGGATTGCCGGAGTTCGCGAAGAGGGTGGGGGAGGAACTGGGTTTTTAGAGCGGTTTCGGAAACAGTGGGTCCGCCGTCCCTTGTGTTGCCCCCATTTCTTTCGCGGACGCGCGGAAGCGCGTCCCTCCCCCTGGAGCGCGCACCGGGAGGGTCGCGCTTCCGCGCGACCATGTGGGTGGAAAACTTCCGTGAAGCCACAGAAAACTTCACCCGCTCTAGCCACCCGATTCCGCCTGGAAGAGCCGGGTGAAGGCGGCCGTGGAGTACTCCAGGAAATCCAACCGCTTCAATCGACTGCGATATCAAAGAAAACTCTTGCATTCTCCGTTGTTTTCCTCCATCATCATGACCATGAAAACCGATCCTCTCTTCCCTCCCGGCTATCTCAAAGGCCTCGGCGAACTGTTCCTTCCGAGCCTCGACCGGCGCTATCCGCGCCTGGAGGACCAGCTCCTCCTCCCGATCGGGCTGGCCGCCTGCACGGGCGCCATCGCGCTGCATCTCGCCTTCTACGGCGGGCGGAAGCTGCTGGCGCGGCTCCGGCGGTATGTCGCGCCGCAGGAGGTCGTGGTGCCGGCAGGACCGCGGGAGGCGGTGTCGCTGCGAGGCGTGCCGGATCCGGAGGAAATCGATGAGGTCTGGGAAATCGATCCGCGCACGCTGTGCGGCCGGTTGCGCATCGGGTCGAGGCTGGCGGACTTGGAGCCGACGCTGGATTCGCGGTTCGTCTTCAAGAAGGCGCACAACGGGTCGAAGCGCATCTGCGCGCGGCAACCGGGGCTGAAGGGGTGGATGAAGAAGAAGGTGCCGTCGGTGAAGTACCCGACGGCGATGCACTACAAGAAGCTGGCGACACGCCTGCGTCAGCTGGTGGGGCTGGATGCGCGGATTCCGCTGGAATGGCTGCTCCCGGACAGCGAGGAAGGGCAGGCGGGGCTCGCGGGGCTGTCGGAGGGCGAGCGGGCGGCGGCGGTCAAGGCGAAGGCGAAGCTGCTGAGGTTGCTGGAGGAGAATCCGAAGGTGACGCGGCTGACGCGGACGGTGGAATCGAAGCTGGGGATCATGCGGATGGTGACGATCCGGCGGATCCAGCCGCCGAAACCAGGGCGGGGGAGAAGGGGAAAATCGAAGGGAAAGGCCGATAATCCCTTGATATCGCGAGTAATTGGGGCCGGGGTGAGCGTGGGGGCGGGGGAGGAGCGGGAGAGGGCGTTCTGGGAGGCATTGCGGAGGGTGCTGGGGGAGAGGAATCCGGATGCGGAGACGCGGCGGTTGCAGAGCGATATCCGGGCGTGGCTGAACGCGCCGCTGGAGGCGCGGCGGAACCGAAGGCGGTAGGGGGCCGAAATGGGCAGTGGGGGCTACTCGGCGGACGCCGGATCGTAGTACAGCACGCGGCAGGACTTCGGCAGGTCGGCCGACTCCAGCATGGGGGTGCCCGCCCACGAAGCCGGTATGCGGATAAGGCGCACGCCGCTGTATGCGAAAGTTCCGCCAAGACCTTCATGCAATTTCGGGAAGGGCATCTTGGTCAATTCCCCAATAGCCAGAAAACGCCCCGCCTCCGATGTGGTGCATTTCACGCAAGCCATTGTCGAAATCCACCGTTCCCAGACCACGGCAAGCTCTGAATGTCCCCATGGTAATGCGTTCCAAGCTCCAACAGACCATGGGGAAACTCCTTTCAGGGTGGGTGAATACATCGAATGCATTCCATGACATGATTGAAGCGGGCCGGTACCCCATTGCAGGGAGGAGGGCGAGTCTGGGCGGGGAGCGTTCATAGGGGCGAGGATGAGCGGGAAGTCGTTGAAATATGTGTGTTTTCCTTAATATTGCGAATTGTTGGAGATGTGTGGATGAGGAAGAAAGATGACTGGGGGGAAAAAGAGGCGGGAGGGGGGTTGGGGCTTGCTATGCGGCGGGTGGGGCGATACTGTTGCGGCCATGGATACCACACACAGCGCGGTCGGAACGCCCGGGCAAGTCCGGAGCATTCTCAAGGACTGGTTCCGGTTTGCCGACGGGGGGCACCGGATTGAATGGATCGCGTTCGGGGTGGCCGCGCTCCTTTTCATTCTGGCGGCAGTGGAGGGGAAGCCCCGGTCCGTGCGCATCGACTTGGTGCTGGGCGTGATCTGCCTCTTCCTCGGGGGCCAATCCCTCTGGCAGCGCGCGAGGATGATACGGAGCATCGTCGGCTCGCTGGAGAAGAGCGGGGCCTTTTCCACCCCGACGACCACGCGCCTGACCGACGGGAAACTGGAAATCCGCCGCGGCGACACTTTGTACCAGAGCCTGCGCTGGAAGGACCTCGCGGCGGAGTATGTTTTCGTCCCCCACGGCCTCCTGCTCTTGCGCGAACCCCATCTCGTCGCCTGGGTCGGCGACGACATCGTGGCCGCGGCCGGGAAAGAACGTCTGGATGCGGTGCTGGAGGCCGCCGGACTCCGCCACGCACGGGCATCGATCGGCACCACCTTCCGCCGCGGGGGGCTCGTCGCGGGGCTGCTCACCATCGGCGCCATCGCGACGGTGGTGCTCATCCTGATCCGCATATAGGGCGGGTCAGGCCCCGGGCTTGGCGAGTTTTTCGGATTTGAGGATGAGGATGTCGCCGGGGGTGACGGTGAGGGTGCTTTCGGGGAGGACGGAGAGGTCGCCGCGGACGACGAGGTAGACGGTCATGCCGTAGGAGCGGCGGAGGTCGTCGATGGTCTTGCCGCTGAGTTCGCTGTCCGGCGCGATGCGGATTTCGCCGATGGCGGAGACGTCGTGGAAGCGCTTGACGGCGTTCTCGGCGCGGGTGAATTTTTCGACGAAGCCCGCGCTGATGATGCCCGTCGGGATGGCCACCGCGCCCACGCCAAGGAAGCCCAGGAAGATCGCCAGGACGGTGCCCGCGGGGGTCACGGGGTAGATGTCGCCGTAGCCGATGGTCAGGGTCGTCGAGACGCTCCACCAGAAGCCGGAAAAGGCGTTCCTGAAGACTTCGGGCTGGGCGGCGTGCTCGGCGTTGTACATGCAGATGCTGCCGGCCACCATCAGGACGAAGATGATGAAGAGGGAGGAGAGGATCTGGCGGCTCTTTTCCTGGAGGACGGAGGTGATGACGTTGAAGGAGTCGTAGCGGGCGTTCAGCCGGAAGAGGTGGAGAATCCGCACGACGCGCAGCATGCGGAAGGCGACGACGCCGCGGAAGAAGAAGACGGGAAGGATGGTGAAGAGCGCGACGAGGCCGTCGAAGGAGAAGACGTAGCGCAGGCGGGCGGCGAGGGGGTGGTGGTTGCGGTAGAGGAGGTCGGCAGTCCAGAGGCGGAGGAGGTATTCGGCGCAGAAGAAGAGGGTGGTGGCGACTTCGACGGCGCGGAAGGCGCGGGCGTGCGCGGCCAGTCCGTCGAAGGTCCCGAGGACGAGGACGAGGATGTTCAGCGCGATGTTGAGCGTGAGGACGTAGTCGAAGGCGATGCTCGGGATGTCGCCGCGGCGGCCGATCTGGATGATGGAGAAGATGCGGTGCTTCATGGGGGTGTACAGCAAGGGTGGGCAGGCGGCTGGCGTCCGGCGACGGCGGCGATGCGGGATGCCGGGATGGGGCCTTCGCGGAGGATGCGGAGGGTGGAGCCTTCGATTTGGACGACGGTGCTGGCCTGACCTTGGCGGGAAGGGCCGCCATCGAGGGCGAGGGCGGCGTGGGGACGGAGGGCGTGCCAGGCGGCCGCGGCGTCGGTCGCGGCGGGTTCGCCGCTGCGGTTGGCGCTGGTGACGGCCGGTACGGCGTCTCCCAATGCCCGAAGCCAAGCGAGCGCGACGGGATGGTCGGGTACGCGGTAGCCGACGGTGATGCCGTCGTCGCCCCGCAGAACCAAGGTGAGAGGACCTGGCCAGAAGGCTTCGGCCAGGCGGCGGGCGGCAGGGGGAACGTCGGTGCCGAGGGCGGCGGGGAGGGCGTCGGAGGAGGCGATCATGCGGGCGACGGGCTTGGCTGGAGGACGGCCTTTCGCGGCGTAGAGTCGGGTCATGGCGGCAGGGGAGGTGGCGAGGGCGGCAACGCCGTAGACGGTCTCGGTCGGGATGATCACGAGGTTGCCGTCACGGAGGAGGCGGGCGGCTTCGCGGATGGCGGCGTCTGTGGGAGGAAGGACGCCGGTGAGGGGAGCCGGGGCGTTCACGGTCAGCGCCATTCGCGGCCGAGAGCCTGGATGCCGAGGAGGACGTCGGTGGCGCGGCGGAGGTAGGGGTCGTGGCGGGTGCGGTCGCGGAGGGCGCGGTCTTCCTTCTCTTCGTCGGAAAGGGTCTTGCCCTTGCGGAGGACGGGTTCGGCGGGTTCGTAGGGTTTTTCGTCGAGTGCGCGGTCGGGGATGGAGAGGGTCGGGAGGACACCGGTGCGGCCATCGTAGCGGGTGCCGTCGGCCGCTTCGAGGATGTGGACGGCCAGGCGGACGGGGCGTCCGCCGGGAAGCGTGCGGTTCTCGCGCAGCAGCGGATCGCCGGCGGTCGGGCGGCCGATGAGCAGTGCGCTCTCCGCACCGGAACGGAGGGCCGCGGCGAGGAGTTCGGCGGCGCCGGTGGTGGCTTCGTCGACGAGCACCATCAGCGGCAGGCGGCAACGGTCGGCCAGGGCGGGGGCGGCTACGGTGATGGCGGAAGGCGAGTCGGGGTCGACGCGGTAGAGGATCTTGCCGGGGAGGGCGAAGGGCGCGCAGGCGTCGCGGATGGCGTCGGGGGCCAGAGGGGCGCCGTCCGCACTTCGCAGATCGAGGATGATGCCCGATACGGCGGCGTCGCCAGTCCAGAGAGCGAGGGCATCCGCAATGGATGCGCCCGTGCCGTCGCCTACGCGCGGGAAGCGGATGTAGCCAATGCCGGTGGGCAGGCGCTCGGATGCCGCGGTATCCGCGATGGGGCGGCGGGCCAGTTCGATTTCGCGAGGGTCGGAGCCATCGGCGGGGCGGACCTTGAGCGGGAGGGCGGCGTCTTCGCCGGTGCGGAGCGATACGGAGGCGGCTGCGATGTCGTAGCCTTTTAGGGCGGGAGCGCCCGCGATTTCCTCCAGACGGTCTCCGGCGTGGATGCCGGCTTCTGATGCTGCGGAATCCGGGATGACGTGGGCGACGATGGGGGCGTCTTCGTTGCCGACCAGGAGCAGGCCACTGTCCCAGAGGAGCGGGGCCGCTTCGGCGGCGCCGATTTCCGCGCGCGGGTCGGCCGCGCGGAGGGTGGCGGCAAGGAGGGCTTCGCGGAGGCCGTCCGGGGAAAGGGCGGCGCGTACGGCGGCCGGGAGGACGGTGAGGGCGTCGTGCACGCCCGCCATGGCAGCGTCGGCCAGCGGGTCGGCAGGTGCGGTGGCGTCCGCAGGGGACGGGGCGGGGTCGGAGTCGGTGACGGGGGCCGATTCGGGGGCGGCGGAGGTGGGAGCGCGCTGGAGGACGGCTGGGGCGTCTCCGGTGGTTTCCTGCGCGCGGGCCCCCAGGGTGGCGGGCGTGATGAGAAGCGCCGCGGCCAGGGTGGTGGCAATCCAGTGTTTCGTGCCGTACATGGTTTTCTCCCGTTGGTGGTTCATTCGGCTCCCCATGCTACCAGCACAGGTGCCGGGAATGAAGGATGAAAATCGCTCGCGGGGCGGAAGAGACCGGAGGCGGGCAGGGGATTGTTTCATGGGCGGGGGAGCATGGTGGAAATCAGAGAAATCTTGAAGTTTTCCTTGATATCGCAAGTGGTCCAGAAGAGGACGGAAGAGGAAGGGGTCGAGGAAAGGGAAGATGCGTTTTGCCCGCGCGGGTCAGCCTTGGTCGGCGAGGCGACGGCCGTGGAGGAGAATCTTGAGCCCCTTGGTGAAGAGGCGCTTGAAGAAAGGATCGGCCTTCGTGTAGACGACGCACAGCGGACGGTTTACGAACAGGAAATCGTGGTGGACCGCCATGCGCTTCCACAAGTCGTAGTCGTCGAAATAGTCGCCGGGATTCCAGCCACCCGTTTCGTCAATCAAAACGCGGGAGTGGACGACCCCGTTCGAGACCAGAAAATTGTAGCGGGAGAGGCGTTCACGGGAAAACTCGAGCGCGCCGTGAAAGGGATTGCCCCAGATTCGGCGGCCGGTGTCCTTGTCACGGTACTCCGCCCGGCAATATACCAAGGAATATTCCGGGTTTGCGGCGATGGCATCGAACATGGTTCGGAGGAAGTCGGGATGGTATTCGTCGTCGTCGTCGAGGTAGGCGATCCAGGGGGCGCGGGACATCTGGAAGATGCCGTGGTTCTTGGCGATGGCGCCGTGGGCGATGGGGGGCGACTTCTCGGGGAGGTTGAAGAAGCGGAGCCGGGGGTCGCCGTAGGAGGCAACGACGGCGTCGGTGTCGTCGGGGGTGCAGTCGCCGACGATGCACATCTCCCAGGGCGGGGCGTCGCGCTGGGCGCGTACCGAGTCGATGGCGCGCCGGAGGAGGCCCGAGCGGTTGTAGGTGGAGGTGATGATGGAGACGGTGGGAGCCTGCATGGTGTCCGCAAACCTACTCCATATCCCGCCTCCCGCAAAGCGGAAATCGTGGTGGGCAATGGATTGCCAGAAAGCCGGTCACGACCTCCCGGCGCAGCGCCTCCTGCTTCGGCGTCAGATCGCGGGCTTGCAGGAAATCCGCCAGCTCGCGCCGCGTGTTGTCCGCCAGAACCCCGTCCAGCGGCCTTCCGCCGGCATGTTTTGGACTCGGCAACCTCCGCAATCCCAGCGCCCCGTCCACGTGCATCTGCAAGCGGCTGAAATTCCGGTGATCCCGCAGCAGGCGGGAGAGTTTGCGCTTCGCCACCGAGTATTGCGTTTGCAATTCCACCGGGATGTGCGGGAAGGCCGCCCCGCCCGGCAGCAGCCACTCCAGCGGCAGGCGGTCGTCCAGCCCCAGCAACGCGCGGAGGCGGAGCGCCAGACGCATGTAGCGCATGAGCGTCGAGTAGTTCATCCCGACGCGGTTGTCTTCCAGCCATCCCCGCACGCCCCGGCCGCGCCCCCGGATGCGCTTGACGCCCGTCGGCGAGACGTCGAAGAGGGGCCCCCGGTCGAGCGTCGGGGCCAGATCCGCCAGACGCGACCCGATCCGCAGGCGCACCGCCAGCGTGCGCGGCCGTACCGCTGCGTCGTCGGCGAACTCCTCCGGCGTGGGTGTCCCGCGCAGCGACGGCGATGGCGCCCGCGGTGCCCGCAGGCGCGCCCGGCGGCGCAGTTCGGAGAGGATGGCGCGCCCTGCGGTTCCGGCGATCCAGCTGCCCAGCGCCGCCGCCGACAGTGCCGCGAGCCCCGCGGCGGCGACGGGCACGATGACGGGCAGGGCCAGGGCGCCGGCGTAGAAGCGGGCGGTGTCGCCGGCGATTCCGGCGGCCTCGCGGAGGGCGTATTTGAGGGTGTTGTTCATTCTGACTTTTTCTCGGACTTTTACTCGAAATCCCTGCGGCGTGGCCGGGGCGGGGTGGCCGGGACGCATCCGGGCGGCGGCTCGAAGCCGAACGCACGGGCGATTTCCAGCTGCCTGCCCACGAACGGCGTGACCAGCGGGGGGCGGTCCGGATGCTCGATCCAGCGGATGTTCCGCATCTCGTCGAGCATTTCCAGGCTGCTGGCGCAGACCTTGCGGAGGGAGCGTTTCCAGGTCTCCCGCACGGCGCACGAGAGGATCAGGCCGACGAACAGGACCAGCTGGCGGCCGGTCCAGCCTTCCTCCGACCAGCTGCGGGGGCGGTCGGCCCCCATCAGGCCCTTCTTCTGCTGGAAGTATTTTTCCTGTTCGTCGCGGGTGCGGTAGCGCCGGTGGGCCTCCATCGCGGTCCAGTCCAGCCCGTGCGAGACGCTCGCGAAGAAGCCCGCCCTCGCCCGGTGCGCCTTCCAGGCCGTTTCGCGCAGGGCGTACGACTTGACGGCGCCGCGCTTCGTGAACGCCACGGTGTGCCAGCGGAGCCACGCTTCCAGGCCTTCGCGGTCCGCGACGGGGCGTCGCGAGGCCCTGGCGGCGGACAGCGCGGCCCGCTCGGACTCGGCGGCGGCTTCCATCTCCACCACTTCGGCGGCGCGGCGCCTGGGGTCGAGGTAGAGGTTGAGCCGGAGGTCCGCTTCCGCGGTCTTCCCGCCCCCTTGCGCTTTCCGCTTCCATCCGTACTGGGCCCAGGCGAGGCCGCTTTCCGGGTCCAGGCGCATCCCCTTCGGAAGGGTGTCGAAGCGCCGGAACGCCGCGATGCGCTCCGCGACCGGCCCCCACGAGGTCCGTACCGCCGTGAGGATGCCTTCCCCGCGGAGAATGGCCTCGTCCAGGGAGGCCAGCGAGGCGTAGCCGCGGTCGGTGATGCGCGCGGCGGGGGTGAAGCCCAGCGCCGCGAGGTCCTCCCGCACGACCCGCACGGTGCGCGAGTCGGGGATGTTCCCCGGGAAGGCCCGGTAGTACGCGGGGAGGTGGGCGTCGAGGTCGTAGAGGGCCACGTCGAGGATCTGCTCGAGCGGCAGGCGGTCTTTGTTGCGCCCCCAGCGGATGTCGGCGAGCGTTTCGCCCCAGGTGCTCAGCGACGTCGAATCCATCGCGACGACCGCCTTGCCGCCCGCCCGTTCCGCCCGGCGGCGGAGCAGCGCCATGCGGTGGCCGTCGGTGATCGATTGGGTCAGCCGGGTGATGCGCTTGGGGGTCAGTTCCGTGCCGCAGGGGGCCTTGGCGATGCGCTGCCAGCGGGCCGCGCGGTCGAAGGAGCGGCCCGTCGCGACCAGATAGATGGCGAGGGTCAGCACGGCCTGGGCCGTGCCGGCGGGGGAGTCGGCGAAGACCGCCTCCAGGTCGTCGAGCAGCCCCGTTTGGCGGGCCACCTGCTCCAGGAGCCAGACGTCGCCGTACAGCCGGTTGCCGGTCGCCGCGCTTTCCCGGGGCTCCGCGGCCTCCGGTGCCTCCTCAAGCGTCCATTCCGCCGGAAAGATGAACTTCGCCCGCTCCTCCGCATCCAGACGCAGGAACCGGGCCGACGGAATGAACCGCCCGCCGTCCACCCGCCCCCAGTGCAC
>JAFXQI010000007.1 GCA_017527155.1 Kiritimatiellia bacterium
ACACCGTCGAACTGGTCATGGCGTTCGAAGAAGAATTCGGCGCCGAGATTCCGGACGAAGACGCCGAGAAGCTGACCAGCGTCGGCAAAGTCATCGACTACCTCAAGGAAAAAGGCTACGGCAAGGAATAACCTTCCCGCCCGATTCCCCCGAGCCGCCGGAGGCCCCGCCTCCCGGCGGCTTTTTTCGTACCCCTCCCCTACCCTGCCCGGCGCCGGTTTCCATGGGCGGGACCTTGCATGGAAACAGGGGAAAACATGGGGGTTTCCCGTAATTTCAAATGGGGGTGGCGGCGGGGCGGGAACAAGGCATTGACGCAGGGGACGGGGGTGGGTAAGGTGGGGGGCGTGGCGAAAAAGATGAGTGCGTTTTCTGCAATGGCGCGGCGGCAGGCCGCATCCCCCGGGAAAGCCCGACGTGCCGCCGGGTCCAGCGCGGTTCGCGAAACAGCGTGTCCACCGGCCATCGTGCCGCCATCTTTTCTTCCGCGGACGCGCAGAAGCGCGTCCCTCCCCGTGGAGAGCGCACGGGAGGGTCGCGCTTCCGCGCGACCATGTGGCGGAAGCGAGTGTCCGCCGCGCGACAAGGGCCCGGTCCGTGTGCGCCGCACAGACGCTTGCAACGGCTCGCTCGGAGAGCTCGCCCCACCCGTCCGGAAGAGCAAACAAGGACGACACCATTTCTTGAACCGCTCCAGATGGTGGCTGGCGGCGATGGCGGGGATTTTGGTCTGGGGGGCGGCGGCGGGGGCGAGGGGGGATGTGCTGGCCGGGATGGCCGGGGTTTTCGGGGTGGGGAGGCGGTGGTTGGGGGTGGAGGACTTCGGCGGCGTTCATGCGTGCGGGGTACCGGAGGAGGCGCCGGAGCGGTTGGTGCTGTCGGGGATGATGTTCCACAGCGCGCTGGGAATCGAGGCCGTGAAAACGCGCGTGGAGGGCGACGTTTTGTTGGTGGAGGTCCGGGCCGGGCTCGCCCGCAAGGGGGTGGACGGCAATTTGAACGAGTCCATCGCCCTGCCCGACGGCATCCGGGAAGTGCAGTTCGGGCGCGGGCGCACGGTGGTGTGGTCCCGGCGCGTGGCGGATACCTGGCGGAGGCTGGGGGAGATCGTGGTGCCGAGGGTGGAGTTCGTCGATACGGCGCCGGGGGATGTCCTGAAGTATGCCCGCGGCATGGTGGCGTACGCGACGGGGGCGGAGGAGCCGGAGTTCGAGGTGGAGTGGGAGGATGCGGTGGGCGCCCTTCCGCCGGTGACGCTGACGCTGGAAAGGGCGTCGGCGCGAGACATCCTGCGGGCCGTGGATGAGGCGCTGGGGGTGCGTACGGAGTTGAAGGCGGATGGCAGCGGGTGGGTGGTACGGCGGGTGGTACGGCCGGAGGATTGCGTGGTCGTCCCGCCAAGCGGCGCGGGAGTTGTCGTGGTTGAGGACGGCATGGAAGCAACACCGGAGCTTGGTTGCGGGGACAATCAAACAAGGCAATCGAAGTGAAACGTGGTTTGCCATTTCTTCAAATGTTGGATTGAATGAAAACATTGAGCTTTTCTCCGATTACGCTTGAATTGTCACGGGACGAGCTTGCGATGTCCATCTCTTCCCAAGCCGAGATCCGGGAGCTGTGGGCATACGCCAACGATCCGCTCCACGCCGAGTACGAGTTCCAGTTCGACTTCGAGGAGACGGTTGGTATCCCCATGGTGGAATCGGAGAAGTTGTGCAATCGCCTGTGCCAGGCTTGGAAAAAGCCGGATGGCGGCAGGTTCCAGTTCTGGCGCAGGACCGACCAAAAGTGGACCCTCGTTTTCACCCGCAGGGAGTTGACGGCCATCCTCAACGCCATCCGGAAGCTTCTGGACCCCCGCTCCCCCCTCTTGTGGGAATTGTCCATACGGTCGGGATTCCACGAGAGCGAATTCAACGGCTTTGCGCAACAAATCGCCGAGGTGCTCGATGGGCAATGAATCAGAGCGGGGAATGAAGGGAGGAGACTTGTCCATGCACTCTTCTTGCACAATGGCGCGGCCGGAGGCCGCACCTCCCAGGAAAGCCCGACGTGCCGCCGGGGCGGGATGGCGGCTGGCCGGGGCGGTGGGCCTTGCGATGGCCATCGTGGCAGAGGGCATTGCCGCCAGTCTCGTGTGGGTGAACAACCCTTGGTACAACGGTGACGACCTCGGAAACGCAGCGGGCTACAATCTCGCGCTTTTCATGGTCCCGGCGTGTTTGGGATTGGTTGCCGGCGGGGTGCTGTGGGGTGTCGCACGCCTGCTCGCTTCGCGTCCCCTTTTGCCAAAGTGGTTTGCTTTGCTCCTCGGGGCCTTGGCCGGTGTTCTCCCTTTCGTGGTTTGGGTTGTGGCCGCCACCTTCTTCGATGTGGACACTTGAAAGCATGGGGCGATTCTTGAAAAGTGATGGCAAAATCTTGCGGCGGGCGGGAGAAAGACGATTGTTTCCATGCGGGGGGCGGGTAGGGCGGCGAGTCCCTTCGCCGCCGGTGGAATGGAGTTGCATCCGGGAGAATGGGACATGCGGATGCATCGGAAATGGAGAATTGCGGCATCCTCGCATGCCTCTCCCAGACCTGCGGAATCCCTTGCACCGGCGGGCAGGGACTGCCCGCCCTACCCAACACGGGAAAACATTCGTTTTTCGTCTGACAACCCACTTGCGGGTGGCGGGTGTGCTGTTGCTGGCGCTGGTGGCGGCGGGGGCTCGGGGGGAGGGGGTGTCGATGCGGCTGGCGGAGGAGTTGTTCGAGGAGGGGGACTGGGCGGCGCTGGGGGTGGAGTGCCGGCGGGCGGAGGCGGAGGAGGGGGCGGGGGCGCGCGACCGGGTTGCGTTCCTGGAGGCGATGGTGGGGGTGGGGACGGCGGCATGGGGGTCGGAGGCGTACGGGGCGGCGGTGGAGCGGCTGGACGGGTTGTGGCGGTCGGAGGGGACGGCGCCGGAGGCGCTGCGTCCGCTGGCGGCGTACGAAACGGCGCGGGCGGCGTGGGACGGGCACCACGCGGACGCGCGGACGGCGGAGGCGCTGGAATACGCGTTTTTGCATCTGCGGGAGCCGGAGTTGTTTTCGCGGGCGGCGTGCCTGATGCATTTCTACCTGAAGGCGGACGGTGCGCTGCGCGGGGCGCGTCCGGACCTGGAGATGGCGGTGGAGGCGTGCCGGGATTCGTGGCCGCCGGCGGTGTGGCGGGAGAGCAATCCGCGCACGAACGGGATGAAGCGGCGCGGGGGCGGGGCGCCGGGCGGCGGAATCGGGTCGTGGCCGGGGCGGGCGGTGGTGGGGTTTTACCGCAAGGCGATCTCGCCGGCGATCGGCAGCCGCTGTTCGCTCGCGCCGAGCTGCTCGGAGTATTTTCTTCAGGCGTCGCGCAAGCACGGCCTGCTCGGCATCCCGATGGGCGCCGACCGGCTCATCCGCGAGCCGATGGTGGTGCACGAGGAGAAGCGGACGGTGGAGCGGCCGGATGGTTCGATCCGCATCGCGGACCCCGTGGAGGAGCATGATTCATGGATGGAGTGACGGTTATGCGCGGTTGCCGGGGCGATGGCATTTTCCAACCATTGGAAACATTTTTTCCAATCATTGGAAAAATCGCGGAAATTTTTTCCAATCATTGGAAAAAAACGGAAAATTTTCCAACCATTGGAAAAAAGTTTTCCAACCATTGGAAAAAAGTTTTCCAATCATTGGAAACTTTTGTGGCGGCCGGTTGCGTGTGGGCGGGCGGCGTGGCGGTCGCGGGGCAGGACGCGGCGCTGGCGCTGCAGCTCGATTCGGAGAAGCAGTGGGCGCAGGCGGCGCTGGAGTTCCGGCGGCTCGCGCTCGGGGAGGAGGACGGGGAGCGGGCGGCGGGATGGTACTGGATGGCGGCGCGGGAGTATTCGCGCGCGGGGGACCGGAAGCGGGTCTGGAAGTACCTGGACCGCGCGGAGGACGCCGACTCGGAGCGCGCGCTGGAGCTGCCGCTGGCGTGGCTCCGGGCGCGGCAGGCGGAGGCGGACAAGGATTGGGGCTCGGCGGCGTTTTTCTACGGGAGTCTGGGGCGGAAGGCGGAGGGACGGGACGACGGGGACGGGTGGCGGGCGGCGGCGGCGCGGGGGGAGGCGGCGGCGCATTTGCGGGAGAAGGATCATGATGCGGCGCTGGATGCGCTGGGGGCGTTGCCGGATGCGGGGGAGGCGGAGGCGTCGCGGGAGGCGATACGGGGGTACGCGGCGCGGGGGGACAAGCGTCCGTGGGTGGGCGGGGTGCTGGGGATGGTGCCGGGATTGGGATACGCGTATTCGGGGGAGTGGGGGAACATGGTGCGGTCGATGATCCTCAACGGGCTGTTCATCTGGGCGATGGTGGAGACGGCGGAGGAGGACCAGTGGGCGCTCTTCGGGGTGAGCACGTTCTTCGAGCTGACGTGGTACTCGGGCAGCATCTACGGGGGCATCGACGCGGCGCACCGCCACAACCGGGAGCGGCTGGAGGGGGCCGTGCGCGCGGTGCAGGGGGACGGCGGGGCGGAGGTGGAGACGGGGGCGCTGCCGGTGGTGAGGGTGCGGTTCCGGTTTTGAAGGCCGGGGAGGCCCCGCCGTTTCCGGCGGGGCGGGGACCGCGGGGATGGGGAAAAACGATTGCAAACGAATGCACTCGATTGCAGTCGATTGCAGTCGGGCAGAGAAAAATGCTAGAGTGGCGGGCATGAAGAGTGCGGTGGATGATGTTGCGATCGCGTTGAGGCGGATGGATGGCGGGGGGGCGTATCCGCCGGCGGAGCGTGCGCCGTACGGGCCGGGGGAGGCGTATCCGGAGCTGGAAGGGGCCGGGGTGGAGGTGGCGGGGGCGCCGAATCCGGTGTTCGCGATGGTGCGGGGCGTGCTGGCGGACCTGGGGCTGGATGCGGGGCGGTACGGGTCGGCGGAGTGGAATCCGCTCGGGGATCTGGTGGCGCCGGGCGGGCGGATCGTCGTAAAGCCGAACTGGGTGCTGCACCACAACGAGAATCCGGCAGGGGGGATGGAGTGCATGGTGACGCATCCGTCGGTGCTGCGGGCGGTGCTGGAATATGCGTTCCTGGCCAAGCCGCGGCGCGTGGTGCTGGGGGATGCGCCGCTGCAGGGGTGCGACTTCGGCGGGGTGCTGGACCACGCCGGGATGCGCGCCGTCATCGAGTCCTTCCGCGCGCGCGGGCTGCCGCTGGAGGTCGTCGATTTCCGCCGCACCACCATGCGCCAGGAGGGGCTGCTCAAGACCGGCGTCAGCGAGAACCGGCGGCCGGAGAGCGAGTACGTGCTCGTGGACCTCGGCGCGGACAGCCTGCTGGAGCCCATCGCCCGGGACTGGAAGAAGTTCCGCGTCACCGTGTACGATCCGCGCAAGATGCGGCCGCACCACCGGCCCGGCCGCCACCGCTACCTGGTCGCCCGCGAGATCATGGAGGCCGACCTCGTCCTCAACTGCCCCAAGCTCAAGACCCACAAGAAGGCCGGCGTGACGTGCTGCCTGAAGAACCTCGTCGGCATCAACGGCAACAAGGAGTACCTGCCGCACCACCGCAAGGGCGCCGCCGACGACGGCTCCGGCGACAACTACTCCCACGCCCACTGGAAGATGCGTCTCGCCGAGGACCTCCTCGATTTCGCCAACGAGCACCTGCGCGGGCTGCCGCACGCGTACCGGCTGGCGGAGCGCATCGCGTGGCGGTTCATGGTCAAGCACCGCAAGGCCGACCCCGAGGCGCAGCTGGAAGGCTCCTGGCACGGCAACGACACCATCTGGCGGACGTGCCTCGACCTCAACCGCGCGCTGCTCTACGCGGATGCGCAGGGGCGGTTCCACGACACGCCGCAGCGGCAGGTGCTGTCCATCGCGGACGCCGTCGTCGCCGGGCAGGGGACCGGGCCGCTGGAACCGGATCCGCTGCCGACGGGGGCCGTCTTCGCGACGCGCAATCCGGCGGCGGGGGATTTGCTCGCGTGCAGGCTGCTGGGGTTCCGGGCGGAGCGGATCCGGTTGGTGGAGGGGGCGTTCGAGCCCATGCGCTGGCCGATCGCGGCGGGGCGGCCGGAGCTGCCGTCGTGGCCGGAAGGGAGTTTCCCCGCGGCGCGGGCGCCGGCGGGGTGGGTGGGGAAAATCGAGATGGGAGGGAAGTGAGGGGGGGCGGCGCCGTTTCCGGCGCCGCGCGGGACGGCGGGGAGAGGCCGGGAAGGCGCGTCAGCGGGGGCGGGGGGCGTTGGTTTTCTGGTCCCAGTAGGGGGAGAGGCGGCGGAGGTCGGCGATGATGGGCGGGAGGACGTCGCGGATGCGGTCGTAGTCGCTCTGCGGGTTGGAGAGGCCGAAGCTCAGGCGGAGGGAGCCGTGCATGGCCGTGAAGGGGACGTCCATCGCGCGCAGGACGTGGCTCGGTTCGAGGGAGCCGCTGGAGCAGGCGCTGCCGGTGCTCGCGCAGATGCCTTGCGCGTTCAGGGCGTAGAGGATCGCTTCGCCTTCGACGTAGTGGAAGGACAGGTTCAGGGTGTTCGGGGTGCGCGGGGCGCCGCGGCCGTTGACTTCGGCGTAGGGGATCAGGCGCAGGAGGTCGGCTTCGAGGGCGTCGCGCCGCGCGGCCAGGGCGGGGAGGTCGGCGGCGTGCGCCTTCGCGAGGTCGCAGGCGCGGGCGAGGCCGGCGATGTAGGGGACGTTTTCGGTGCCGCCGCGGCGGCCGCTCTCCTGGTGGCCGCCGTAGAGGTAGGGGCGGAGGGCGGTGCCGCGGCGGATGTAGAGGACGCCGATGCCCTTGGGGGCGTTCATCTTGTGGCCGGAGAAGGAGAGGAGGTCGACGTGCCGGAGGTCGCCGGAGAGGTCGATGGGGAGCTTTCCGGCGGCCTGCGTGGCGTCGGTGTGGAAGACGATGGACGGGGCGGTCGCCTTCGCGATGCGCGCCCAGTCGCCGACAGGCCAGGCGACGCCGGTTTCGTTGTTGGCCATCATGAGGGTGACGAGGAGGGTGTCGGGACGGAGGGCGCGGACGTAGTCGGCGGTGGCGATGCGGCCCTGCCGGTCGACGGGCAGGCGGGTGATTTCGCAGCCGCGGCGTTCGAGTTCGCGGCAGACTTCGAGGATGGCCGGGTGCTCGACGGCGCTGGTCACGATGTGGCGGCGGGACGGGTTGGCCGCGGCGACGCCGAAGAGGGCGGTGTTGTTGCTCTCGGTGGCGCAGGAGGTGAAGAGGATTTCGGAGGGATCGGCCGCGCCGACGAAGGCGGCCACCGCGGCGCGGGCGTCGCGCACGGCGTGGGCAGCGCGCAGGGCGGGCTCGTACATGGAGCTGGGGTTGAAGTAGCCGGGGCCGAGCCACGGGAGCATGGCTTCGACGACTTCGGGGGCGACGGGGGTGGTGGCGTTGTGGTCGGCGTAGACGAGGGGGGCGGTCATGGTGGGTCCGGGGGTGGGTGGGGATGGGTCAGACGGGGATGACTTCGATGCGGGAATCGACGGCGTCCTTGAGGGTTCGCTCGACGAGCAGCTGGAGGGTGTGGGAGGCGCCGGGGCAGGTGGCGCAGTGGCCCTTGAGGGAGACGTAGACTTTCCAGCCCTTGATGTCGACGAGTTCGAGGTCGCCGCCGTCCCGGCGGAGGGCGGGGCGTACGTCGGTTTCGAGCGCGGACTCGATTTTCTTGGCGATCTGGAAGGGGGAGGGATCGGCCGGGGCGGCGGGGGCGGCGGAGGCCGGGCAGGCGCCGCCGGAGGGGCAGGTGGCGCAGGCGTCGGGCCAGATGTCGTTGAGGATGTCCTGGATGCCGCCGGGGGCGTAGCGGCAGGCGCCGCACATGCCGCCGGCCTTGAGGGCCGCGGTGACGTCGTCGACGGTGCGCAGGTGGAGCTCGCGGATCTTGCGGCGGAGGTAGGGTTCGGTGATGGCGAAGCACTTGCAGACGATGCGGCCGTCTTCGTCGGCCTTCTCGCCGGAGAGCTTGACGCCCGCCGCGGCGAGGTCCACGCCGCGCTTGGCGGCCCAGTCGACGACGGCCGCTTCGAGGGCTTCGGCGCCCATCACGGAGCAGTGGATCTTCTGCTGGGGGAGGCCTTCGAGGTACTCGACGATGTCCTGGTTGCGGATGCGGAGCGCCTGGATGGGGGTCAGCCCCTTGCCTTCGATGAGCGCGCAGAGGGCTTCGGAGGCGGCGATGGCGGAGGTGCAGCCGAAGGTGAGGTACTTGGCTTCCGTGATGACGTCGTCGAGCGGGTTCTCGGCGCGGCGCACGCGGAAGGTGAATTTGAGCGCGTCGCCGCAGACGATGGAGCCGTGCTCGCCGACGCCGTCCGCGTTCTCGATCTCGCCGAGATGGGTGCCGGGCTTGCCTTGCACGGCGTCCATGAAGAGTTGTTTGGTCTTGTCGCTGTATTCCCAGGCCATGGCCGTTTCCTTTCAATCCCCACCAATCTACACCACCGGCGCGCTTTTGCAAGGCGGGCGCGGGGGCGGGCCGGCGGATGTGCGTTCATGGGCGGGAGGATGGGGGGGAAAAACACGGGAAAACATCAAGGTTTTCCGTAATCTCAAACGATGCCGGGCGGGGGCCGGGGAGAAAACTTTTGACGGGGGGCGCGGGGGTGCCTATATACGGCGGGGAAGCCATGAGCGAAGAAGGAAACCATCCGAACGAAACCGGGCCGGCGCTGTCGGTCGTCATCCCGACGATGGGCCGGGCGATCCTGCTGAAGACGCTGGAGTCGCTGGCGGCCGCGGAGGGGTTCGGGGAAATCGAGGTGTGCGTGGCGGGGAAGGTCCCGGACGCGGAGGTGGCGGCGGGGCTCCGGGCGTTCCTGGAAAAGCACCCGAACGTGCGGCATCTGGACATCCGCTTCGAGACGGGCGACTCCAGCCGCAAGAAGAACGCGGGGGCGGCGGCGACGTCGGCGCCGCTGGTGGCGTTCCTGGACGACGACGTGGAGGTGGCGCGGGACTGGCCGCGGCAGATCCGCGAACCGTTCGCCGACGCGCCGGTGGGGCTGGCGTGCGGGCCGAGCCTGGTGCCGGACCAGCTGCCGCCCTGGGCGCGCTGGGCGGGGCTGGCGCTGGCATCGCCGGCGGCGGGGTACGTGGCGGAGCGCTACCGGCAGAACCGGGATGTGCCGTATCCCGTGGACTGGGACCGGATCATCGGCTGCAACGCGGTGTACCGGCGGGTGGCGTTCGAGCAGATGGGGGGATTCCCGGCGGATTTCTATCCGGGGGAGGAGATGATCGCGGCCTACCGGACGGAGAAGCTGGGGTGGGGTCTGCGGTTCCTGCCGGAGGCGAAGGTGTGGCACTATCCGCGGTCGTCGCCGGGACGGTTCTGGAAGCAGATGTGGGGCTACGGGGCGACGCGGATCCGCCTGCTGCGCGCGGGGGTGTCGTTCCACGCGGCGCCGCTGGTGCCGGGGTTGTGGGTGGCGGCGACGCTGGCTCTCGCGGTGGCGTCGGCGTGGTCGCGCGCGGCGCGCTGGCTGCTGGCGGGGGAGCTGGCGGCGTACGCGCTGGTGGCGCTGGCGGTGGCGGCGTGGACGGTGCGGCGTACGCACCGGGCGTGCGACTGGGCGCTCGCGGCGGTGGTGCCGATGATGCACGCGGCGTACGGGCTGGCGGAGTGGGCGGAGCTGCTGCGGCCGGGGCGGGACTTCACGGAGAGACGAGTGACGAGTGGCGAGTGACGAGTTTGCGGTGCGTCTGCGGGCGGGGACGTGCTTGGGACAAGCGGGCGAGGCCGCCCGCGCTCCGACAGGCGGCTCAGTCGTCGAGGAGGTCGGGGGTGTGGGAGGAGAGGAAGGTGCGGCAGGCGGAGAGGATGGCGTCGGGGGTCTCCAGGGTCAGGACGTGGTCGGCCAGGGTGCGGGCTTCGTCCAGGCGAAGGGAACGGATGACGTGCTTGATGCCGGGGATGGCATCGGGGGAGGTGCTCAGGGCGCTGACGCCGAGGCCGACCAGCAGGGGGGCGAGTTCGGGGTGCCACGCCATTTCGCCGCAGACGCAGGCGGGGATGCCGGCGACCTGCGCGGCGGCCGCGGTAAGGCGGATGAGGCGGAGGATGGCCGGGTGCGCCAGGGGGCAGAGGTGCGCGACGCGCTCGTTGCCGCGGTCGGCCGCCAGGGTGTACTGGGTGAGGTCGTTGGTGCCGATGCTGAAGAAGGAGACGTGCGTGGCCAGCCAGGCGGCGGTGAGCGCCGCGGAGGGGACTTCGACCATGACGCCGACGGGGATGTCGCGGCGGTGGGGGATGCCTTCGGCGGTGAGTTCGTCGGCGCACGCCAGACGGACGGCTTCGGCGGCGCGCAGGTCGGCGAGGTCGTTGACCATCGGGTACATGATGCGCAGGTTGGAGCTCTCGGCCGCGGCCCGGAGGAGGGCCCGCAGCTGGGGCTTGAAGAGGTCGGGGCGGGCGAGGCACAGGCGCAGGGCGCGGCAGCCCATCGCGGGGTTGTCTTCGGGGGGGAAGTCGAGGTGCCGGGTGAGTTTGTCGCCGCCGAGGTCGAGGGTGCGGACGGTGACGGGCGCGGGGGCGAGGGAGCGGGCGATGGAGGTGTAGGCGCGCAGTTGCCGGTCTTCGTCGGGCAGGGTGGTGCCGTCCATGAAGAGGTATTCGCTGCGGAAGAGGCCGACGCCGTCGGCGCCCGCGGCGAGGACGCGCGGGGCGGCGTCGGGGGATTCGATGTTGGCACGCAGGGCGATGGGGGTGCCGTCGAGGGTCTCGGAGGGGAGGTCGCGGAGTTTGGCGAGGCGGGCGCCGAGGCGGTTCCTGGCGCGGATGCGCTTGGCGGCGGCGGACTGGCGGGCGGGGGCGGGCCGGAAGACGAGGAGCCCGGCGGTGCCGTCGAGGAGGACGGGTCCGGGGGCGGGCGGGGCCGCGGGGCCCCAGTCGGGGATGCCGACGAGGGCGGGGATGCCCAGGGAGCGGGCGAGGATGGCGGTGTGGGAGGTGGGGCCGCCTTCGGCGGTGGCCAGGGCGAGGAGGCTGTCGCGCGGGGCGGCGGCAAGGTCGGAGGGGGACAAGTCGCGTGCGTAGAGGATGTGGGGGGTGGCGGGCAGGTCGGCGGAATCGGCCTGCCCGGCGAGGAGGCGCAGGAGGCGGAGGGCGACGTCGCGGACGTCGGCGGCGCGCTCGCGGAGGTAGGGGTCGGCGAGGGCGGCGAGGGCGGCGGCGTATTTGCCGGAGACGGTCTGGACGGCGCGCGCGGCGTTGAGGCGGCTGGCGCGGATGGCGGTGCGGATTTCGCCGGTGTATTCGGGGTCGGCCAGGGCGGCGAGCTGGGCCTCGAAGAGGGCCGCGGCGTCGGGGTTGCCCGCGGCGGCGAGGTTGGCCTGCAATTCGCGCAGGCGGGCGGTGGCGGCGGCGAGGGCGGCGTCGAGCCGGCGGAGTTCGACGGGGGCGCGGGAGGGGGGGACGGGGTCTTCGGGGACGGGCGGGGGCGCGGTTTCGAGGCGGTGGAGGGGGCCGAAGGCGATGCCGTCGGCGACGCCGATCCCGCGGAGGATGATTTCCGGGAGCGGGGGGGGCTGGGGGGGGGAGGAGGGGGCTTCGGACATTTTCAAAACAACTCAAACAACTTGGAAGACAACTCGCGGCAATTCGCAGGACTGGTTGCGGAAGGCCGGGAAAAACAATCTTGCCGCATGACCCTCCCCGGTCTTCCAAATCGGTTGTTTGGAGTTGTTTTGGAGTTGTTCGAGTTGTTTTTGGGACCGGATGCCTGGAGGGGCGGCATGGGGACTAGTCCTCGAAGAATTTTTTGTCGAAGAGGTCGACCATTTCGTCGAGGGCCTCGGCGGCTTCGGGGCCTTCGGCGGTGAGGACCATGACGGCGCCGCAGTGGCCTTCGAGGGTCAGCAGGCCCATGATGGACTTGGCGTTGACGCGGAGGCCTTCTTTTTCGATGTAGATGTCGCAGGGGTGGCGGCTGGCGGCCTTCACGAGGAGGGAGGCGGGGCGCGCGTGGATGCCGTAGCGGTTGAGGACGGTGACGCGCCGGACGTGGGGGCCGCCGGCGGGGGCGCCGGGGGCCGCGGGGGCTTTCTTCTCGGGGTTCGGTTGGGGCTTGTCGCTCACGGGTGGTTGGGTTTTTCTTTCCTGGAAAGGGTTTCCATGATGCGGGCGTCCAGTTCGCGCGCCGCGTCGTGGCCCATCTGCTTGAGGCGGCAGTTGAGGGCGGCGATCTCGACCACGTTGGTCACGTCGCGCCCCGGCGCCACCGGAAGGGTGATGAGGGGAATCTCCACTCCTAGCACGTTCCGGGTGGTCGTGTCCAGCCCCGTCCGGTCGATGTCGTCGGGGGCGGAGCCGGCGCGGCGCATGCGGATGATCAGGTCGAGGGTCGTGGAGTCGCGCATCGCCGCCGCCCCGAAGAGGCTCGGGACGTGCATGATGCCCAGGCCGCGGATCTCCATGTGCTCGCGGATGATCCCCACGGCGCTGCCCAGGACCGCGCCGGTGGAGAGGCGGGTGAGGACGATGGCGTCGTCGGAGATGAGGGAGTGTCCGCGCTTGATGAGGGAGAGGGCGATTTCGGACTTGCCGATGCCGGGTTCGCCTTCGAGGAGCACGCCGATGCCGTTGATGTCCACGAGGGTGCCGGGCAGGCGCAGGCGCGGGGAGCCGAGGTTCTGGAGCAGGACGGTGGCCGCGTTCATGAAGTCGCCCGTGATCATGCGGGTGCGCAGGACGGGGACGTGGAGGCCGGAGAGGGCGGCGCGGGCGTACGGGGGCGTGCGGCGGCCGCGGCAGAGGACGATGCCGGGGACGTCGCCGAGGGCGAGGACGCGGGCGGCGCGCTCCTCGGGGGGGAGGTAGGAGAGGTAGCCGGTTTCGGCGAGGCCGAGGACCTGGATGCGCTTGTTGGCGTAGTGGCGGAGGTAGCCGGCGAGGGCGAGTCCGGGGCGGTTGAGGGCGAGCTCGACGATGCGGTGGGAGGCGGCGTGCTCCTCGTTGAGCTCCCAGTCGAGCTGGAGGGATTCGCGTCCGGCGCGGTAGAAGTCCGCGACGGTCAGGACGGGCCGGTGGTAGTTGGGAGGGACGCTCATGGGAGGGGGAGTGACGAGTGACGAGTGACGAGTGACGAGAGGGCGGCGGCGGGGCGGAAGGGGGCGGCGGGTTTGACCGTGGAGGGGGTCGAAACCTGGGCTGGACGGGTATCGGGGGATGGAATGGGACTCACCGCATGTTCCTCGTTTGCCCTTGCAGTGTACGGCGTGCGGGCGGGGGGCGCAAGTTTTCTTTGCGGGGGATTTGCGGGCGGGGGGAGGCGGTCGGGCGGGGGGGACAGGCCTGCGGCGCAAACACGGAGGGGACGGAGGAAGGAGGCACGGAGGTTCTTTTGATGGGGCGTTTATAGGAGGGGCCTCCGCGCGCTCCAAACTCTTCAACAAGGGCCAAGGAACGAAAAAGGAGGTTGCCGCGGGCGCGAAGCTCCCTCCCGGCAACCTCCGTGTCTCCGTGCCTTCGTTTCCTCCGTGTTTGGCGCCGCAGGCCCATTCCTCAAGAGAAAACCTCAACTGACCGGCATTCTGGCCTGGCCCCTTTTCTGACCTGAACAAGCATCGCGGGACTTTCGGAGGTGCGGCCACGCCGCTTGGCGTGGGAAAAGTTTCGGAGAGATGTGAAAGATTCTGTGGGAGGGGCCCGAGTATCGAGGTGAAGGGCGGCGTGTGGACAGGGTGTCCGGCCGCGAATGACACGGATGAATGGAAACACCAACAGATGGAAACAGCCTCCGCTCCACCCGTCCGACGAGCCCCTGACGCCGGAACGCCTCCAGGACGCCTACGACGCCATGCGCCGAACGTTTGCCGCGAACCTCCGCCACATCCGCAGGGAACGGGGATTCAAAAGCTACGGCGCCGCCCTCGGGCTTGGGGTGTCCACCAGCACCTGGGGGCGCTGGGAGTCCGCACAGCGCTTCCCCACGCCCCCTCTCCTCGCCGGCATCGCCCTCCTCCTCCAGACGCCGGTCGCCGACTTCTTCGCCGACATCCCTCCCGAGGAGCCAGAATGAGGTCCGCCGTTTGCCTGGAGCGGTCCCAGAAACAGGTCAGCTTCTGCTTGGTCTTCTTGTGGTGGGGCGAGCTCTCCGAGCGAGCCGTTCCAACCGTTTGAGCGGCTCGCACGGAGTGCTCGCCCCACCAAGGGGCCCATGCCACGGTGTCCTGCGGACGCGCGGAAGCGCGTCCCTCCCCGTGGAGAGCGCAGCGGGAGGGTCGCGCTTCCGCGCGACCTTGTGGGAGGAACACGTCTGGGAAGCTACAGAAAAACGTAAGCCGCTGTAGGTTCCGGCTTGTTGCCACGGTGGCAACCCGAATGCATTGCGTTGGGGCCGAGCCAGCGCCAGTATGGCGCCATCAGACGGTGTTGGACATTCGGAACTGCAACCAATTGAAACGGAAGGAACTACTTCATTGCCAACGAGCCGTGGAATGAAAATGCCGGATAGAGCGGTTTCAAAAATAGTGTGGCCGAAAGCCGTTGTCTCACCAGCCATTTCCCACTGCGGACGCGCAGAAGCGCGTCCCTCCCCGTGTGGAGCGCAACGGGAGGGTCGCGCTTCCGCGCGACCTTGTGGTGGAAAAACGGCTGGGAAGCTACAGAAAAACTTAAACCGCTCCAGAAATGAACGATTTCGTGGGAGGGACGCGAGTATCGAGGTGAAGGGCGGCGTGGGCTTGGTGTCCGGCCGCGCGACGAAAGGAGGTGTTCCGAAGAAGGAAGGCGAAAGACGGATGGGACGTGGCTGGCTGGCGCGCGGTGGAGGCTCAAACCCTGTCCAGGGGGATCCCCGGCACAAGGTCGGCGGGTTGGCAGCCGAAGGCGCGGCACAGTTTCACCAGCGTCTCCAGCGTGATGTTCTGCTGCCCGCGCTCGATCAGGCCCACGTAGTTGCGGTGCACGTCCAGTCGCTCCGCAAACGCTTCCTGGGAAAGCTTCATCGCTTTCCGCCGCTGGCGGACGGCTTTGCCGAGTTGCAATCTGAAATTCTGGACGACCCTCTCCATTGGCATGGACGGAGTGTGGAACGGGGTGCCCGGCAATTCTACACACTAAAATAGTGTATTTTTGCTTGCCGAGGGGCTGGCCGGAATCTATCTTCCCGTGTGTCGCCTCACTTTGGCCCTCCGCCGGATAGGGCGGAAACGGAACGGAAAATCGTGAAAGTCTGCCTTTGCCATTTTTTGCCCGGGGAGGTGAAAGATTTGCGGGAGGGGCGCGAGTATTGGAGTAAAGGGTGGGGTGCACACGGTGTCCGGCCCTCCTGAAGAGAGAAAACCCAGGACCTTTCCTTACGGATTTAGAAAACCAACAACAAAAGGAGACAACACATGGAAAACGAAACTCAAGGCCAAGCGACTCCCCCTGCGGTCGGGGCCCCAAAAAAGAAACCCGGCTTTTTCGGAAAAATCGGCGCCCTCTGGAAGAGCGGGATCAAAGGCAAGGTCATTTGCATCGCTGGAGCGCTGGTGATTCTGGGAATCATCGGATCCTGCGGTGAGGAAGAAGAGGGTGGAGACGGAGGTGGGGGCAGCTGGACATTCTCCGACAAGGATTTTTACCGCGTATTCATCGGATTCCCCAAGGACGAGGGGGTGGTTTACAAGCATGATGGTATGGGCCTCAAGGTGATGCAAGCCACCAAGAAAGGCAACTTGGTGGAATGTGAATGGAACTATTACGACCGTGTGGTTTGGGTGGAGACGAAAAGACGCTATGAGGACGACGAGCCGCTTGACAAAGGCTTCTACATCCGCCGTGGTTCAATGGAATATGAAACCGCACTCGGGGCCGAAAAACGGGTAGCCTGTTATGTCGAAGTGAGTGGCAAACTTTTGAAAAAAGTCCAGAAACAAATCGAAGACGAAAAGGCCGCCGCAGAAGCCAAGGCTAGAGCCGCAGCGGAAGCGAAGGCGAAAGCAAAAGCGGAAGCGGAAGCGGCCATGCCGAAAACAAAAGCCGAAGTTGCTGCCATCCATGCCGGGACACGACCCGGCGAGACGACGACCATCACGTTGCCGGGAGGCGTGACGCTGGAGATGGTGTGGTGTCCGCCGGGAACGTTCACGATGGGAAGCCATCGTGATGCGCATCAAGTGACCTTGACGGAGGGCTTCTGGATGGGGAAGACGGAAGTGACGCAGGCACAGTGGGAGAGTGTGATGGGGAACAATCCATCGTGTTTCAAGGGAGACAACCGGCCGGTGGAGAGTGTGAGCTGGAACGATTGCCAGCAGTTCTGTCAAAAGACGGGCTTGCAGTTGCCGACGGAGGCCCAGTGGGAGTACGCCTGCCGCGCGGGAAACACGGGAGAGTATGCAGGGACGGGAAACTTGGACGACATGGGGTGGTACGATGACAACAGCGGCCGCGGGACACATCCAGTGGAAACGAAGCAACCCAATGCATGGGGCCTGTACGACATGCACGGAAACGTGTGGGAGTGCTGTGCGGATTGGTACGGTGACTACCCCAGCGGCGCTGTGACGGATCCACAAGGTCCGTCGTCGGGGTCGGGCCGGGTGCTACGCGGCGGGAGCTGGGACCGCGATGCCAGCTACTGCACGTCGGCCTACCGGTACAGCTACCTCTACCCGTCGAATGCGTACAACAACATCGGCTTCCGCCTTGTCAGAACCCTGTCAGAATAAAAACAACACCCCGCGGCAGCGGGGAGGCCTGCGGCACGGGACGCGGCAGCGTCCAGGGCCGCAGGCCGGAAACTTTTTCGAAAATGCAACTCCGAGTGGTGACATTGCGATACAACGAAGCGCAGCAGGGCTTCCCGGAAGAAGCCTTGCGCGCGGCGACGTTCGGCCGGGAAGTTTTGAGCGCGAGCGAGCTGGTTGCGTCCACGGCGGTACGATTGGGGCTGTCTCTCTTTTGTCCCGATCACACTTCCTAGTGCCAAGGATTAACGCACAGCAAGGAATACCCATGACGACACAAGAAGAAAAACAGATTTTCCAGACTCTCGAAGAGGGCAAAAACAATTACTATGTTTATGCGCTTTGCAAACGGGATGGAACTCCTTTCTACATTGGAAAGGGGAGCGGTTCTCGTGTTCTCGATCACCGCAAAGCGGCTGTGCAAGCACAAGAATCCATCGACTCCGACGACACGCTGACGCCAACCGAAAAGAAGGCCAAAATCCGCGATCTTACAGGGAGGCTCAAGACTATTCTCGACCAAAATACCGATCTTCAGATGGTAATCATCAAATGGGGTTTGACCGAGAAAGAGGCATTGATGTGTGAATCGGCGTTGATCAACATCCTTCAATTTGTGAATGGTAGAACAATCGAAGAACTCACGAACATCATCAACGGACATGCCAGTGACGCCGAGAAAACATCGCGTGCACTTGGAAAGAAGACAAAAGCCAGAACATTGGAGCAGTTTTTGGATGAGTGCGCCATTGCTGATCGGTCCATTGAAAAGCTAGCCCCTTATCGGTTTGTAGTCATCAACATTAACCGGCTCTATCCGAAGTGCCTTGACACAACGGGGCAGGCAGATTTGCACAAGGTCGGAGAGTGCGTCAGGGCATGCTGGTGGCTTGGCAACATCAATCAAAAAAACAGACCCGATTACATTCTCGCGACTTACCAAATGCGAGTCGTCGGAATTTTCCACGTTACCAAAGCTCTCACCATCAAAGGAGAATTGGAGCAAGGACGATTGCCAAGATCTTTCCCAACGTTCCCGAAAGAAGTGCGAGAGGACGATTATCTCCGCCTGGCCCCTCTTGCTGACACGCGAGCGCAATTGAAGCTGCATGAGGACGATAGAAAGCGCCTTGTGTCTCACTTGCAGACAACTCCGGAAACACGTTGGGAGGCCTACAGAACTTGGAATCATGATTTTGAGAAGTTCATCAACCGAGCATATTTCAAAATCGATGAGTGCGGCGTGAATGTACCGGAAGAGATCATGGATTTCATGAATTGCATGCCCACCAAAGGCGGGACCATTTTGACAAATCCCTTTGGTGGTGTGGTTTGCAGGCATTGGACGAAATCGCATGGTTTTGCCGGGTAGGCTACTGGTGGAGGCAACTCACGGAGGACCAGGGTCAAGACGCGGGTTAGATATGATCCAAAAAAGAACTCACATTCCTAAATAACACTCTCTATCCCATCCTGTTTCCATCCTCATTTTATTTGTTCGCATCGCGGTTTTCACGCTTTTCAATGTAGCTTTCTCTCCCTTCCATCCATTCGCGTCCGCGAAGCGGCATTCGAGCCATTCATGTAGCTTCTCTCCTCCCGCTCTCCTCCCTCGTTCCTCCCGCAATGTGTCCGCCCGCAGGGCGCACCGCCCACTTGTCCCTCGCCACTTGTCACTGCGCTCCCATCCGCGGTCCAAGCGCGTTCCCGTCCGCGACGCGGTTTTCATGCTTTTCAATGCAGACATCCCTCCCGCACTCCCAGCCATCGAAGTCCGCGCAACGGCATTCGGGATATTCTTGTCGATTCCCTCCTCCCGCCACCCTCCCGTTTTCCTCCCGCGGGACTCCACGATCGGATGACCGTGTCCGGGAAAACGCACAGCCGTGTTGACGGAATGCTTTCATTATTGATAGTGTTCCGGCAATGACTGCCTACCAAACCATCTACGAAGATTCCATCGACCGGCACGGGCTCGTGACGACCGCCCGAGCGCGGGAGTTGGGGCTTGCGCCCAACACGCTCGCGTTGCTGGCCCACCGGGGGCGGCTTGTACACGTCGGGAGAGGTGTTTACCGGCTGGCCGTGCCCCTGCCGTTTGCCGGGGAAATCCCGGCGTATGCGCTCGCCGTGGAGCAGGTTGGAACGGATGCCGTCTTGTGGGGCGAATCCGTCTTGGCGATGCTCGGACTTTTGGCGGCTTCCGACCCCTCCCGCATCCACGTGGGCTTGCCGGGGCGTCTCCGCCGATGCGTTCCCGAAGGCATCGTGGTGCATCCGTTCCCCGTGGATGCTGCCGTGGCGGAATACGAAGGCGTTCGCGCCCAACCGGTGGCCGATGCCCTTCTCGCATGCCGTGGGGCTGTCATGCCCGACCGCCTCCTCGGCGCGGCGAAAAAGGCGCGGGAACAAGGTTACTTGACCGGGCGGGAATACGCCGCCGCGAGAAAGGCCGTGACGCCATGAACAAGCCCCCCAACAGCCGCGTCAACCTCGACAAGGCCATAGAGCGCCTTTACGGGACGGGCGCAAAGTTCGTCGAGGCGCGCTCGCTTGTCGCAAACGCGGTCGTCGGGCAGTTCCTGCCGGATGGCGTGGCCAAGGGCGGGACGGCCCTCAAACTGCGGTTTGGCCCTGTCGGGTTCCGGGCAACCCGCGATCTCGATGCCGCACGCCGGGGCGATGTCGGGGAATTCGAGCGCATTCTGGGCGACCGTCTCAAGGTGGGGTGGTGCGGCTTCACCGGCTCGATCGCTCCTGGCCGTCCGGCCCGTCCGCGCGGAGTCCCCCACGAATATGTCATGCGGCCGTTCGAGGTTCGCCTTGCCTATCGCGGCAGGCCGTGGTGCACGGTCGCCCTTGAAGTCGGCCACAACGAAATCGGCGACGCCGACGAACCGGAACGCATTTTGTCGCCCGGCGTCGTGGCCATGTTCGAAGCGTTGGGATTTCCCGCTCCGGGCCCGGTTCCGCTCATGCCGATTCCTTACCAGATTGCGCAAAAGCTCCACGGGGCGACGGAGCCCGGCAGCCGTCGCGTCCACGACCTTGTCGACTTGCAGCTGATTCTCGCCCAAGGCGAGCCGGATTGGCCGAAGACGCGGGCGGTGTGCATCCGCCTCTTCGACTACCGCCGCCTCCAGCCGTGGCCGCCGGTGTTGGTGCCCGCCGACAATTGGCCTGCGCTTTACGCGGAGCAAGCGCAAAGGGTGTCCGTGTTGCCGACTCTCGAAGAAGCCGTTGCGTGGACAAAGCGCCTGATTGCCCGCATCGACGCGGCCCAAGGGTGAGACGGGGAAATCCCTGGCATAGCGGGCGGGCCGCCCGCGCTCCGACAGGCTTCCGAGTCCGCGAAGCGGTTTTCACGCTTTTCAATGTTGCTTCCTCTCCCTCAAAACCATTTGAGTCCCCGAAGCGGCATTCGAGATATTCATGTAGTTTCCCTCCTCCCGCCTCCCCCCCTCCCTCCCTCCGCCATGGCGCGGCAGGATGCCGCACCCCCGGAAGTGGCGCGGGGGCTTCTGGAGAAGCATCGCGGGGTTGCCGGATGTGCGGCTTCCGGGTGCGACGCTGGGCGGGGCTCCAGATGATGCCCAGGCGTTTGCCCGGGTTCCGGCTGGTTGCCGCGGTGGCAACCTGAATGCATTGCATCGGGACCCCGCCATCGCCAGTATGGTTCCATCAGAGGATGTTGAATGTTCGGAATCCCAACCAATTGGTACGGAAAGAAATCCATCATTTCCGACGAGCCGCGGGATGAAAAATGCCAGATCGAGGTGAAAGATTATGTGGGAGGAGGGCGAGTATTGGAGTGAAGGGTGGTGTGTGGACATGGTGTCCGACCGCCCGGGAAAAACCATTTTGCCGTTGGATGCCGGCGGGTGCCGGCGACGGCGGCGAGGAAGAAAACAGGAGGCAAAAGCCTCGGAAAGGAAGCGAAATGAGTTCGAAATGCCGGTTCTGCGGATCGACGTCCTACGGGAGCTGTTCGTACAGTCCGTCAGGCAAGCACGAGCACCGGGATGACGAGAGACACTGCGAATTCTGCGGATCGACGTCTTACGGGAGCTGTTCGTACAGTCCGACCGGGAAGCACCGCCACGGGCCGGGGGGCGGCAAGTGCATCTGGTGCGGTTCGACTTCGATGGGGAGCTGTTCGTACAGTCCGTCGGGGAAGCACGAGCACTAGAACAGCGCAACGTCAAAACAACCGGTTTTGTCGTGCCCGGGTAGGGCGGGCAGTCCCCTGCCCGCCGTGTCGAAAGGGATGAGGCATGAAGGCAAGATGGAAGCTTGCCAGGCGCTTGCCAGGCACACGGCGGCGAAGGGACTCGCCGCCCTACCCCAAACATGTACAAAAACACAAGCTCTACAATGTACCAGAGGCCGGGTGTTTGGAAGCCGCGATGCAGGGGAATTACAGGCGGTTTCCCGGGAAAAGCGGGAGCTGAGGAAATGGGTGCGAGGCGAATGGCCGATGCCAGGCGCAAAAGGCAAGAAGGACATGACGGGAAGGCACGGACGGTGCCGCTGGGATGCGTCGATGGCTTCTCGGTGGTGGATTGGCGGGAGTTCCTGCTGAGGACCAATGACGTTCCGGCGGAACTGCTGGAGAAATGCCCGTGGGACAAGTTCACGGGTTTCGATTGGGCCGGGCTGCTGTTCGGGAAAAAGAAGTTGGGACGCTATTGCCCCTGGGAAACGTTCGACAAGGACGATTGGAGAATCCTCCTGTTTTTCCACCCGGAGTACCGGAAGGAATTCGAGGTCCATTCCGGGCTGAAAGACGAGGACCTCCATGTGGAAGACCCGGGTCCGATCGGTTGGCTTTGAGTGGCGGTGGAGAGGTGCAGATGAAGACGTCGGCGGACAGTGGCAGGATGACGGATAAGGGGCCGGGCAGGACGGACTGGCACGTGCACATCGGTGCGTTCGCCGATGCCTACTACCGGGCGGAAGACGTGTTCGGCGCATTGCGGGCGGCAGGGACGACGGAGGTGTGGTTCTCTTCCACGACATCCGGGTTCGGGTTGCAAATCGGGGGGGAACCGGCGGGCGCGGGTGCCGTTTACCGGTACATCCGGGGGGAGATGCACGATGCGCTGGCGGCGGCGGAAAAGACGGGGATGAAGGCCCATGCCCTGTATTGGGTGATGCCGGAGGTGCATTGCGCCCCCGACGCGCCCGTCCGCCTCGCACGGGCCATGGAGGAACTGCCCTACGAGGGGTTCAAGCTCCATCCGAGCGGCAATGCCTGGGATTGGGACGATCCGGCGGTCGAGCGGCTGGCCGAGGAGGTGTTCGCGTTCGCCGGGGAACGCAGGATGCGGGTGGTGGTCCATTGCGGCCCGGACCCCTCCGAGCGGCCGGCGGTGTTCGAGCGGTTCGTGGCACGTCATCCCGGCGCGACGGTCCAGCTCGCGCATTGCCGTCCGCTGAAAGAGACGTGCCAGATGCTGAGGAAACATCCCAACACGGTCTGCGACACGGCATTTGCGGCCAAGGCGACGCAGGTGGCCATCCGCGCGTTCGGGTTGGGGAACAGGATGGTGCACGGTACGGACTTTCCGGCGACGCATTGGTACGCGAACCACGAAAACCCTCCGACGGGGACGGTGCCGGCGATGGATTTGGCGGAATTCGCGTTGCGGACGGGCGGCGGCGGATGGGAGGAAGAATGAGGAGAGTGGCCTATTTCCCGCACGACCGGCCGGGGGACGCGCTGGTGGACGTCGGGCAGTTGCCGACATTGCGGCGGATTTACGGACCGTGCGAAATCGTCGCGTTCTGCACGGAGGCGAACCGGGAGCTGTTCGGGTGTCTGGCGTGGTGCGACGCGGTGGAGGTTTACGAGCCGGGGCGGGATTGGACGGAGGAAGAACGTTTGGCGTTCGGGAGGTTCGAAGCCGTGTTCAACACGCGGCACGACGCCGACGCGTTCCGGCGGGTTTGCGCGCTGGAGTCGAAGGCCCGCTACGGGTACGAGACGAGCGAGGTGTCGGGCAATGCGTGCCGGGATGGCTACACGGCGCATCTGCCGCTGTCGATGTGGGACGACGAGGACCTGCGCTGGAAGACGGGCGTGTGCGAGCAGGGGGCGGCGCTGGTGCGGTTGGTGGAGCCGGGGTTTCATATCGATTTTCCGCGTCTGGGAGAGGGGAATTTCCGGGTGGACAGGCCGGAGGAGTGGTCGGGGGCGTGGCGGCAGCCGGGAAAAACGGTGTTGATTTTGCCGGGGGCCGGCTCGGAAGGGAAGCGATGGCCGATGGAGCGGTTCCTGGAGCTGGCCCGGGAAGTGCGGGCGCAGGGCTTGGAGGCGGTGTTCCAGGTCGGGCCGTGCGAGCGATCGTTGGGTCGAGAGGCGGCGGCGGCGGGATTCGAGGTCGCCGACACGCCGAGTTGGGGGCGGATGGCCGCGATGATGCGGCGGGCCCGGTGCGTGGTCGGGAACGACACGGGGCCGATGCACTTGGCGGCGATGCTGGGGTGTCCGACGTTGACGCTGTATTTCCACGGGCACGAGGGAACGTGGTTCCCCTACGGGGAAGACGGGCGGGCGGTCCACATCGCCTTGAGCCCCAGGTGTTCGAGGACCCGTTGCCTGGAAAACTGTCCGGAGGCGGCAGCATGCGGGAGGGCCATCGCGTACGAAACGGTGGCGACGGTGTGGAAGACGATGTGGGGAGGGAAAGAAGCAATCGAAAACAAACAAAAGGAGATAATCCATGCTGACGAGAGATGAAAAAGAACTGCTGGAAGCCATGAAGGAGCAGATGGACGACGAGCAGAAAGAGGCCTTGAGCGAAATGCCCGAGGAGGAGCTCAAGGAGTTTCTGCGAGAGGCGAAGAAAGAAATGGAGAAGGAAATGCGCCGCCAGGGCGTCTCCCCGGAGGCGGAAGGGTGCATGGGGAAAATCCGTGATCTGCGGGATTGTCCATGGGGAGAAGTGATCCGTGACAGTGGAAAGTACAATTTTGGAAACCCCCTTCCTGCACTTATCCTCAAGATACTGCTGAAAATAGGATCCACCAAGGTTGGGTGCGGCTTCATGATTGTCGTCGCCATCGTGATCGCGATTGCCATTGCGGTGGGCAATTCATGATTTGGCCTCTCAGAAGTTTTCCATCCACAAGGTCGCGCGGGAGCGCGACCCTCCCGTGCGCTCTCCACGGGGAGGGACGCGCTTCTGCGCGTCCGCGAAAGAAAAGGTGAAGACACAATGGACGGCGGCCACGCTGTTTCCGAAACCGCTCTCGTACAGCGCAAAGCTTGTTCTTTCGCGTGTTTCCGGGGTAGGGCGGCGAGTCCCTTCGCCGCCGTGTGCCGGTCAGGCGCATGGGAAGATTCCCATTTGCCTTCGTGCCGCGTCCCTTTCGCACGGCGGGCAGGGGACTGCCCGCCCTACCCGCCCGGGCCCGGCAAACACGAATGTTTTGACTTTGCGCGGTACTGGAATGGCTTTCCGCAAGCAACCAAAACCCTTGCTTCGGGGGCTCGCCCCGATATAGTTGCCAAGTCGGCTCATGACAGAAAGGAAGGAAACGATGGATACCATGCTTGATTTTTCGGCCAGCGAGGAAAACAAGGCGAAGAACGAGGTGTACGTGGCGCAGCGGTCGATCCCGATCGAACGGGACGGGAGCGCGGTTGCGCTGTACTGGGGCGTCGGGGTGGCCGGGGTGGCGGCACTGGCGTACCTGCTGGCCACGAGGCCGCTGGATGCGGGGCTGTTGCCCAACCTGCTCGCGGGGCTGGGGGCGCTGGTGCCCTTCGCGCTGCTGTTCTGGCGGAAGAAGGCGACGGCGAGCCACTTCCAGGGGCTGATGCAGAAGATCAACGGGCTGGCGTCCGAAATCGACAACTACATCGACCAGCAGATCGACATCCTGAAGAACGTGGCGCCGCTGGTCGAGAAGTCAATCGACCTGGACAAGGACGTGATGAAGAGCGTTGCGGCCTTCCGCGGCGGGGTGGACATCACCAACGAGAACCGCAACGCGGTCGCGAGCCAGGTTTCGGCGACATACCGGGCGCTGGTGCCGCACATGGAGGCGTATCCGGAGCTGAAGGCGCACGCGGTCATCGCCGAGGCCATGCAGAAGGCGGAACACCTGCGCAAGGAAATCACGGCGGCCCGGACGCTCTACAACGACCGGGTGACGCAGTGGAACCGGGAGGTGTTCGAGTGGCCGATCAAGCGGATGGTCGCGGCGGAGGAGGGGTACCGGACGCTGGTGCCCTTCGCGATCGACGCGGGGCGCAAGGAGGGGGCGCACCAGGTGTTCTTCCAGTGAGGGGGAGGAGGGACTGGTTGGGGTTTTAGATTTCTAGGTTTCTAGGTATCTAGAGACCCAGGGCGGGCGGCGCGTGACCATGGTGGAAGACGTCTTTGAGCCTTTGGCGGAGTACCGGGAGCGGTTCCGGGAGGCGTTCGACAAGAACGCGAAGGAGATGTTCGAGCGGCTGCTGGCCGAGTCGGGCGTGGACGCGGAGGCCAATGCGGCCACCATGCGGGAGCTCGCCAAGCTGGAGAAGGAGAAGAGGGGGATTGAAAAACAGCTCTCCCGGTGCCGGTGGCTGGCGGGTGCGTTGTGGGGAGGGGTTGCGGTCGCGGTCGTGCTTGCGGTAGTGCAGTTCGCCGCGGTACGGGACGGGCGCGGGGGGGATTGGGTCGCGCTGATTCCGCTTTGGCTTGCGCTGGCCGCCGGGGCCGCATGGGTGGCGCTGGGGCGGGTGCATCCGAGGATGCGCGGGCTCAAGGCCGGCATCGGGGAGCTGGCGTCGCGGTGCCAGGCCAAGCGCGACGAGGGGTGGCAGCAGATGGCGCCGCTCAACGCGCTGTTCGACTGGGATGTCGTGGCGCAGCTCACGGAGCGGACCGTGCCGCGCATCGCCATGGACCGGCGCTTCACCCGGGGGCGGCTGAGGGAGCTGCGGGAATGCTTCGGGTGGGACGACGGGTTCCACGAGGACAAATCCATCGTCAACGCGCAGAGCGGGGAGATCAACGGGAATCCGTTCGTCCTGGCCACCACGCTCGAACGGACCGACGGCACGAAGACGTACCGGGGGCATCTGGACATCTCCTGGAGGGAATACGTCACCGGCAACAACGGCAACGGCCGCTGGGAGACCAAGCACGAGCGGCTCCACGCGTCCGTCACGAAGTTCTGCCCCGTCTACAGCGACCACCATTACCTGATCTACGGGTGCGAGGCGGCGCCGGGGCTCTCGTTCTCGCGCAAGCCCCGCCGCCTCTCGGGCATGGAGGACAACGCCGCCACCCGGTTCTTCAAGAAGCAGTCCCTCAGGCGGCTGGAGCGCAAGGCCGCGAAGCTGGGGGCGGGCGACTTCACGGTGATGGCGAACGAGGAGTTCGACATCCTCTTCCACGCCATCGACCGGGACGACGAGCACCAGTTCCGGCTGCTCTTCACGCCGCTGGCCCAGCAGCAGATGGTGGCGCTGCTGAAGGACAAGGAAGTGGGGTTCGGGGACGACTTCGCGTTCCGCAAGAAGCGCAAGATCAACATCGTGACGGCCACGCACCTGGACAAGGCCAACCTCGACACCGACCCGGCGGGATATGCCCATTACGACCTGAAAATGGTGAGGCTGCGCTTCCTGACGTTCGCCAACGGCTACTTCAAGGCGTTCTATTTCGCGATGGCGCCGCTGCTGACCATTCCGCTCTACCAGCAGACGCGCACCCACGAAGACTTCTGGAAGACGCCGGAGGACCGGCGGCCGAACTTCTGGGAATTCGAGGCGCTGGCCAATTACGAGGGCGAGAAGCTGTTCCGGCATCCGGACGCCGCGACGCGCAGCATCCTGCGGGCGGGCACGGTCACGCCCGGCGGAAAGGACAACGAGTGCACGGTCGACATCACGGCGTACGGCTACGAGGGGATTCCCCATGTCACGCACGTCAAAGTGCGCGGCCGGGACGGGCACGACCACGACGTCCCCGTCGAATGGATCGAATACGTTCCCGTCGAGCGGACCGTCCCCATGGCCGTGACCGAGCGGACGGATTTGACGCTGCCCGGCTTCCGCGTGCTCGTGGAAGAGAACGAGGCCCTGCGGGAGGCGGTTTTCCGGTCCGGGTTTTCGTCCCCCGACCGGCATTTCCGGCGGAACCTCATCGCGTTCGTGGGAGACGCGTGACGCGGCGGGGCGGGCCCCGCGGCGCGGGCGGGGAGGCGGGGGAGGCCGGGAAGCGGGCGGGCTGACAGCCCGCCGTCAGGAGCGGCGGGGGAGGCGGCACGGGGGGGGAAAAATGGCGCGGGCGGGAGGGCGCAGCGGGAACGCGTCAGGGGGGGAGGGCGGAGCGTTCGGAGGGGGTGAGGAGGCCGGAGGAGAGTTGGGCGTCGAGGTAGGCGGAGAGGGAGGAGCGGGTGCGGGAGATGAAGGCGGCGCTTTCTTCGGGGGTGCAGAGGCCTTTGGCGGCGCGTTGGCGGGAGCGGGCGATGGCTTTTTCGGCGGCGGTGACGGCGCGTTGGATGGGGGGGGGAAGGAGCGGGTGGCCGAAGTCGGCGGCCAGGCGGCGGCGTTCGGTTTCGGGGAATATGGCGAGGGGCAGGGTCATGGTCTCCAGTGCGTTGGAGAGGGTCACGGTACGGGCGTCGAGGGCGACGACTTGGCCCGGGATCCGGTTCCCGGCATGGTTGGTGTAGCCGGGTTGCTGGGCGAGGGCCAGGTGGGGGAGGGCCAACAGGATGGCCAGGCCCCCTACCCTGCTGCGGGCGGAGCGGGGCATGTCAGTCTTCGAGTTTGAGGAGGAAGAATGCGGCGGTGCCGGGGGTCGCGACGGTGTAGGTGAGGCGGGGGGCGTCCTGGGCGGGGGCGGCGAGGATGGTGGCGGGGGTGGTGGCGGCGGGGAGGGCGGCGGCGGCGGGGGCGGCATAAAGGGCGGCGGCGATGCGGGCGGCGGGGAGGGAGACGGGGGTGCCGCCGGAGGTGGCTTCGAGGGTGAGGTCCCAGGCGCCGGGGGTGTCGGCGGAGGGGGCGAAGGCGGTGATGCGGATGGTCCAGGCGCTGACGGGGTCGCCGTACCATTGGATGGGGACGGTTTGCCATTGGGCGGTTTGGTGGTCCCAGCCGCTGGCGGCGACGGGGGCGTGGATGGTGCAGGTTCCGGGATCGAGGCCGACGGAGGCGGGGGCGTCGGGGGCGGGGCCGGCAAAGGTGACGTCGGTCAGGGCGGGGCAGAAGGCGAAGGCGTCGGCGGCGATGGCCTGGATGCTCGCGGGGAGGGCGAGTTCGGTCAGGCCGGTCTGGTAGGCGAAGGCGCCGCCGCCGATGGCGGTGACGGGTTTGCCGGCGATGGTGGAGGGGATGATGACGAGGCCTTCGGCGGTGGCTTGGGTGCCGGTGAGGGTGACGGTGCCGTCGGGGTTTTCGTCGTAGGTCCAGAAGGTTTCGAAGTGGGACGCGGGTTCGACGGTGTAGCCGTCGATTAGGGCGGGGAGGGTGCCCCAGCCGGATGCGTCGTAGGGGGCGTAGACGGTGCAGGTTTCGGGGTCGGCGCCCATGTCGGCAAGCCAGGCGGGCGGGGTTGGAGTGGCGATGTACACGGCAGTCAGGTTGGTGCACCCGGCGAGGGCACCGACGGCGTAGGTGATGTTGGAGGTCAGGAGGATGGAACCGATGGAGGTGCCGGAGAAGGCCTCCACGCCAATCTCCCGGATGTTGGGATGGAGCCAGACGGCGGTGAGGTTGGTTTGGCCGGCGAAGGCAAAGGGGGCGACGGCGGTGACGGGTTGTCCGGCAATTTCGCCGGGGAGGATGGCGGTTCCTTGGAGGGGGCCGGCGCCGGGGGCGAGGCCGGTGATGGCGAGGGTGCCGTCGCCGAGGTCTTCGGTGGCCCACCAGGTTTCGGGATGGGTGCAGAATTCGAGGCGGCAGCCTTGCCAGGTAGAGGGATCGGGGGCGAGGTCGGCGCCGGGCCAGTCGGTGGCGGGGAGGCGGGCGTAGACGACGCAGGTGTCGGGATCGAGGCCGATGGAGTCGCCGGCGACGGCGGGACGGGGGCCTTCGAAGGTGACGCGGAGGAGGTCGGGGGCGGAGGCGAAGGCGTCTTGGTTGATGGCGACGATCGGGTAGCCGTCGATTTCGGCGGGGATGGTGACGGCGGCGAGGTCTTGGAGGTAGACGCCGGCGATGGCGAGGCCGCCGTCGGTTTCCTGCCAGTCGAAGATGAGTTCGAGGGGCCAGTGTTCGGTGGGGGCGCCGTGCCAGGTGCCGGGGACGACGCCCCAGCCGGATTTGTCTTCGCGGACGTAGGCGACGGCGCCGTCGGGAAGGTCGAGGGTGCCGGGGACGCCGGGGGCGTCGCCGAGGAAAGCGACGGTGTCGAGGGCGGTGCAGTCGGCGAAGGCGTTGGCGGCGATGTCGGCGACGGTGGCGGGGATGAAGACGCCGAGGAGGGTCTCGCATCCGGCGAAGGCGCCGGAGGCGATGGCGAGGACGGGCTGGCCGCCGAGGGTGTCGGGGATGTCCACGCGGCCGGTGGCGGGCCTGGCGGTGCCGGTGATGGCAACACCGCCTGCGACGGGGCGGACGAGCCAGAAGGATTCGGGGTAGTCGCGCCAGACAACGAGGCACTCTTCCCAGAAGCCGTCGCCGTCGTCGTCCCATCCGGTGCTGCCGGCAGGGACGGAGATGACGGTCTGGAGGCCGTCGAGGCCGAGGGGGCCTTCGACGGCGGGGGCGTCGCCGGGGAAGACGAGGGTTTCGAGGGCGGTACAGGCGGCAAAGGCACCTTCGCCGAGGGCGGTGACGGGCTTGCCGAAGACGGTTTCGGGGATTTCGAGTTCAGTTTCGCCGTCGTAGGCCATGCCGGTGAGGGTGAGGGTGCCGTCGCCGTTGTCGCGGACGGTCCAGTAGGCGTCGGAGGGGTAGTCGCGGGAATAGGCGGGGAGTCCGCCGAAGAGGGAGCCGCTTTCGGGCCATCCGGCGCGGGCGGAGTCGAAGATGACGATGGTGGTTTCGGGGTCGCCGCCGAGGTTGCCGCCGCTTGTGATTTCCGGAGCGTCGCCGAGGAATTCGATGACCTCCAGGGCGTCGCAACCGGAGAAGGCGCCGTCGGCGACGGAGCGGACGTTTTCGGAGACAACGACGGAGGTGATGGAGTTGCAGCCGGTGAAGGCATGCGGGCCGATGGCGGTGACGGGTTGGCCGCCGGATTCGGCGGGAATGATGATGGCGCCGGAGGCGGTGGCGCGGCAGGAGGTGACGACGCCGTCTTCGATGACGAGGAGGGGGGCGACGGGCTCGGTGTCGCGGACGACGGGGCACCAGGACCAGGTGTCGCCCCAGCCCTGGGCGTCGCTGCGGACGTGGACGACGGCGCCGTCGGGGAGGCCGGCGTCTTCGGTGCCGCCGGGGCGGTCGCCGTCGAAGCGGAGGTCCATGAGGTTGTCGCAGTCGGCGAAGGCGTTGTCGCCGATGGTGGCGACGGAGGCGGGGATGGTGAGTTCGGCGAGGCCGGTGCAGGCGCCGAAGGCGGCGGTGCCAATGGCGCGGAGGGTCTCGGGGAGGGTGAAGGAGGTGGCGCCGGTCCATTCGAGGAAGGCGTAGTCGCCGATTTCGGTGACGGTCGTGCCGCCGATCTGGGCGGGGACGGCGACGGCGCCGGTGGCGGGGGCGTCGGCGCCGGTGATGGCGAGGGTGCCGTCGTCGAGCGGGGCGGTGGTCCAGGCGGGGTCGGCGGCGGCGGCGTGCGCGGCGAGGGCCGCGGCGAGGGCGGCGGCGGAGGCGAGGCGGGCGAGGCAGGTCGTTTTCATGGTTGTTCCCTTTGGTGTCAGTTGCCGCTGCGGGAGTAGGCGCGGATGCCGATCTGGATGTCGTCGATGCCGTCGATGAAGGTTTCGAGGGCTTTTGCGCGGTCGGCGTTGAGGGCGGAGGCGGGGATGACGAGGAGCCAGCGGTCGTTCCAGACGCTGCGGCCGACGAGGCGGGTGGACTTGAAGTCGGGTCCGGCGCGGAGGGTGGAGTGGCGGCGGACGGTGGCGACGGAGTCGCTGGTGCCGTCGAGGCCGGAGAAGGAGGAGATCCAGAAGGCGTCGTCGAGCTGGGTGGAGCCGATGGCGTAGGGGAGGGGGAGGACCTGGTCGACGACGTTCCACTTGAGGAGGGGGCGTGCATCGCCGGCGGGGGCGCGCATGTAGTCGCTGCCGACGGGGACGAGGTAGACGTTGGGTTCGACGGCGAGGCCGCCGGCGGTCTGTGCGGTGAGGCGTTCGTAGCCGGGGAAGTCGACGCCGACGGCGGCGATCTTGGTGGCGTAGTCGGCGGGGGAGAACTGGGATTCGCCGCCCTGGAGGGTGCGGCCGAAGAAATTCTCGGCGTTGTTGACGGCGGTGCCGAAGGGGATGACGAGGCCGGGTTCGGGGGCGGCGCCGGCTTCGGCGGGGGGGAGCTGGCAGTGGCGGACGATCTCGGCGTCGGCGCGGATGTCGTCGACCCAGTGTTTGCGGAGTTCGCGGCGCCAGGCGGCGTCGCCGGCGGCGTCGGGGCGGATGCGGAAGAGTTCGTAGCGGAGGGAGAACCATTTTTCGGGCTTGTCGGGGTTGTTGATGCCGAAGCGGCCCTTGAGGACGGCCCAGTTTTCCTTCATGCGGTGGACGATGTCATAGAGGCCGGCGTCGTCGTCGTTGGAGCCGGTGGCGACGCCTTCCTGTCCGAGGGAGCGGGTGGAGACGATGTCGGCGAGGAATTTGCGTCCGGACTGGGGGTCGGAGGAGAGGAGGCCGGTTTCGTAGTCGTAGACCTTGGCGAGTTCCCAGACGTAGCGCTGGGCGGTGTCGAAGGCGGTGGAGTACTTGGCGAGGGCGGCGTTGCGTCCGACGCGGTTGTACATGTCGAGGTAGCGGCGCATGGTGGCCTGGTTGGCGATCTTGGCGCGCCAGGCGGCGCGTTCCTGCTGGAGGAGGTCGCCCTTGTAGACTTCGGCGCGGTAGGCGGCCTCGGCGTTGGCGAGGGCGCCGTATTTTTCGGTGGCGGCGACGACGGCGCCGTCGTAGGCGAGGGCGGCCATGAGGAGGTTGTCGCGCAGTTCGATGATGCCGTCGTAGAGGGTGTTGGCGAGTTCGTAGAGGCCGGCGACGACGTCGACGAAGGTCTTGACGAGTTCGGTCCTGGTCTTGGCGGACTTGAGTTCGCCGATGAGGAGCATCTGGCCGTTGAGGCCGGCGACGAGGCCGGGGGCGGCGGCGGCGACGGCGACGGCCTGTGGGCTGGCGACGACGGTGGTGCCGGCGCCGGTGACGATGGGGACGGAGGCGGCGGTGAGGGAGTTGACCTTGTAGAGGTGTTCGTAGGTGTCCTTGGCGGTCTGGAGGGCGTCGTCCTTGAGGGCGATGGCGGTGCTGAGGGCGACCTCGGAGCCGAGCATCTGGAGGATCTTCTGGGGCAGGTGCATGCCGAGCTTGATCTTGAGCTGGGACCAGACTTCGTTCATGGTGAGCCACTTGACGTCGATGTCGAACATGGCGGCGTCGGCTTCCTTGTAGGCGATGAGGTATTTGCGGTAGGCGGCCTGGATGGAGCCCTCGGTGGCACGGACGCCGGTGAGGACGGGGGGCTTGGCGCGGATGCCGCCCTCGCTGACGTTGTATTCGAGGGAGTACTGGATGGGGGCGGTCTGCTTGCCCTCGCCGGCGAGGATCTTGCGGAGTTCGGCGGGGAGGTAGGGGAGGAGGAAGGCGAGGGTGTCGGCGTCGACTTCGGAGGCGTAGTCGTTGAGGTTTTCGCCGAGCTCGAAGCCCTGGAGGTAGAGGTTGCCGGCGGCGTCCTTGCTGATTTCGAGGTCGCAGAAGCCGGCGGCGTTGCCCCACTGGAGGGTCCAGGAGTTGGTGAAATGGGTGGTGAGTTCGTCGAGGGCGAAGGGTTCGAGGTCCATGTAGCTGTAGTTGTAGAGGTCGGGTCCTTCGTAGCCCTGGGGGTAGGTGCCGCCGGGGCCGATGTCGCTCTCGTAGGGGGTGCCGTAGATGGCGATGAGCTGGGCGTTGTAGGCGAGTTCGCGCTCGGTGATTTCGTCGACGAGGGAGGTTTCTTCCTTGGAGAGCTGGGCGATGCGGTTGCCGTGGACGTTGGCGAAGTCGAGGGCGGTCTTGCAGTTGGCGAGGGCGCGCTCGGCGCGCTCGAGGATCTGCTCGAAGTGGGAGTCCTTGGCGGCGAGGCGGTCGGGGTCGAGGTCGAAGGGGATGGCGCGGTCGTCGAGTCCGAGGGGGTTGAGGCCGGCTTCGGTGGCGGCGAGGCGGTTTTCGAGGGCGCGGACGGTGGAGCAGACGAGGGGGAGCTGGGCGGCGGTGGTGCGGTCGATCTTGGCGATGCCGCGGTCGGTGAAGTCGGCGTAGGGGGCGTCGTTGGTGGGCAGGAGGGCGTTGGCGGCCATCCAGCCGTAGGCGGCGGCGAGGCCGGTGCGGGTGGCCCATTCGCCGTAGCCGAAGGCCTGCTCGGGGTCGGCGTCGCGGTAGCCGCCGGCGGCGCCGCCGTTGTCGCGCCAGTGCTTGCGGACGGTCAGGTCCATGGCGTCGAGGCCGGTGCGGGCGAGGTTGGCGACGGCGTCGGCGAATTTCTCCTCGTCCTGGTAGTCGACGTTGACGAGCTTCTGGTCCATGAGCATTTCGCCCATGGCGGCGGACCAGTCGAAGAGGGGGTTGCGGAGGAGGCGGAAGTAGCCGGAGAGGGCGGAGAGGTAGTGGCCCCAGGCGTCGCCGTGGCCCTGGGGGTACTGGGCGGCGGCGCAGTTGACGTCGAGGACGCCGTCGCGGGCGCGGATGCCGTAGTTGGCGACGTAGGCGGGCTCGCCGCCGGCGGGGTCCTTGGTGAAGTTCCAGGCGAGGCGGTTGAAGCAGGGGGCCTCGGTCATGCGCGGGTAGGCGGTGGAGGCGGAGCGGCCGCGCAGGAGGGCGAGTTCCTCGTCGAGGAGCGTCGGGACCTGGTTGGCGAAGCAGAAGGCGGAGGAGGGCAGGTTGAGGGATTCGCTTTCCTTGTCGTTGAGGGACTGCTGGGCGACGAGGGGGTTCTTGGCGTCGGAATAGGCTTCGGCGCCGAGGAGGGTGTAGAACTCGCCGAGGCGGGTCTGGGCGAGGAGCAGCTGCTTGGAGAGGTCGGGGTCGGGGGCGCCGGCGGCCTGGAGGACCATTTCGGCGCGGTTGAAGAGGGTCTGGTAGAGTTCGAGGAGGCCGACCTGGGCGAGGTTGTCGTTGTTGAGGGCGACGTCGCCCTGGTAGGGGCGGCCGATTTCTTCGAGCATGGAGAGCCAGGAGTCGGCCCGCTGCTGGTAGAAGTCCTCGACGCGCTGGGCGAAGGGGGTGACTTCGTTGAGGACGCGCTGGAGCCAGCCCTCGGCGAGCTGCTCGGGGGCCCAGTCGCTCCAGCCGGTGCCGACGGTGCAGGCGGCGGCGGTGCCGGGCTTGGCGCGGTAGCGGAGGGTGTAGTAGGTGTTGACGTATTCGTCGGGGCGGGCGCCCTTGGCGCCGAGGAGGATGGAGTAGAGGCCGGGTTCGCCGCGGTAGTATTCCCACGGCGGGCGGTCGCGGTCGGCGGGGAGGGTGCCGTCGGCCAGGGGCTTGGCGCGGCGCCACTCGAATTCGTAGTCGGAGGAGGCGCTGCCCAGCGGCGTGCGGTACTGGAGGGTGAGCTGCTCGGAGAGCTTGTTGAGCGGGTCGGAGAGGACCGCGATGCCGTCGGCGTGCAGTTCGGGGAGGACGCGCAGGACCTTCATGGAGACGGGCAGGCCCGGCTTGACCTGCGTGGTGTCGGGGTTGTCGTTTTCGACGAGCGTGACCCAGCCGGCGCCGGCGCCGTTGGCGACGAGGGCGTAGTGGTCGCGCGGGAGGTAGGTCATGGTCGGCAGGCGGTCGGTGATGGTGGCGGTGAAGCGCATCTCCGCGGTCAGGTAGCTGCCGTAGAACCAGTTGCCGTCGAGTTCGGAGTTCCAGTCGAGGCCGGTGAAGGCCTTGAGGCCGTCGGTCTCCCAGCTCTTTTCGAGCTTGCCGAGGTTCTCGGGGGGGCCGAAGAGCAGCCAGCTCCGCCAGTTGGTGCTGGCGACGGCCCAGGTGCAGGTGGAGCAGAAGGCGGCGGCCTCCTCGTCGGCGGGCATGGGGCCGGTGACGAGCTGGTAGTCCATCAGGAGGTCGCTCGTGACGGTGTTGACCTTGAAGTTCTCGGTGTCGAGCTTGGAGAGCCAGGTGTCGAAGGCCTTCTGGGAGGGGAAGGTGTAGGTCTTCTTGACGGTGTAGGTCTTGGTGCCGAGCGGGACGCCGCCCTGGAGCGTGGGGAGGGCTTCGTGGGTGGCGAGGGAGTCGATGGCGCGGTCCCAGGCGTCCTTCTTGTCCTGTTCTTCGCCGCTGCAGGTGCAGATGGCCTTGATGGCCTCGCGCTCGGCGTCGGTCAGCACGTTGAGCTGGAGGTAGGAGCCGCCGGACTCCTTGACGACGCGGCGGCCGAGGAGGCAGACGCGGAAGGCGGGGTCGGCGTTGGGGTCGATGTAGAAGCGGTCGCTGACGGAGGGCGGCAGGCCGGTGAAGTAGTATTTGCCCTTGCGCAACGTGGCCGTGCCCGAGGGGCCGAGCTCGAAGCCGTACTCGTCGGCGAAGTCCGAGTCGATCGGCAGCTCCTCCTCGGAGCACTGGACGACGGTCGGGTCGATGAGCGTGACCACCGTCGCCGGGCTCTCGGCGGGGGCCGGGTAGGCGACGCCCAGCGAGGCGGCGGACCAGACCTCCGGCAGGCCGTTCTCGGCCACCGTCAGCACCTGGCCGACGCGCATGGCCGGCACGGAGTCCTCCGCCGGCCAGGTCGCGTTCCAGATCCACGGCAGCGACTTGGTGGCGTCCTGGAGGTCGGTGACGGAGGGCAGCGGGACGTTGGTGCAGTTCATCCAGCCGACGACGGTCCCGTCGGGAAGCTGGTTGTCTTCGAGCGAGGGGCAGTAGAAGCCCGGCTGCATCGGGTAGGCGTACATGGCCAGGGCCATGCCGTCGCGCCGCGCCCACATCTGGTTGTTGCGGTCCTTGTACACCACGGAGGCGTCGTCCGCTTCGAGCGGCGTGACGGCGAAGTCCAGCTCCGTCCCCCACCCCGGCACCTTGCCGACGGGGCCCGGCGGGAGCATCGGGTTGCCAACGACGACGTCGCGCACGAACGCGGAATGGCCGGTGTTGAACTCGCAGACGCGGTAGGCCTGCATGGCGCCCTTGCCGTTGCGCGGGTACATCACCAGCATCACCGGCTCGGAGAGCCCGGCCTGGTTGAGGTCGTTGCGCAGCGCCCAGGCGGTGTATTCCCCGCCGTTCGCCTCGATGAAGGCGTGCTCTTCGTTGGGGTTGAAGCCGATTTCGGCCGGGTCGTTCTGGTAGTAGATCTCCGGCGCGACGCCGTCCTCCTCCGCCAGCGCGAGCGAGAAGGCCTTGGGGGCGCCCATGCCGAGCGCGCCGCAGTCGCGGGCGCGCAGCACGTTGCCCTTGGCGTCGAGGGCGGTGCGGACGCGCCCGTCGCCGCCGAGCGTCGCGAGGTCGCCGTCGGTGAAGGAGAAGCAGAAGACCGTGTCTTCGTCCGACGCCGGCACCTCGGAGGCGCCGTTCCAGAGCGAGAGGTTGTCGAGGGCCACGTAGGTGGCGGCGGCGCCGTCCGCCTCGCCCTCCGCCGCGCCGCAGGCGGCGGTGACGGCCTGCCCGCGCGCCGAGCCGGGCAGCGCCACGGACACGGTGTTCCAGCGGCCCGCCACGACGGGCACCGCGGTCGCCGCGGCCTCCCCGGCGGCGCCGTCCCGGACCGCGAAGGCCACCTGCCATCCGTCCCCTTCCGCGCGTTCGAGGCGCGCGTCGACGGACCCGGCGGCGGCCGCGCCCCGGTCGCCGAAGCCCAGCCGGAAGAGGCGCCCGGGCGTCACCGGCTCGTCCTTCGGCACGTAGATCGAGAAGCCCGCGCGGGCCCCGGGGGCGTCGGAACCGATGCGCGCCCCGGCGAGGCCCATCGTCGCGGTCGCGTTCGTCTCCGCCAGCAGCAGCGAGCGGCCGCTGCAGGCGAACATCGAGGGGTCGGCCGAGCCGAGGCCGGAGGCGAGGGCGATCTCGGGCAGCAGGCCGTCGGCCATCGTCGTCTCCCAGCCCGCGCGGTAGTCCTGGACGAGGGCGGGATAGGTGACGGGGGCGGGCATGCCGTCGCGCTGGAAGTTCGCGCGCCACCACACCTGGATCTTGCCGGCGGAGGCGTTGACGGCGTAGATGGAGGAGCCGAGCGCGGCGTAGGGGTCGGAGGACGCGGCGGCGCCGGAGGCCGAGCCGATGACCTCCTCCGTGGACGGGATGCCGGAGTCGCCGGCGGGGCGGTGGTAGAGGCGGGGGTTCCAGTTGCGGCCGGGGGATTCCGGTTCGTAGATGAAGCCCGCCAGCGTGTCGTCCACCCGCTCGGACATCGCCCGCGCGGCGGGGCCGGCCTCGACGCCGAGGCGCGGGGTCAGCTCGATGCCGACGGGCCAGTCGATCGCCCACGGCGTCGCGACCTCCGGGTTCCGGTAGTCCGCCAGCTCCACCGGCAGGAACCACGGGCAGCCGTTGCCGTCCGCGTTGCGCAGCCGCAGGAGGATCTGGCCGCGGTTGCCGCCGCGGAGCGTCACCTCGCCCGTCTGGTCGTCGGCCGCCGCCGAGACGCTCTCGGGCATGTGGAAGAGGGTCTGGACCGAGTAGTTGGTGGGGACCAGGAAGGGGCACCCCGGCTGCGCCTCCGGCGGCGCCGTCACGACGCGCACGGGGTCCTCGGGCCAGCTGACGAGGTACCAGTCGTGCTCGAAGGTCCAGCGGGTCTTCATGGGGTCGGCGGTCTGCCAGTAGATGTCGGCCTTCCAGGGCATGGCGATGCCGGCGGGGCTGGTGGTCACGTCGGTGGGGGCGATGGCGAAGACCTTGCCGTGGTCCGGGTCGGTGGCCTCCTTGCCCTCCGCGGCGGTGTACTGTTCGAGGTAGGGCGAATACGGGTCCGCCGTCTCCTCCGCGATCCCGGAGACGACGACCGCGAAGAGGTTCGAGGCGTCGTAGCCGCCGCCGGCGGGCGAGAGCGCGTCCCCCACGGCGGCGTACATCGTGTTGACCGTCGGCGGGCAGACCTCGACGACCACGTGGGCGACCATGTGGTCCTTCGTTTCCGTGTCGTAGTAGGCGAGCACGAACTGGCCCTGCGGGCACTGCATCGTCCCGGTCGCCTCGTCCACCGTGTAGCGGAACGTCAGCATCTTCGTCTGCGCCCGGTCGTAGTCCAGCCCGTACACCACGTTCGACTTCCCCGACCCGTCCACCGCCCAGCGGCTCGAAAGCAGCCGGCCGTCCCCGAAGAACTTCACGAACTTGCCCGACAGGTCGATGAACGCCGCCGAGTTCCCCTCGTCCGCGCGCGTCGCGAACACCCGGTACGGGCGCGACGACGACGTCGCCCCCACCATGTACGTCCGCTCCTCCTCCGTCCCGTCCGCCTTCACCCACCGCACCGCCACGGCGCCGCTCGCCGTGAACAGCAGCCGCTCCCGCGCGTCCGACGCGCCGGGGTCGAACAGCAGGCGGCCCTCCGCGGCCGCGGCCGCGTTCGCCTCCACCGTCGCCTGCCAGTCGATCGAGCGCGCGTCGGGGATGTCGCGGCAGAAGTCCCCGATCTTCGCCCCCGGCGCCTGCTCCGAGAGCGTGCGCCCCGCCGTCCACGCCTTGAGCGACCACGTCGCCAGCGTGTTCTTGGTGGAGGCCGCGGTGACCTCCTCGTCCGGCGAGACCGGCGCCGCGGCGGCCGAAATCGGGTACGCCGCCGCCGGCGGGGAGAACGCCTCCCCGTACGCCGGCATCCACGTCGGCAGTCCCACCTCGCCGAGCGCCAGCGTCGAATCCGCCGGCGGCTCCGCCCGCGCCGGCGCCGCCGCCGGCGCCAGCGCCAGCGCCGCCGCCAGCAGCGCCGGCGCGAGGCCCTTGCGGCATTCCCGCGCGATTCCGATCCCCCGGTCCACCGACATCCAGTTCGCACGCTTGTCCATCTCACTTGCCCTCCTTCGCCTGCCCGATGAACGGGAAGAACGTCACCTTGAGTCCGTCCGGGTCCGAAGCCGGCGCCCGCACGCTTTCGCCCTTGCGGCAATACTGGATGGCCCCCGGGCAGCGCAGCGCCCGACTCCCCGAGGCGCTGCTCGAGACCAGCGCCACCCCGTCCGCCGGCGCCACCGCCAGCGCCTGCCCGCGCAGCGCCGGCTTCACCTCGCCGAGGTCCGCCGGAGCCTCCCGCGAAAACACCTGCACCCCGTCCCCCCGCAGCAGCGTCAGCGTCTCCCGCTCCCCGACCACCACCGGCGAGACCTTCACCGCCGCCGCCCCGGGCGCCGTCACCGTCCCCTCCACTTCCAGGCGCGAGACCACCACGTCGTCCGCCTTCAGCGCGTTCTCCGTCACCAGGTTCCCCACGCGCGGATTCTTCCCCGCCGCCTCCGCCATCAGCGCGCGGTTCACCGACGCCACCGGGCGCAGCGCCCGGCGCGGCTTGAGCTCGATCGCCTGCGCCGCGCCCGGGCCGATCGCCACCCCCACGTGCGTCACCTTGCCCGTCGCGATCAGCGCCGCGAGCGCCTCGTCGCCGAACACCGCCGTGAAGCTCCCGTCGCGGTTCACCTGCACCGTCTGGTCGTCGAGACTCCACACCGGCGTGTCCGCCGCCGCGTCGTCGTACACCTTGAAATGCATCGTCTTGGTGTACCCCTTCGAGTCCGCCGCCGGCGCGTCCGACCCCAGCAAATTCAGCTGCCCCCGGTACACGATCGTCGAGCAGTCCAGCGCCGTCTCGGGCCGCGCGGGCGCCGGCGGGTCCTCCCGCTCGTACGACAGGCTGCACAGCCGGAAAAGCGGCCCGTGGATGTCGGCCCAGTTCCGGTAATCCCTGCCCGCCATCGTCCACCGGACCTGGCGCGCCCGCGGATCGAGGGCGATCCGGTCCGCGAAGACCGTCTCCGGCAGCTCGTCCTTCCCCACCGTGTCCAGCAGCGTGGACGTGCCGAGCTCCTCCCCGTCCGCGCCGAGCTGCTCGATCTCGATCCGGCAGACCGAGCGGCCCCATTTCGCGCTGACCGTGGCGGACGCGGACAAGACCACGCCGGACGCGAGTTCCGCCTCCGCGAGGCCGGCCTCCGCGAGCGACACCGTCTGGGACATCTCGCACCGGGTGTTGCCCGCCCCGAACCAGGAAACCCCGTTGGCGTCCACGTGGAGCCTGAACCCCGAATTCGTCCAACCGTCCAGCGACGTCCCCTCCCCCTCCGCCAGCAGTTCGACCGCCTCCGCCCGCGCCGAAGGCGCCGCCGCCAGCACCGCGCACACCGCGAGCCAAGCCAGTGGATTGGTGAATGTCTTTTTCATGTCCTGCACCCTTTCTTGGTCAAATCCGTGTCGTTGTCATCGGAAAAACCTTTCGCCGTTTTTCCAATCATTGGAACGTTCAGGCAAAGACCGTGCGATTCCATTCGTGCGAAGCCGGGTAGGGCGGCGAGTCCCCTCGCCGCCGGAAACAGGGACGTGCCTTCGCATGTCATTGGATGCGCGAACGCCATTCGGCCGGACACCCGGGAAAACCTGCCTCCGCGCATCTCCGGCGCCGTCCTTCGGCATGACGGACTCCGGCGGGCAGGGACTGCCCGCCCTACCCTTCCCTGCACCAAGGAAAGCGCAAGGGTTCCGCCTGGCGACGCATCCGTATTTGAACGGCCTCATGCCACCCGCCTCCGGCATCCGGCGTTGCGCAGGAAAGCGCAGCGCACAACAAGACAATTCATTGCGCAAGGTTGCGCAACCGCATCCACGGCGCGGACGCAGGCCGCACCGCCCGGGAAACGCTCCGCGCCCGCTCCCGCCGCGCGCACGGAAGTTTTCCAACGATTGGAAAAAATTTTCGCCGTTTTTCCAACGATTGGAAAATTTTTTCCGCATTTTCGCAAGGTTTGCTTGAGGGGAGCCTTCATGCCACGAGGATCGTGCCGGCGCGGTGGCATTCGGCGAGGTAGCCGCGGGATTGGTAGTAGAGGTCGGAGTTGAAGCGCGAAAGGGCGTCGGACATCCACGAGGAATACACTTCCACCAGCTTGGCCACCGGATCGGCGCCGTCGGCCACGTCCTCGATCAGCCGCAGCTTGCGCTCCCGGCCGATGAACTCGATCAGGCTGCAGACGTAGAACAGATCGTCGTAGTCAATCACCGGACACCTCCTCGGCCTGTTCGCGCAGGAGGGTGCAACAGAAGCCGGGTCCGAAGTCCTTGGTGCAGCGCGAGGGGAGAATCCGGGGCGTTTCGACCACGACCCGGCTGCCGTGGAACACGGTCTGCGGCGCGGTACCGGCGTTCGGCTGGAAGTGGTCCGTCATTTCCGTCCAATCCTTCTCCTTCCCCCCACCCCTCACTTCGCCACGCCGAAGTAGATGAACTGGGCCCGGACCGCGGTGAGCTCGAACGCGGAGCATCCCGGCGCGGGGGCGGACTGCAGCTCCACGGTGTCGCCGGCCCGCACGGGGACCGTCCAGAGCAGCCGGCGCAAATCGTCCGTGTCGCCGGCGCGGCCCTTGCCCGTGACCACGGCGAGTTCGCCGCCGTCCGCGCCGAGGAGCCTCAGGCGGATCTCGCCGTCCTGCGGCTTCTGGGCGCGGGCCTGGAGCTGGAAGAAGCCGTCGTTGGCCGCCCGCCAGGTGCGCGTCAGGGTGTTGCCGTCCGAGGCCCGGAGCGTGTTTTCCACGGGGGCTTCGACGCCGCCGCCGACCGACATCTCGTCGAGCTTCGCGAACGCCACCCCCTCGGACGCCCCGGCCCCGCCGAGCCACTTGAGCGATCCGCCCGACACCGCCACGTGCTCCAGCTCGATCTCCTTGAATCCCTTGAGCGACGCGGCCGTGAAGGAGCCCGCGCTGCGCGCGTCGAACGACTTCGCCGCCGAAATCGACGCCGCGGCCACGTTGCCGATCGCGATCTGGTCCCCGTCCAGCGCCACTTCGTCGGGCGAGGCGATCAGGTCCACGGAGGCCGCCTTCAGCGCGTAGGGGGCCGTCGCCACCGCGAACGCCTCCGGACCGAGCGCGCGGACGCAGATGCCGGTGACGTTGTGCGCCAGCCCGTCCGAGCCGTCCACCGGCACGGCCAGGCCGAACTCGCCGCCGGACGCGGTGCGGATCGTGAGGTTCGTCTCCACCGCCTCGCCGCTGTCGTAATGGACCGTCGCGACCGTTTCCACCTCCACGCCCCGGCGCGGATTCCCCTCCTCGTCGCAGAGCACCCCGTCGAGTTCCACGACCACCGGCTCGGTGCCGACCGCGAGCCGCACCGCGCCGCGCGTCGGCGCCGTGCGCAGTTGCAGGAGCTGGTCGGTCACGAAGGGGATGTTCGCCTGCCCCGGCTCCCCGGCGAGCGCCACGCGGTTGCCCTCGCGGTCCACGGCGAGCAGGTGCTGGTAGTCGGCGTCGCGGTAGATTTCCGCCGCGTCCTCGTTGCGCGAGCGCTCCCCGCCGAGCGGCGGGTGCACCACGTGCGTGACCCCGGCGACCACCTGGGTCACCGGCGCGCCGCCCGCGGCGAAGGCCGCCTCCGGCGGCACGTCCGTCGAGCACCAGTGCGCCGCCATCGCCACCCCGTTCTCCATCGCCACCGGCTCCTTCCCGCCCTCCGTGTCGCCGAAGATGCAGTTCACCGCGCGCACCGCGTCCGCCAGCGAGCAGGTGCTCGCGAGGGAGGGCCCGCGCTGCTTCGCCGTGTTCCGCGCGAACGTGCACGCCACCAGCGCCACCGGCGCGTCCTTGCCCGTCGAGATCGCGCCCCCCGACGCCTTCGCCGCGTTCCCGCTGAAGGTCGTGTTCACGAACGTCGAGCGCGCCCCGTCCACGTGCACCGCCCCGCCCGACTGCGCCGAATTGCCGGCGAACGTCGACGAATCCACCACCAGCTCCGACTGCCCCGACACCACGCACACGGCCCCGCCGTTGCGCAGCTGCCCCGCCCGGTTCCGCAGGAACGCGCACGCCTCCACCGTCACCGACGCCCCTGCCTCGGCCAGCACCGCCCCGCCCGCGCCCTGCGACGGATTGCCGCCCTCGAACGTCAGGTTCGCCAGCGCGAACGGCTTGCGGTCCGCCGCCGCGCCCGCGAAACGCAGGTGCCGCGCCCCGCCGCCCGCCACCAGCCGCACCCCGTTCGTCAGGCCGTACAGCCCGTTGATCTCGAACGACCGCGCGCCCGCCGGCACCGTGATTTCCCGCCGCAGCCGCACCACCGTGTCCGTCTCCGCGAGGTCGAAGACCACGCGCCGCCGCCCGTCCGCCCCCACCAGCAGCGGATCGGCGGCCAGCGCCGCGACCGCGTCGCGGAGCGTGACGGCGGTGTTCCCGTAGACGTCCAGCGTGCTCGCGCCGTCGTCCGCCGACGTGACCTCGAGGATGCTCCCGTCCACCTCCCAGCGCGCGCGCAGCGTGCAATCCTCCACGTACGGCGACATCACCATCGTCGGCTTCCCGTCCGGCCCGTAGACGCACGTCCCGTCGTCCCGCCAGTATCCCGCGAACCGGTACCCCGCCCGCTTCGGGCACGGGTCGATCCCGCCCGCCGACAACCCGGCCAGCGGCACCATCCGGCAGGCGAACGGCTGCTGGAACGCGACCCGCACCGGGTTGCCCGACGCGTCCTTCAGCCCGAGGTCGAGCGTCACCGTCACTTGCAGGAACGGGTCCTGCGGCAGCCCCGCCCCCGTGTCCGGCACCCGCGCGGGCGAGCACGTCAGCGCCGCGGTCGGCAGCACCACGAGCTTCCCTCCCGCTCCCTGCGCATATCCCGCCCCGCCCGCCGCACCCGCGCCGGTGCGCGAAACCGGATGCGTGTCTTCATTGTAATTGTTGTGCTCGCTGCTGCCTTCGGGGCTCCGGCCGGCGCTGCCGCCGCCGACCAGCCCGCCCTGGCCGTCCCCGCCCCTGCCGCCGAGGATGTTGGACGCGTTGTAGGTCTGGGCGTCGTCGACGACGACATACGACCCGCTGCCGCCGCCGCCGCCCCCGCCGCCCCC
>JAFXQI010000092.1 GCA_017527155.1 Kiritimatiellia bacterium
CGGTAGACATCGAAAACCTCCTCCGGCAGCGCCCCGTCCGGCGCCGCCAGCCCCAGCCACGTGGCGGACCGCACCAGCCGGTTGCGCATCCGCAGCCCGCCCGCGCGCACTTCCTCGAAAATCGCCTTCTTCGTCTTCATCCCCCCCACCCTACCCCCGCCGCCCCCGCCCCGCAAGAAGTCAGAACTTCCTGACCGCTTCCCCGCGTCGACTGGGCCCTGACGCCGGCCGGCGAAGACCTCCTCCCGGTCTTTTACGCCCTCATGCTCTGGGGCACCCGCCACGAACGCCCCTGACGGGTGCCCGCGGCTTTCTCCGCCTCCGGCCGCCGCCGCCGCTTTCGATTGCAGTCGATTGCCTTCGATTGCAGTCGATTGCAGTCGAGCAGCCCCCCAATGGCCCCACTCCCCGCCCGCATCACTTGTTTCTGCGCCCGCGGCCCCCGCCGTGCGTCGCCTTGGCGTAGAAGCCGGGGATGAGGGAGAGGTCGGAGCCGAACCATTTCTCGGAGATGCGCCGGATGGTGCCGTCGGCGGCCATCTCCAGGAGGGTGGACCAGACTTCGTCCGCGAGGGCCGCGTCGCTCTTGCGGAAGCCGATGCCGTATTCCTCGGGGGCGAGGCCTTCGTCGAGGATCCGGAAGGGGTGCTTGTCGTGCTGGATGGCGTAGTTGGCGCACGACGACGACCTGCTCGTTGCGCAGGTAGCCGGGGGTGAAGTGCATGCGTTCGGCGCAAACTCGGAGGGGACGGAGAAAGGATGCACGGAGAGTTTTTGGCGGAAGGGTTTATGGGCGGGGCATCCGTGCACCCCCCTGGCCTGGTGGCGGTGGGGCGAGCACTCCGTGCGAGCCGCGCTGGCACCAGACGCAAGGAACGGCTCGCTCGGAGAGCTCGCCCCACCAAGCCCCCCCCCCGCCACGGCAAGAGAGAAAAAGACGCGCTGCCGCACGCGCGGAGCTCCCTCCCGTTCCCCTCCGGCCCTCCTTCCTCCGCGCGCTCCGTGTTGGCCGCCCCAGGCGTTGTCGGAAACGGACGTTCCGCGCTCCGGGATGAGGAGCCGCACATGGCGCCTTTCGCCGTTTCCGCTTGAAACGGGGCCGGGACGTGGTGTAACCATCGCCTTTGCCGCGTGTAAACGGGGTGAACAGGAAAACCCAACCGCCGGAGAACCCGCCATGCCCATCGACATCAACGACGCTTTCATCAACGCGCAGTTCAAGACCTTCGTGGATTTCGCGAGGGGCAAGGACGCCGGAACCAAGGTCCGCGCCCTCATCGGCAACGACGGGCCGGAGCACACCGTCGGCGCCAAGTCGGAATCCGTCCTCAACAAGATCTTCTTCCGCGTCCCCTCCAACAAGGCCGTCAACAACGAGGTCCGCACGATCTTCCGGGACTCCGTCGCCCGGATGTTCGGCGGCGAGGAGCACATCCCCGCCTCCGTCAAGACCGCCATGAAGCTCGGCGACTTCGGCAAAGGCCGCCCCCTGACCGCCCGCCGCATCCTGGCCGTCCGGTCAGCCCTCGAAGAGATCGCCGCCAAGCACGACGACTTCCTCCAGCGGGGCCTGGACTACTACGGCGAACGCGCGGACGGCGCCGCCGCGGACCGCGTCAAGACCGCCTACGCCTGCTGCCACGGCAACGCCGACGCCATGGACGTCGTGGACAAGCACCTCGGCACGATCCTCGAAACCGGCGAAGGCGACCTGCGCGGCGAGCAGGAGGTGCGCCGGCGGGTCGAGGGCCTGGTCGCGAACCTGGCGCAGCTCAAGGCCCTCTCCCGCAAGAACCCCGGCATCTACGTGGCGGGCCGGGAGATGCTCGTCATCCTCGGCAAGCCGGTGCCGCGGGACATCCTCGCCGGCCTCGTGCGGGCGGCGAACCGGGCGCCGCTGAACCGGCTCCGCCGCCTCGACGCGGACTCCGGGGGCATGGAAATCCACAAGGCGCTCCGGCAGTTCTACGACACCCTCCAGGCGGCCCTGGACTCCTCCGGCGCCGGCAAGAAGTACGCGGCCGAACCGGATGCGAAGACCACGCTGCGCGCCTTCGTGGGCATGGTCATGCTCTCGCGCTGCAGCGCCGCCGCGCTGGGGCACATCCGCGACGCCCTGAACGCCCCGACCACCGCCCACCTCTACCGCCTCTACTCCCGCTACCGGAACGGGGAGACCGACGGCGTCCCCAACGGCGGAGTCTCCGTCCAGACGCTGGAAGGCCTGAAGGACGCGGGCGAAATCGCCGGCAACTTCCTGGAAATGCTCTCCTACTGCGTCCACGAGAACCTCATCCGGGTCACCCCCGGCGCCACGCCGGTGGAAATCGGCGAATGCAACGGCATCCCCGACCTCGAAGCCCTGGGCGGGGCCGCACTCGTCGAAGAAACCCTCTCCCTGGCCCGCGACATCAACGCCCGGAACGTCGACGCCTACCTCGACGACACCGTCAAGGGCCAAGGCCAGGCGGCGGACGAAGCCCGGCGCATCCTCCGCAACAAACTGGGCGAATGCAACGACCCGCTCCGGTCCCTCGGCTCGCGGCTCGGCGCCAACGCCGCCGCCATGATGAACATCACCGTCTGCGGCGAAATGCGGAAACTCGCCGACGGCAAGCCCAGCCAGTTCGAGAAGGACATCGCCCGCGGCATCAACGCCACCCTCCGCGACGGCGACAGGACCATCAAACTCTCCAACGACCTCGCCACCGCCCGCGACCAGCTCGCCCGCTACGTCACCGGCGACGACACCGCCCGCCACGACACCCTCCAGCCGCCCGCCCGCCGCAAAGTCCACCTCCTGATGGCCCTCCTCTCCCAGGAAACCGAAAAAGCCGGCGAAAACGGCACCGAATTCGCCGTCGCCCCCGACGAAAACCAGCCCATCTTCAACCTCGGCGCCCCGCCCCGCGGAACGGGCCGCGCCACCCGCACCTTCACCATCGAAAAGCGGAACGACGGCGGCATCAACCTCCTCTACGAAATGGACAAGCAAATCAACTCCTTCGAAGCCAACGACCAACCCGGCGAAGACCTCCCCCTGGCCCCCGAAAGCAGCTTCAAGTGCCTCCTCGGCTACCGCCTCTCGGGCAACGAATTCAACCGCCTGGCCGGCCTCGACTACGCCCCGTACGACGACGACCAGGTTTCCGCCCGCATCAACGAAACCGAGACCCTCCCCGGCGGCACCGTCGCCTGCAAACCGCACGCCCTGTTCCGGGCGCTGGACGCCATGCCGGAGCCATTCCGGATCGAATCCGACTGCACCCTCGACTTCGAACTCAACCTCGTCCCGGTCCAAGACGACTAGGCGGAAACGGAGCCCCCATGGAACCCGACGAACTGCTGCCGGCCTTCGCGGCGCGGCTGGGAATCGAAGGCCTGTCCGTCCACGACGGCGCCTGCGCCCTGGAAATCGACGGCATGCCCGTGGACATCGCGCCCGTGCCGGATGGCGCGGCCCTGGCCGTATGCGCCGTCCTCGGCAAACCCCCGCCGGAGAAAGAAGAAATCTTTCTCGAGACCCTGCTGGAAGCGACCATCCACTTCCATTCCCGCGACGACATGGCCTTCGGCCTGCTGTCCGATACCGGCGACCTCGTCCTCCAGTGGCGCACCCCGACGGCCGACCTGGACCTGGACACCTTCTGCGCCCGGCTCGAAACCTTCATCAACCGCGCCGACCAATGGCGCCGCACCCTCGAAGACTTCCGCCCCGCCGCCGAAGCCGCCGTCCTCCAGGAAGAATCCTCCTCCCCCACCCTTGGCCCCTCCGGTTTCCTGAGCGTGTAGCCCCGGCACGCCTGCGGCGCAACCACGGAGAAGCCGGAGGAAGGAGGCACGGAGTTTATTTGGGTGGAGTTTTCGGGAGGCGCATCCGTGCCTGGAGGCGGTGGGGCGAGCACTCCGTGCGAGCCGCGCTGGCACCTGACGCCAGGAACGGCTCGCTCGGAGAGCTCGCCCCACCAACACCCGCCACGGCAAGCAAGAATAAAGACGCGCTGCCGCACGCGCGGAGCTCCCTCCCGGCACCCTCCGTGCCTCCTTCCTCCGCGCGCTCCGTGTTTGCCGCCGCAGGCCCGGGACGGAAAGCGCGGCGGCATCCTGCCGCGCCTTGGCGGATGGAAAGCGGGAGGGTGGAAGGGAAAAAGCCCGCCCGTTTTCTTTCACGGACGCGCAGAAGCGCGTCCCTCCCCGTGGAGAGCGCAACGGGAGGGTCGCGCTTCCGCGCGACCATATGGGTGGGAAACTTCTGGGGAGCTACAGAAAACCGCAAGCCGCGCCAGAGGGCGCGGTTGGGGCAAGCTGAAAAGGGCCGCCCTCCCCGCGGCAGGTACCTCTTTGGCATTCGTTGGCCCGGCCAAGGAGGCAGTGGGGAGGGCGGCGGATGGTGGAGGGGGCTATTCCAGGCCGAAGCGGAGGAAGAGCTTCGAGGTGTCGCCGGTGGCGATGCCTTCGATGGAGATGGAGGTGCCGGAGACGGTGACGGCCGCTTCGGTGGCTTCGCGCCATGTGCCGGAAAGCAGGTCGTCGGTCACGTAGACCGCGACGGTCGCGGCGGACAGGTCGTCCTCGACGGTCAGCGCGAGGGAGAGGGTGCCGTCGGTGAACTGGATGTCCGAGACCGAGGCGAACGCGGTTTCGACGGTGCCGCCGCCGGAAACCACGGTGAAGGCCTGGCTCTGCGTGCCGGTGAAGTTGCCCTGCCCGGTGACGACGAGGGTGTAGTCGCCGGGGGTGGTCGGGTAGTCTGCGGTTGCTTCGCCGCTTGCGTCGGTGACGGTCCAGGCGTAGTCGGTGCCCTCGGCGAGGGTCGTGCCGTTGAAGGCCAGGACGGGCGCAAGGACGACGCTCCCGGCGGTGTAGGTGCTTTCCACGCCGTCCAGCGACGCGCCGGCGATGTCGGCGGCGACGATGGCGAAGGTGCCGGTGACGGTTGCATCGCCGTAGGCGACGGTGACGGTGGCGGTGCCCACGTCGGTGTTGCCGTCGAATGAGGCGGTGTAGCCGGAGACGGCCACGCCGTCGTAGGTGACGTCGAGTTCGGGCTCGATGGCGGCGCCGGTGTAGGTCTGGTCGGCGATGGCGCCCAGCGCGAGGCCTTCGCCGGGGGCTTCGCCGCGGCCGAGGAAGGTGGTGGCGTTGGTGGCGGCGGTGCCGGCCCAGGTCAGGGTCCACGCTTCCCAGGCGGTGTCGGCCGCCACGGCGTAGTCGCCCATTTCGGAGGCGGCGAAGGTCACCTCGGTGAACGGGACGCCCGCAAGGGCCGCCGCGCCGATGGAGGACAGTCCGGAGGGGTCGATGGAGAGCGCGGTGCAGCCGCCGAAGGTCGCGTCGGGCAGGTCTTCCGGGAAGGTCGCGGACGCCAGCGAGGCGCATCCGTAGCAAACGCCTTCGCCGAGGGTCGCGGAGGCGAGCGAGACGCTCGTCAGGCCGCTCTGGGCGAAGGCGTAGTCGCCGATGGCCGTGCCGGTCGGCTGGGTCTTGAGGGCGGAGCAGCCGCGGAAGGCGTTCGCGCCGATGGTGTCCACGCCCGATGCGGTCAGGGTCGCCAAGGCGGTGCAGCCCTCGAAGGCGCCGTCGCCGATGGAGGTGACGCTTGAAGGCAGCGTGACGGTTTTCAGCGCGGTGCATCCGGCGAAGGCGGACGCGGGGATTTCCGTCAGCCCCGTCGCGGCGGAGAGGTTGGCGGAGGTGATGGAGGTGTTGCCCGCGAAAGCGCCGGGCAGGATGGCGGTCATGCCCGCCGGGGCCGTCAGGGACGTGGCCGTGGCGGTCGTGCCGATGGCGACGCCGTCGCGCAGGACGATGCCGGAGTTGGTGGTGCAGGCGGTGATGAAGTCATCGTAGACGAGGGAGCCGCCGCCACCCCCGCCGCCGGGTTGGTCGCCGCCGCCGGGATTGAATCCCCCACCACCGGGATTGAATCCGCCGCCGCCGGGGCCCTGCGCGAGGGCCGCGGATACGGAAAGCGCCACCGTCAGGAGAAAAGCCGGAAATGCGTTGCGTTCCATGTTCGTTCCCTTTCCTTAGTCGGTGATGGCGACGGTGTAGTTGGCGCCGCCGTTGTTGTCGGCGAGTTCGTTGCCGGAGGCGTCGTAGACGCTGACGGCGTAGTGGAAGGTGCCCGCCTGCAGTTCGGAGGCGGGGACTTCGACGTGCCACCAGCAGCCGGTGTCGGAGGTCCAGTCGGCGTTGACGGTCATGGATTTGCTGGACCAGGTGGCGCCGTCGTCGGGGCTGTACCAGAGGGTGGCGGAGGTGGCGGAGGTGGAGGCCTCGGTGTTGAACCAGAGGGAGTCGGCGGTGGTGTAGCTCGCGGAATAGGGTTCCGTGGTGGACCAGAGTTCGTCCTCGTCGCCGCCCGTCTCGACTTCGCCGGTGGTGTAGAAGCCGTGGAAGCCGACGGAATTGGCGTCGGAGGGGGCGCTGGTGCCATAGGAGGTCGGGGCGGTGCCGCTCGACATGCCCGGGACGGAGCAGAAGAGGTAGCCGCTGGCGGAGGACTGTGAGGCGGGAATCTTGCCGTAGATGGTGTCGGTGCCGCTCGCCTTGAGGTACGTGGCGGAGGTGCCGATGCTGTAACTGCCCTGGTAGTATTTCTGGCTGCCGGAGATGCTGCCTTCGCGCCCGGACTGGGAGTTGCCGATGCCGAAAACGCATCCGCCGTTGATGGTGACGGAGTGGCCGCTGTTGACGTCGAACGCTTCTTCGGGGCTGCTGAGGGTGAAGGCGTAGAGCCAGCCGCCGTTGATGGTGATGTCGGCGTTCGAGTCGAAGGCGTCGTTGCCGGTGCTGGCCGCGTAGATGTAGCCGCCGTTGACCACGAGGTTGCTCGCGGTGTTGACGCAGTCGTCGGCGCAATTGAGCTCCAGGACGCCGCCGTCGATGGTCATCTCGGCCTTGCTTTCGAGCCCTTCGCCGCCGTCGTTGGAGGTGTGGATGCGCAGGCGGCCGGAGTGCATGGACACGCCGGTTTCGCCCTTGACGCCCTTGGGGTTGGAGTAGTCGGCGTCGTCGCTCATCCCGCCGGAGGAGCCGACGATATTGGCGCTGGCGGTCGAAAGGGTCATCGAGGCGATGTTGGTCGTGGCCGCGGCCGTGGCGAGGGAGCCGTAGTATTTCTGCTTGTAGGCGCAGCAATAGGTTTTCGAGCCGGTGGTCGTCCCCTGGATGTCCGGCGAGAAGGAGGCGTCCGTCGGGAGCGTGGAGGCGCCTTCGGTGCCGATGACGAGGGAGCCGGCCGCGTTGATGATCTTCCCGGCCGTGCCGGTGGCGGAGAGCAGGAAGGTGCCGCCGGTGATGGCCATCGTCGAGCCGCTGCCGGAGGTCTTCAGGCAGGCGGCGGAGCCGCTGTCGAGGCAGGTCGTGACGGAGGAGAAGTTGTTGCTCGTGAGGTCGTCGGCCTCCACCAGCGACTCGACGTAGACGTCCGTCGGCCCGCCCGCGACGGAGATGTCGTAGTAGCCGCCGGAGAGCGCCATGTCGTCCGCGCCGATGCCGCGCCCCGCGGTGCCGGTGCAGCGGATGCGGACCGTGCCGCCGGAAATGGCCACGGTCCCGCCCTTGACGGCGTAGGCCTTGGAGGGGTCGTACACCGCGTAGGTGCCGGAATTGAGGAGCGAGGAGGTGTTGTAGGTCTGGGTTCCGCCCGAGGTCTTCGTGGAGGAGGTGAGCGTCACGCAGTAGTTCCAGACCGCGCCGTCGTCGTCCTCGTATTCGAGCAGTTCCTCGACGTAGCCGCCGGTGACGGTCGCGTCGAGGAGGCCGCCGGTCATCGTGAAGGTGCCGTCGGTCTTGACGCCCTTCGCCCCGTCGCCGGACATGGCGAGCTTCAGGACGCCGCCGGAAAGCGTCGTCGTGCAGCTGGCCTTGTCCAGGTTGATGCCGCAGGCCTTCTCGCCGGCCATCGAGATGTCGAGGAGGCCGCCCTCGAGGGTGCAGGCCGATTTCTTCGGCCCGCTGATGCCCACCTGCTTGGCGGAAGCCGTCGAAACGATGGTGACCGTGCCCGCGAGCTGGTCGTAGGCGGAGGAGACGTAGACGCCGTAGGCGTTCTTCGCGTCGGTCGCGAGCGTGATGGCGTGCGTCCCGCCCTCGACGAGGACCGTCGCCGCGGAAACCACGCCGACCTTCGCCGCGCCGCCCGAGTACGACGCCGCGCCGTCGCCGCAGAGCACCAGCGTCCCCGTGCCCGATACCGCGCTCGCGCCATCCGCCGCGATGGAGCCGCCCGCCGCCCAGATCGCCGCGTCGCCGTCGATGGAGAGCGTACCGGCCAGGGACGCCCCCTCGGCGAGCGTGACCCGGCAGAACTCGCCCGCGGCGATGGACACGTCCCCATCGATCGCGCCAACCAGGACGAAGTCCCGCCCGACCGTGTCCGCCGAATAGCTCCCCGCGGCCGTGATTTCGGTTTTCAGCGGGAACGCGAATTCCTCGACGCGGAGCACGCCCGCGCCCGCCGCGCCGACGCCCGCCGCAAGGCAGAGCAGGACGGCCAAGGTGGATTTGAAGGTCGATGGCATGGCGAACAATCCTTTCTCCGGGTTGGCACCGGGTTGATGACGCCCTCTTTCTACCACGTCCGCCGCCCCCGTTTGTCAACCGGATGTCAACCGCGCGTGAAAATGTCGTGACAATCCCCCGGGGGGTGCCAGGTGAACCCCCTGCCGCCGGAAGGGAGCTTGCCCCCCGCGCTCACACCCCAGCCACGTGCACGGGGTCGGCAAGGAGGAAGTCCGGCACCCGCACATGCCGGATGCCGTCGAAGTCGTCCGGCTGGACCTCGTCGAGCGTGAGGAGCAACTTGGGGAAATCGTCGCCGGTGGCGCGCAGCGGCGCGAGTTCGCGCGCGAGCGTGTCGGGGTCGAGGGCGCTGGCCGCGACCTGCACGTAGAGCCGCCCGCGGTCGCTTTCGGCCACGAAGTCGATTTCGCGCCCGTCCGGCAACCGCCCGACGCTCACCCGCCATCCACCCCGGAGGAGATGGAGGCAGACGAGGTTTTCGAGCAACCCGCCGATGTCCGCCGGCCGGTAGCCGAGGAGGGCGTGGCGGAGGCCCAGGTCGGTCGCGTAATACTTCTCGGACACTTCGAGGTGGCGCTTGCCCCGGACGTCCCAGCGCGGGAGCTTGACCGCGAGGTTCGCGTCCGCAATCTGCCCGAGATAGCCCAGCAGGGTGGTGACGGACGCCCCCCGGCGCTGCGATTTGAGGTAATCCGCCAGCCGCGAGGCGCTCGTCAGGTTGCCGATGTTGTCGAACAGGTAGCGGACGACATCCTGCGCGAGGCGCACGTTGCGGATGTTGTTGCGTTCGAGGATGTCCTTGACGAGGATGCTGTCGTACACCGACCGCAGGTACGGGAACACCGTCTCGTCGGACAGCTCGCGGAAGTCGTGGATGCCCGGCAGCGCCCCGTAGCGCAGATAGACCGGGAACGCCTCCCCGGCGCTGCCGAGCCCCGAAAACCGCATGAACTCGCCCAGCGACAGCGGCAGCATCGGGAACTCCACGTACCGCCCCGACAGGCGCGTCGCCAACTCCCCCGAAAACAGCTTCGCGCTCGACCCCGACAGAAACACCTCGTACCGTTCCGCATCCCCCGCGAACGCCGCCACCGCCCGCTCCCATCCCTCCACGTATTGCACCTCGTCGATGAACAGCAGCGTCCGCCCCGTCCCCGGCTTCGTCCGCGCCTTGATCCGCTCCGCCAAATCCCCGGCCGTCCGGATGCCGGCGTTTTCCAGCGCCTCCAAATCGACATGCACGATGCCGTCCTCCGTCTGCATGCCCCGTTCCACCAGATGCCGCATGAACATCCGCAAAAACGAACTCTTGCCGCAACGGCGCATGCCCGTCACCACCTTGATGACACGGCTCCCGAGGAACGGCATCATCCGCTCGATGTACGTCTGGCGGGGTATCAAGTCTTTCATTCGGATGTCCTTTCTCGTCCAGTACAGTAGTGGAATTCATGAAGATGTCAATTCCCGTCCACTATACTGGAAATAATCACCCCCGCCCCTGCCGGGGCGATGACAACCGGAAAACAAGCGAAAACGCCGATGTTTTCTGTAATCTCGCACCAGCCATGGACTCCACTTCCGGGGGTGCGGCATCCTGCCGCACCTGGGCGGATGGGGAGCGGATGGAGGGCGGAAGAATGTCTCACGCAAAGTCCGCCAAGTCCGCCAAGGGAGCGGGAGGGAGTGCGGGAGGAAAGAACTCACGCGGAGCCGCGGAGGCGCGGAGGGCTTGAAGGACGGTTTTGCACAAAAAGACAAAAAGGAAACAAAAGGGCGGCTGGAGAGCGGGAGGAAGGTCAATATTGAAAACCATGAAAACCGCTTCGCGGACATGGAAAGCGGGAGGGACACGGATGGACTGTCGGAGCGCGGGCGGCTCGCCCGCTGTTCCTTCGACTTCCCGCCCGCAGGGCGCGCCGCATGTTTTTTCCTTCCGGCTGTTTTTTCCGCTTGATGATGGTTAGATGTCGAACTATATTGCCCGGCATGAAACGCAATCTCGGACATCTCCTTTCGCTCCTGCACGAGCGCTCCGCAAAGTGGCTTTCCGGCGAAATGGCGGGCGCGGGGCTGGGCGGGCTCGCGCCGTCGCACGGTGACGTGCTGGCGTGCCTCTTCCAGCGCGGCGGGGCGACGATGCACGAGCTGGCGGCCTTCGCGCGGCGCACCAAGCCCACGACCACCATCCTCGTGGACAAGCTCGAAGCGCTCGGCTACGTCTCCCGCGGGCCGTCCCCCGCCGACGCGCGCTCCACCATCGTGAGCCTCACGCCCGCCGGCGAGGCGCTGCGGCCGGCATTCGACGACATCTCCCGCCGCTACTGCGACTTCCTCTACTCCGGCCTCTCCCCCCGCGAGGCCGCCACGCTCGAACGTCTCCTCGAAAAATCCCTCGCCGCCCCGACCGGCACGCCGCCCCGCCGTCCAACCGTCAAACCATCCAACCATCAAACCCCAAAACCACCCGAACAAAGGAGAATCCCATGAAAATCGCCATCGTCGCCGCCAACGGACGCGTCGGAAAACTCGTTGCCGAAGAGGCCGTCAAGCGCGGTCACGACGTCACCGCCGTCGTGCGCGGGGAGAACAAGACCGCCGCCCCAAAGTCGCTCGTGAAGGACGCCCTTGCGCTCGCCCCCGCCGATCTCGCCGGGTTCGACGCGGTCGTGGACGCGGTGGGCGGCTGGACGGCCGATACCGTCGGCGCCATTCCCTCCGCTGCGAAGCACCTCGCCGGCATCCTCTCCGGGACGTCCGTCCGCCTGCTCGTCGTGGGTGGCGCGGGGAGTCTTTACGTGAACCCGGAGCGCACCCTCACCGTCGCCGACGACCCCGGCTTCCCGGCCGACTGGAAGCCCCTCGCCGCCGCCCACGCGGAAGCCCTTGCGTACCTGCGCGGCTGCAAGGACCTCCGCTGGACCTACATCAGCCCCGCGGCCGACTTCCAGTCCGACGGCCCCCGCACGGGCGCCTACGAGCTGCACGGCGAGGACTTCACGCCGAACGCCGCCGGTCAGAGCGTCCTCTCCTACGCCGACTTCGCGATCGCGATGGTGGACGAAATCGAGCGCGCCGCCCACGTCGGCGAGCGCATCAGCCTCGTCCAGAAGGCGTAACGCCGTGGAGTCCTCCCGCGCCGCGCTCGTCGAATCGCTGGTCCGGCGTCTCCTCGCGGAGGCGCCGGAGCGGCGCGCGTGGGAGGCGTCCTTCCCGCGCGGCGACGCGGCGGCGCGGCGGCGGCTCCTGCGCGCGCTGATGAACGTCCGCCCGACCGCGCCGCTCGACCCCGGCTTCCTGCGCGACCAGGACGCCCTTCTCTCCGCCGAGCGCGACGAGCGCGGCACCGTGGACGCCGAATCGCTTCCGCCCTTTGCCCCCGCCGAGCCGCGCATCGCCCTCTGGCGCGGCGACATCACCCGCCTCAAGGCCGATGCCATCGTAAACGCCGCCAACGACGCCCTCCTCGGCTGCTTCGCTCCCCTGCACGGCTGCATCGACAACGCCATACATTCCGCCGCCGGTCTGCAACTGCGCAACGCCTGCGCGGAAATCGCCGCCGCCCGCGGAAAGGGCTGGCGCGCCCCCACCGGCGTCGCCTTTCCCACGCCGGGGTTCAACCTGCCCGCCGCGCGCGTCCTGCACGTCGTCGGTCCGATCGTCCCCGACGGCCGCCCCACCGCCGCCCAACGCGGCCAGCTCGCAGACTGCTACCGCTCCTGCCTCGACGAAGCCGCCGCGCTCGGCCTGCGCAGCGTCGCCTTCTGTTGCATCTCCACCGGCGTCTTCGGCTACCCCGCCGAAGAAGCCGCCCGCACCGCCGTCGCCGCCGTCCGCCGCGCCCTCGCCGCAGGCTCCCCCGTGGCGCGCGTCGTTTTCGACGTCTTCACCGCCCGTGACGAAGCCCTCTACCGCGCCGCCCTCGCCACGCCATGACCGCCCCGACCGCCCAACTCGCCGACTGGCTCGACCGCGCCGAAGCCGTCGTGGTCGGCGCCGGGGCGGGCCTCTCGACCTCCGCCGGCTACGAATACGGCGGCGAGCGCTTCCGCGCCCTTTTCCCGGACTTCGCGGCGGCTCGCGGCTTCACCGACATGTACACCGCCGGCTTCTACCCCTTCCCGACACCCGAAGAAAAATGGGCCTACTGGAGCCGCATGGTCCTCTGCAACCGCTACGATCCCATCCCCAGGCCTGCCGTCTACGCCGACCTCCTCGCCATCCTGCGCGGGAAAGACCACTTCATCGTCACCACCAACGTCGACCACGCCTTCCAGCGCAGCGGCTTCGACAAGACGCGCCTCTTCTACACCCAGGGCGACTACGGCCTCTGGCAGTGCTCCCTCCCTTGCCACGCCAAGACCTACCCCAACGAACCGCAAATCCGCGAAATGGCCGCCCGCCAGCGCACCATGCGCGTCCCGGCCTCCCTCGTCCCGCACTGCCCCGTCTGCGGCCGCGGGATGTCGATGAACCTGCGCGCCGACGACACCTTCGTCGAAGACGACGGCTGGCGCGCCGCCGCCGCCCGCTACCGCGACTTCCTCGCCCGAACCGAACGCGCCCGCACCCTCTTCCTCGACCTCGGGAGCGGATGGAACACCCCGGGCGTCTTCAAGTTCCCCTTCTGGCAGATGACCCTGACCCGCCCCACGGCCCGCTACGCCTGGCTCGACCACTCCCCCGACCCGCTCCCCGCCGCCCTCGCCCCCCTATCCCTCCACCTCCGCGCCGACATCGGCGCCACTCTCGCCGCCCTTCGGGAGTCCATTGACCGACAATAGGCGTAATGGTGCGACTACGCCGGAAGCCATTGACGCGTCGGGTCCGCGCGATTGTGGAAAAGGCGAAGACAGCTGTAGTAAAATATCAGCGGCTCTGGCGGGGCCTGGCCCCTTTTCTGGCCCCTTTTCAGCCCGCCAAGGCCGCCAAGGGAGCGGGAGGAAAGCCTGGAGCGGTTCAAGAAACAGTGTGGTTTCAAGCCGTTGTCCCGGAAGCCATTTTCACTGCGGACGCGCAGAAGCGCGTCCCTCCCCTCGGAGAGCGCGGCGGGAGGGCCGCGCTTCCGCGCGACCTTGTGGTTGGGCAACGCCTGTGAAGCCACGGAAAAACGCAAACCGCTCTACAGAAAAGCGCCTCTTGGTTTTGGCCACAAAGGGCACAAAGGGCGCGTCTGGAGACGGGAGGAATGTCGGCATTGAAAACCATGAAAACCGCTCCGCGGACATGGAAAAGCGGGAGGGATGCGGATGTGCAGTCGGGGCGCGGGCGTCCCGCCCGCGGGGATCCAGACAACCGGAAAACAAGCGAAAACGCCAATGTTTTCTGTAATCTCGCGCCAGTCATGGGCTCCACTGCCGGGGGTGCGGCATCCTACCGCGCCGGGGCGGAAGGCGAGCGGATGGAGGGCGGAAGAATGGCTCACGCAAAGTTCGCCAAGGCCGCCAAGTGTGCGGGAGAAAAGAGATGGGGAGGGGCCATGACTGGGGGAACGGACGCCTCCGTCCGTCCAAGGGGAGGATGGAGAGCGAAAGGATTGCCACTTTGCGCTTGATGATGGCGCAGGAGAAAGGCATTCTGTCCACAGAAAGGTCGGCCACGGTGGCCGACCAAACCTAACAGGAACCGCAAACAAAACCTGAACTGAAACAATCGTAAGTCCATCAGCTTTCTGCATAGCAGTCGTTTGTGCTGAATCGTAGGAACATTCATTCAACGGCACGTGCAAGAGGGAACACGCAGTATGCGTGTGTCTCTTCTCGTGTTTTGAATAAGGCCACTTCCTACGAGCCTAGCACAAGGGTACGGGGAGAGGCTTTTTTATTGGGCATCTTCCGGCAGAAAGCCCGGACGGAAAGGAACGGAAGAACATGAAGAACGCAAAATGCTGGACGGGATTGCTGGCGACGGCATTGGCAGCAACGCTCGGGGTGACAACTGTTCTGGCGGTTACCAAGACGGTTGATGGGGTGTCGTGGTCGTATGACTTAGGTGGCGATGGAACAGCATTCCTGACGGGTGTCGGGAGTCCGGTCCCGGACGACTTGTGTATTCCCTCATGGTTGGGTGCCATTCGGGTAACGAGCATCAGCGACCGAGCATTTTACGGGCGCAGTGATCTGACAAGCGTGGTCATTCCCGACAGCGTGACGAGCATCGGGGAAAGGGCGTTTGAGGGTTGCACAAGACTGACGTCCGTGACGATTCCCGAGAGCGTGGCGGACATCGGATACCGGGCGTTTGGGGATTGCAGCAACTTGGTGTCGGTCATCATCGGCAATGGCGTGACGAACATCGATGCCTATGTGTTTGACGGTTGCAGCGGTCTGAAAAGCGTGGTCATTCCCGACAGCATGACGAGCATCGCCAGCGGGATGTTTGATGGGTGCTCCAGCCTGACAACCGTGACGATTCCCGACAGCGTGACGAATATCGGAGGTTTCGCGTTTTACGCTTGCAAGGGTCTGACGAATGTGACGATTCCCCGCGGCGTGACAAGTATCGGGGGGAACGCGTTTGATGGTTGCAGCAACCTGACGAGCGTGGTCATTCCCGACAGCGTGACGCGCATCGGCATGCACGCGTTTGACGGTTGCGCCAGCGCCCTGTTCGACACCGAGACCATTCCCGGGATTGGCCTGGTGGACGGGTGGGTCGTAAAAATCGAGGGGTTTTCCGGGGAGGTGGACTTGTCCAATGCAAAAGTCCGGGGAATTGCCAGCCGGGCGTTTTCCGGTTGTACCGGCCTGACGGGCGTGACCATCCCCGACAGCGTGACGGAGATTGGGGAAGAGATGTTTTCCGGTTGTACCGGCTTGCGGAGCGTATCCATCGGCAATGGCGTGACGAACATCGGCGAACAGGCGTTTTACGGATGCCGCAGCCTGACAAACGTGACCATTCCCGACGGCGTGACGGGTATCGGGAGTAATGCGTTTGCGGTGTGCACCAGCCTGGCAAACGTGACGGTTCTGGGAAACATCACGAACGACTGGTCGTCCGGCGCCTCCCCCTTTTCCGGGTGTACGGCTCTTGAGACGGTCGTACTGGGCGGAAAGGTGACAAAAATCGGAGATTACATGTTCCGTCATTGCGAGAGGCTGGCTTCCGTGACGATTCCCGACAGCGTGACGAACATCGGAAGTTATGCGTTTTTTTATTGCAGTAGCCTGTCAAACATAACGATTCCCAATAGCGTGACGGGCATCGGGAACGGGGCGTTTTATGGTTGCAACAACCTGGCGGGCATGGTCATTCCCGACAGCGTGACGGGCATCGGGAGTTATGCGTTTTCATATTGCAGTAGCCTGTCAAACATAACGATTCCCAATAGCGTGACGGGCATCGGGGACTATGCGTTTGCCTCTTGCACCAGTCTGGCGAGCGTGGCAATCGGCAACGGCGTGGCAAGCATCGGGAGCAGTGCTTTTACCAATTGCACGGGGTTGACGAGCGTGGCGATTCCCGAAAGCGTGACGGGCATCGGGGATTCCGCATTTTCCGGGTGCTCCGGTTTGACTCGTGTCACGGTCTTGGGGAACGCCACAAACGACTGGACTTATCTTTCCCGGCCGTTTTCCGGTTGCACGAATCTTGAGACGGTCGTACTGGGCGGAACGATGTCAAGAATCGGGGAACACATGTTTTACGCTCTCGACCGTTTGGCAAGCGTGGTGATTCCCGAGAGCGTGGCGGACATCGGATACCGGGCGTTTGGGAATTGCAGCAACTTGGTGTCGGTCATCATCGGCAATGGCGTGACGAACATCGGCGAACGGGCTTTTTACGGTTGCAACGGACTGACGGACATGATGATTCCCGAGAGCGTGACGCACATCGGGACCAATGCGTTTTACGGCTGCAACAGCCTGACGAACGTGACGGTTCTGGGAAATGTCACGAACGACTGGTCGTCCGGCGGCTCCCCCTTTTCCGGGTGTACGAATCTTGAGACGGTCGTACTGGGCGGAAAGGTGACAAAAATCGGAGATCGCATGTTCGCCTCTTGCGGGAGGCTGGCTTCCGTGACGATTCCCGACAGCGCAACGAACATCGGAAGCCATGCGTTTTATGGTTGCAGCAACCTGACGAGCGTGGCGATCCCCGACAGCGTGACCTCCATCGGGACCAATGCGTTTTGCAAGTGCACCGGCCTGATGAGCGTGGCAATCCCCAACAGCGTGACAAATATCGGGTACGGGGCGTTTTCCGGTTGCACCGGCTTGACGGGCGTGGCCATCGGCGACGGCGTGACGAGCATCGGGTCTTCTGCCTTTTCCGGTTGCACCCGCCTGACGAACGTGACGATTCCCGGTAGCGTGGTGACCATCGGGTACGGGGCGTTTTCCGGTTGCAGCGGCTTGACGGGCGTGGCAATCGGTGACGGCGTGACGTACATCGGGGCAAGCGCGTTTTCCGATTGCACCGGCTTGGCGGGCGTGGTGATTCCCGGCAGCGTAGCGCACATCGGGGAAAGCGCGTTTTCCGGTTGCAGCCATCTGACGGATGTGACGATTCCCGGCAGCGTGACGAGCATCGGGTGGAAAGCGTTTTCCGGTTGCACCCACCTGAGGAGCGTGGCGATTCCCGGCAGCGTGACGAATATCGGGGACTATGCGTTTGCCTCTTGCACCAGTCTTTCGGGAGTGGCGCTCGGCAACGGCGTGGCAAGCATCGGGAGCGGTGCTTTTACCAATTGCACGGGGTTGACGAGCATGGCGCTCCCCGACAGCGTCACGTACCTCGGGAGTGTTGCGTTTTACGGTTGCACCAGCCTGACAAACGTGACAATCCCCGACCGCGTGACGGACATCCGGACGGAAACGTTTTGCGGTTGCACCAACTTGGCTGCCGCGAGAATCGGAACCGGCGTGAAGAACATCGACAGGGGGGCGTTCTGCAATTGCGCCAGTCTGGCGAGCGTGGCAATCCCCGACAGCGTGGAGCACATCAGTCGCGAGGCGTTTCAGGGGTGCACCAGCCTGGCGAGCGTGAGGATTGGCGGCAGCGTGGCGGACATCGGGGACTGCGCGTTTTCCGGGTGCAGCAAGCTGACGGGCGTGACCCTTCCCGACAGCGTGACCTCCATCGGGAGCAATGCGTTCTACAAGTGCAGTGCCTTGAAGAGTGTGGTGGTGGGAGACGGCGTGGCGAACATCGGGACCAATGCGTTCTATGATTGCCGCAATTTGGCGAGCGTGACGCTGGGCACCGGCATTGTCCGCATCGGAGGGGGGGCGTTTGGTTACGGCGGGGGTGTCTTCAGGACGACGGATGTGCATATCCGTGATCTGGTGGCGTGGTACGGGATTGAATTCGCAAATTCCGACGCCAATCCGCTTTCGGGTGCCCTCTATCTGAACGGCGAAAAACTGACGGACATCATGATTCCCGGCAATATGGAGCGCATCGGGAATTATGCCTTTTATGGATGCTCCAGCCTGACGAACGTGACCATTCCCGACGGCGTGACAGGTATCGGGAGTAATGCGTTTGCGTATTGCGGCGGGCTGGCGAGCGTGACGGTTCTGGGGAACATCACGAACGACTGGTCCGGCGGCGTCGGCGCCCCCTTTTCCGGGTGCACGAATCTTGAGACGGTCGTACTGGGCGGAAAGGTGACAAAAATCGGAAATGGCATGTTTGTCTTTTGCGGGAGGCTGGCTTCCGTGACGATTCCCGGCAGCGTGACGAGCATCGGATGGGGGGCGTTTCATGGTTGCAACAACCTGGCGGGCATGGTCATTCCCGACAGCGTGACGAGCATCGGAGGGGGTGCGTTTTCCGGTTGCACCAGCTTGACAAGCGTGGTCATTCCCGACAGCGTGACGAGCATCGTCGGCGATATGTTTGAGGGGTGCACCAGTCTGACGAGCGTGACGATTCCCGACAGCGTGACGGACATCGGGGACCGTGCGTTTCAGGGGTGCACCAGTCTGACGAGGGTGATGATTCCCGGCAGCGTGACGGACATCGGGGCCCGTGCGTTTGCTGCTTGCAGCAACCTGACGAGCGTGGTGATTCCCGGCAGCGTGACGAGCATCGGGTCTTCCGCGTTTTCCGGTTGTAGCAACCTGGCGAGCGTGACGATTCCCAGCAGCGTGACGAGCATCGGGTCTTCCGCGTTTTCCGGTTGTGCCAGCGCCATGTTCGATACCGTATTCATTCCCGGTATTACTCTCGTGGACGGGGTGGTCGTAAAAGTCGACAAATCGATTTCCGGAGCGGTGGATTTGTCCTCCGCGAAAGTGCTGGGAATTGCTGAGGAGGCATTCAAATCGTGCTCCAACTTGACGAGCATTGTCATTGGGAACCGGGTGACGGGCATCGGGGACCGTGCGTTTGCTGCTTGCAGCAACCTGACGAGCGTGGTGATTGGCGGCGGGGTGGCGCGCATCGGAAGCGGTGCTTTTACCAATTGCACGGGGTTGACGAGCCTGACCATCGACGACGGCGTGACGGACATCGGGAGCTGGGCGTTTTACGGGTGCAACAGCCTGACAAACGTGACAATTCCCGAAAGCGTGATGAGCCTTGGGGATCATGCGTTTAGCGGCTGCGCCAATCTGACGAGCGTGACGGTCCTGGGAAACATCATGAACGGCTACCTCTGGTGGGCCGCTCCCTTTTCCGGTTGCGCGAAGCTCGAATCGGTTGTGCTGGGCGGGAAAATGACAAAAATCGGAAATGCGATGTTCACCTCTTGCTCCCGGCTGGGTTCCGTGACGATTCCCGATACCGTGACAAACATCGGGGACCGCGCGTTTTACGAGTGCACCGGCTTGACGAACGCGGTGATTGGCGGTGGCGTGACGCACATCGGGAGCAATGCGTTTTACCGCTGCCGTGGACTGAAGGGCCTGGTGATTCCCGACAGCGTGGAGAGCATCGGGGAAAGCGCGTTTTCCTTTTGCAACGGTCTGACAAACGTGGTCATCGGCGACAGCGTGACGAACATCGGGAAAGGCGCGTTCGCCTCTTGCACCAAGATGGCCGCCGTGGTGATCGGCAACAGCGTGGCAGACATCGGAAGCTCGGCCTTCACCAACTGCACGGCCTTGGCGAGCGTGGCGATTCCCGATAGCGTGACAAACATCGGGGACCGCGCGTTTTACGAGTGCACCGGCTTGACGAACGCGGTGATTGGCGGTGGCGTGACGCACATCGGGAGCAATGCGTTTTACCGCTGCCGCGGGCTGAAGAGCGTGACGATTCTCGGCAGCGTGGTCGACATCGGGAACAGTGCGTTCGGTGGTTGCCGCAACCTGGCTGGCGTGGAGATTCCAGGCAGTGTGGCCAGCATCGGGAACAGCGCGTTTTCCGGCTGCAGCAGCCTGACGAACATGGTGATTCCCGATGGCGTGGTGTCTATCGGGGATTACGCGTTTTCCTCGTGTCCCGGCCCGAAGACCTTGACGATTCCCGACAGCGTGACGAACATCGGGGAACGTGCGTTTAGCAGCTGCACCAATCTGACGAGCGTGTCCATCGGCGACAGCGTGCCGGACATCAGGCCTTTTACGTTTGCGAATTGCCGCCGCCTGACAAATGCGGTGGTCGGAAACGGCGTGAGAAGCATTGGAAGCTATGCATTTACCGATTGCAGCCTGTTGTCGAGCGTGACGATCGGCAATGGCGTGGAAAGCCTCGGGAGCGGTGCATTTGGCGGTTGCAACGGCTTGAAGGCAGTTCACATCGGAAACGTGGCGGCGTGGTGCGGGTTCGAGTTCGATCCCCTCGCCGACAATCCGCTTTGGTATGGTGGCTGCCTCTACCTGAACGGCGAACCATTGTCCGATCTTGTGGTTCCCGACGGCGTGACCAACATCGGGCAAGGTGCGTTTTATCATCATGGGGGACTGAAGAGCGTGACAATCCCCGACAGCGTGACGAACATCGGGGACAGCGCGTTTTGTTACTGCACCAATCTGACGAACGTGACGATTGGAAACGGCGTGACGGACATCGGGGACAGCGCGTTTTTTTACTGCACCAATCTGAAGAGTGTGACGATTGGAAACAGCGTGAAAAACATCGGAGTCAACGCATTTTTTGAATGTGGCAACTTGACGGCCGTGCACATCCACGATTTGGCGGCGTGGTGTGCAATCGCCTACGCGGGGGATTGGGCTTGGGTTTCCATCGGCGTCAACCCGCTCGTGTATGCCGGTCATCTCTATCTCGATGGACGGGAAGTGGCGGGTGCGTTGACCATACCCGATGGCGTGGAGGGCATCGGGGCCTATGCTTTTGTCGGTTGCACCAACCTGACGGAGGTGACGGTTGGAAGCGGGGTCGCGGAAATCGGACCCCGTGCGTTTTGCAACTGCTGCGGCCTGCGGAGCGTGATTCTCCCCGCCAGCGTGACGAGTCTCGGGGCCGGCACATTCAAATGGTGTACCGCCTTGAAAACCCTGTATGTTCCGGCGGAATGGGAAGGGACGGACATGCTGGCGAACGCCGACGTCCCAGCCGGCTGCAAAGTAATCTACGGAGAGGGACCGGAAGAACCGATGACGCATGACACACCCGTTCCCGTGGCCCGCAGCTGGCTGGAAGAGAATGCGGCCTCCATCCTTGCGGCCAACGGCGGCGACTACGAAGCGGCGGCGAAGGCCAAGGCGGCGAACGGGAGGGTCGTGTGGGAATGCTATGTGGCGGGCCTGTCCACAACGGAGCCGGAAGCGGAGTTCAAGGTGAAGTCGGTTTCGTTCGCGGACGGCGAACTGCAGATCGAGTGGTCCCCCGACCTGAACGAGAATCGCGCTTACAAGCTGCTCGGAAAGCGGCTACTGTCGGACGAAAAGTGGGCGGAAGTGCAGGCTGGGGCAGACGTGGACGCGGAAGGGTGGCGGTTCTTCAGGGTGCAGGTGGAACTTCCACAGGAATAACGCCTTTCATTCGCCTGCCATGCGCAGGGCGCGGCAAGATGTCGCACCGCCAGAACACGCGCCGCCCGGTTGGGCGGCGCACCTTGCAAAAGTTGTCCCGAGTTGTCCAAGTTGTCTCCCCCCTTCCGCTCCCCAAGCGCGTTCCTGTCCGCGAAGCGGTTTTCTTGGTTTTCAATGTAGACATCCCTCCCGTCTCCCGGCCATCCGACTCCGCGCAGCGGCATTCGAGACATTCTTGTAGATTCCCATCTCCCGTTTCCCACCCGCACACTTGGCGGACTTGGCGGACTTTGCGTGAGACCTTGCAAGGTTGTCTGTCCCGAGTTGTCCAAGTTGTCTCCTCAAACAATTGTCGGGAATAGTCGGTATTGTCTGACGGTTTTGTCCGCCGCTTGTTTTGTTGTCCTTTTTGTTCTTTTTGTTTCCCGGAAATGGCCCGAAATTTTTTCCAATCGTTGGAAAACGGGCAAAAAAATTTTCCAATCATTGGAAAAAACGGGCTGATTTTTCCAACCATTGGAAAAATATTTTCCAATCATTGGAAAAATTGCGGGGGGCGCGAGGGCCAGCGGATTGGCCGTAATCCGGCGGGGGGGGCGGGTGTCAACCGCGTGTCAAAGCCGTGTCAAAAATCCCCAACACGCCCGATTGGCCCTCCATTGGCGTACGGTTTGTGGTATACGTGCCGACAGACCATGAGCGCTTCCGACACCTCCAAGTCCAGGGAACTGCGACTGTTCCTCTTCTCCACCCTCCTCCCCGCGCTGCTCGGCCTCGCGGCGGCGGTGGGGCGTGCGCACGGCGTGGCAGAAGATGCTCGCCGACGAGCGGCTCGACCTCCAGTCCCACGCCGAATGGATCGCCGACGCCCTCATGGCGCGCGTCCACGCCGCGGGACTCGGCGATCCTTTCCCGCAGCATCGCGCCGCCCGCCGTCCGCCCGCCCCCCGCCACCTCAAGGAAGACCATCCCTCCCCCCTCTCGCCCGGCGACATCGCCCCCCTCTGCGACGCCATGCGCGGGACCGGCCGCGCGCGCGGCACCGCCTTCGAAATCCGCAACCTCGACGGCTCCCGCTTCTACGCCAGCGCCGACTGGCCCGCCCGCCACCCCTTCGAAGGCGCCTGCGACCTCGGCCCCCCCCTCGGCGACAAGACCCTCCACGCCGCGCGCGCCGACGGCGGGGCCGAGTTCCGCTTCCGGGCCGCCCTCCTCTTCGCCGCCGCCGCCGCCATCACCCTCTTCATCACGCTCTCTTTCGTCGGCGGCGGCCTGAGCCTTGTCCACACCCTCCGCCGCGAACGCCTCGACGCCCGCGCCAAGGCCGACTTCTTCGACAACGTCTCCCACGAGCTCAAGACCCCGCTCGCCGGCATCCGCCTCAACGCCGAACTCCTCGCCGGCGGGCGCATCCCCGGGGAGGACCTCCGCCGCGGCGCCCTCGAAGCGATCATCGTCGAATCCGACCGCCTCGGGCGCATGGTCGACGAACTGCTCGACTTCCGGCGCCTCGAAAAGGGCACCCGGCGCTACCGCATCGAAACCTTCGACCTCGCCTCCTTCCTCCTCGACCCCGCCGAACTCCAGGCCGCCGCCGGCGCCTCCCAGGGCCGCGCCTCCGTGCGCGCCGCCGGCCCCTCCGCCACCGTCGCCGCCGACAAGGACGCCATCCGGCAGATCGGCGCCATCCTCCTCTCCAACGCCCTCAAGTACGCCGGGGACGGGCCCGTCGAGATCGAAACCGAGGGTCCCCGCATCCACTGCATGGACCGCGGGCCCGGCATCCCGCGCGGCGACGAAGAACGCATCTTCGAGCGCGGCCACCGCGGCGACAGCACCCTCTCCGCCGCGACGAGCGGCAGCGGCCTCGGACTGGCCATCGCCCGCGGCCTCGCCCGCGGAATGGGCGGCGACCTCACCTGCGCCCGGCGGCCCGGCGGCGGCAGCACCTTCACCCTCCACCTGAAAGAAGCCTGACCCATGCCCGAGATCCTCCTTGCCGAAGACGACACCACCCTCCGCAACGCCCTCGTCCTGGCCCTGCGCAGCGAAGGCTACGCGGTCCGCGCCTGCAAGGACGGCGCCGAAGCCCTCGCCGCCTACGCCGAGCGGCGCCCCGACCTCCTCCTCCTCGACGTCATGATGCCGGGGAAGAGCGGCTACGACGTCTGCGCCGAAATCCGGCGGCGCGACGACCTCGTACCCGTCGTCTTCCTCACCGCCAAGGCCGAGGGCGAAGACCAGGTCCTCGGGCTGGGCCTGGGGGCCGACGACTACATACCCAAGCCCGTGCGCCTCGACGTCCTCTTCGCCCGCCTGGCGGTCATCATGAAGTGGACCCGCCGCACCGCTTCTTCCGCCTCCGCCGCCCCGCAGCCCGACACCTTCGATATCGGCGGCGCGCGCATCGACGCCCGCCGCTACACCGTCCAGCCCCCCGGCGGCCCCGAGCAGACTCTGAGCATCCGCGAACTCGGGCTCCTGAAGACCTTTGCGGCGCATCCTGGCGAAGTCCTGACGCGCGACGCCCTGCTCGACGCCGTCTGGGGCGAAAACTACTACGCCGCGAGCCGCACCCTCGACCAGCACATCGTGCAAGTCCGCCGCAAACTCGGCTCCGCGGCCAGCCACCTCGAAACCGTCCGCGGCGCCGGCTACCGACTCCGCGCCGGCGGCGCGAGTGACAAGTGAATAGTGAAAAGTGACAAGATGCGGTGGCGCGCTGCGGGCGCGCAGAGACGAGAGACGAGTTTGCGGTGCGGACGGGCGGGAAATGAGAGCGGGTCGGGTTTTCCGTGGTCGGGCAGACGTTTTCCGGGCACAAGGTCGCGCGGAAGCGCGACCCTCCCGGGGAGCGCTCCAGGGGGAGGGACGCGCTTCTGCGCGTCCGGGGTGGAACAATGGATCGAGGGCGCACTGGGCCCGAACCCGCGTCAGAGCGGATGAAGAAATACTGTGGCCGCCCCGTGACAGGGACCCGGTGGGGCGAGCACTCCGTGCGAGCCGCAGAGGCGCAAGGAACGGCTCGCTCGGAGAGCTCGCCCCACCTGTCCGGAAGGCGAAACGGGAGCTACGCTCTTTCCCGAACCCGCGCTAGACGCTCATGAAGCCGGGGCCGGTCAGGCCGAAGCGGCCGAGGCGGGAGGCTTCCTCGTCGCGGGTGGCGGCTTCTTCGGCGGCGGGACGGAAGTTTTCCAGCGTTTCGCGCCATTCCTCGGCTTTGTTGACGAACTCGTCCAGGGCTTTGCAGAATTCCTTCATCTCCAGGCCCTGGAAGGGGAGGCCGCCCAGGAGGATGATTTCGCCGCTGTCCGGCGAGATCCCCAGGGCGATGCCCTGCGTCCCGTACAGCTGGGTGTTGGCCTCCAGGAGCATCCTGTTGAAGGTGTCCGGCTTTTCCGGCGGGGGCATCCCGATGGCGGCGGCCCCAACCACGGCCAGGCCGTCGGGCGACTCGGTGAATTCCATCGGGATGTCGTCGATGGTCATGGAGCAGGTGCCGTCCTTGACCTCGATTCCTTCGATTCCCAGTGTTTCCGCGAATGCGGACATCAGTTGTTCCAGTTCCATGGGGTTTTCCTCGTATTGCCAAGTCCTTGCCGGAAGGCTCCGGTTTCGAAGCCGCCGCCCGGACGTCAGGGCTCGTACCTCTCGTGGTTCGTGAGACGCTCGACATCCAGCGCTTTGGATTGCATCAGGCTGTCCTCGAGGATGCCGACCATTTTCAGGAGACCCGAATCCGTGACCGAATGTCCGGCGAATTTGCCCAAAGCCTCGTTGTCGACGGACTGGCCCAACACCTCGTGGATGGTTTCGAACATGTTCTGGAGAGCCACCATGTTGAACTTGCTGGCGTAATCCGACAGGGCGATGCGGTCTTCCGGGTTGATGTTCGTGCCTTCCGGAAACTGTCCGTTCTCCAGTTTGTCAAGCCCGGCCATCATCTGCTTGCAGTTTGCGGAACTCAATGCGGCCTTGATTCCGTTGAGCGTTTTTTCGCCGCATTGGGCGAGGATGAGCGCCAGGACAAACCGGGTCGCCATGGTGGTCTCGTCGATGAACGCCACGTTGAAGGAGGCCATGATCTTCGATTCGGAGCGGATCTTGACCACCAGGTTGTCCAACCTGCAGACGTTCTCGCATATTTTCTCCGGGGACGACGAAGGGCCGAGCTCCCCGAGCCAGCCAAGGTCCTCCTTGGCGATCAGTTCGCATATCTTGGCAATCATTCCGCTTTTCAGTGCAGTTCCGCCGAACTCCGCAAGCCGCTTCAGGCCGATGTCGAAGACGCGCTTGTTTCCGTTCGCCGCGATGCGCAGCTCGCTGACGCTCCCGCGCAGGAGCTCGAGCCTCCGGGCGATCTCGGATTCGGGACGGACCTTGTTCGCGCCATCGACGATGAGCGCGTCGGCGACCTTCCCGCCGTCCATCCTCAGCAACGCCATCAAATCCCGGTCCGTCCTGGCCCGGGAAACCATCATCTTCGCCGCATCCTCCGCAAGGGTCATCCTTTCGGGATCATGCGCGATCCCCCTCACGCCGTCCTTTATCGCGGCGAGGGTGTCTTCCGTTTCCTTTTTCAGCGTCGCCTCGTCGGTGAAGCGCATCGGCGTGGTGGAGACGTAGCCGTCCGGCTTGATGGTGGCGGTCCACTCGAACGCGAACGGCAGCTCCGCGGGGCTGGTGTAGCGGACCGTGATGTCGCCCGTCGCGTCGTTCTTGGCGATGTGGAAGTCCACCGACGCATGCTCGCTGGAAGCGACGCCGAAGGGCACCAGGCCACCCCGGAGCTGGGCGAGACCGCCCTGCGAGACCATCATCATGAGATTGCTGGCCTGCCGCGGGTGGATCTTGCCGCAGAGGGCTTCCAGCCTGTCCGCCACGGACTGGACGGCGGCCAGGCCTTTCTCCGTGCCATCGGTGACGAGCGTTTCGCCGCCCGGGAAGTTGAACTTGAAGCCCGGGGTCTTCAGGAGGTTCTTCTTCGGGTCGGCGATGAACGAGTAGTTCGCCGGACGGTTGAGATCGCCCGCCAGTTCGGCCCGCGCCGTCTCCGTCGTCCCGTCGAAGGCGCCGAGATTCATGGAGCCCTGGGAATAATACGGCACGTTCGGCAGTTGCCTGCCGGTGTCGGCCGCCTTGAAGGCCTCCTCCGGGGTGCATCCGGCGGACTGCAGGATGTCCGTGATCGCCAACGCGTACTTGGTCGGATACTTGGGTGCGATCACCACGTCGCCCACCATGCCGCCCCAAATGTCCTGGTTCCATTGATCGAAGAGCTTGATGAGCGAGTCCATCGCCCTTGCGCCGGGCGACCGGATCTCGGGGAAGCAGAGCTTCACGAGATTCGCGATGTCCATCCGGCCCGTGAGGTCCAGCTCGGCGACCCTGTCGAGGTTTTTGAGGAGGCGCGCGGTGAGAAAGCCGACCTTGCTCCCCTTGACGACCACCCGCTCGTCGGGCGAGACGTTCGCCTCATCCACCGTGGACGCGTAAAGCGGAATGAACACGGTCAGCGCCTTGAAGACCACCGGCCGCTTCTCGGGCGGAATCTGCGCGAACGTCTGGATCTTTCCATCGAGGAAGTCGCGTCCCACGCAGCTCGTCGCCGCGTTGTACTCCATGCCGAACACCTTGTTGACGTCGGTCTCGGCGAGATCGATGGACGAATTGAACGCCAGCTCCTCGAACACGAACTTCTCCATGCCGGCCTTGTAGTTTGCGTCGTTGAACGGCCGGAGCCTGAGGTTGAGGACGGTCTTGGACATGCCTTCCGCGTACTGCGGCTTGAAAGTGCCGAGGCCCCGCTCGGCAATCACCTGCCTGGTCTCGTCGAACCAGGCGCCGAAGTCGTCCAGGAGGCGCAGACCGTTCCCGAAGTTCTCCACGCTCTGCAGGAAGCGGCCGCCGTAGCTCATGAGGCGGTTGGCCTTCGAGCCCGGCGTGGAGACCTGTTCGAGCGCCTCGGCCTCGGAGCAGCCCGTCGCCTTCGCGTAGAGGTTGACGGCGCTGGCGAGCCTGGGCAGCTCGCTCCTCGAATAGCCCTTGGCGAGCGCCTGCGCCTCCATGCCCGGCTGGTTCTGGAACCTGGAGATGCTTTTCTCGAACTCCTTCTGCTCCCGCAGGCCGCAACCGTCGATGGCGGCCTTTACGGCGAGGATGCGGCGTGCGGTGAGGGGCTTGCCCTTCCCGTAGTCCTCGAGCTTCATGGCGTCCTTGACGCTGGCGGGGATGAGGCTTTCGCCGCCGAACATGTCGGCGACGGCCTTCCTGAAAGCGTCGCGGGTGGTGTTGTTGGCCCGCTTGAGGCTGGCGAGGCGGCCCGCGCCGACGCCGACCCAGTCGCCGGAGGCGGGCTTGATGGAGCGGTTGACGATGCCGCCCAAATCGGGCACATCGACGCGGGCGACCGCCTTCTTCCTGCCGCCCGCGTCCTGGGCCCGCGCAAAGTCCACGAACGCATCGAATGTCGCATTGACCAGTTCCAGTGCCATGGTGTTCCGCTCCTTGTGTAACCCGGAAATCCTGGGGTCTGTTTACACGATGCCCCCGAACATTGGCAACGCCAAAACGCGCGCTCCAAACTCTTCAACAAGGGCCAAGGAACGAAAAAGGTGCTGCCGCGGGCGCGAAGCTCCCTCCCGGCACCCTCCGTGTCTCCTTCCTCCGCGCGCTCCGTGTTTGCCGCCGGCGGCTTGGGAGGGACAAAGTCGCTTGCGCACCCCGGGCTTTGCACAATCCGGTGCCCCACGGGGGCGGAATGGTTTTCCAATGATTGGAAAAAAATTTTCCAATGGTTGGAAAAATCCGCCCATTTTTTCCAATGATTGGAAAAATTTTTCGCCCGTTTTCCAACGATTGGAAAAAATTTTCAGGCCGTTTTCTGGAAACAAAACGGACAACAAAACACCCGGCGGACAAAACCGTCGGACAAATCCGACAATTCCCGACAATTTTTGGGGAGGCAACTTGGACAACTCTTGCAAGGTGCGCAACCCCAACCGGGCGGAAACGGATACAGCCGCATCGCCGCTCAAGTGACTTTTGCAAAATAGCCGCCCGTTTTGTCGCTCCCGCGATAGACGATTCTGCCTCTCTCCTTGAGAGTGGCCAAGGCCCGGGTAACGGTTGCCCGGCTTTTGCATATCTTCTCGGCAATGGCCATGATTTTGACCCCGGGATTCGCAACAATGACTTCTTCCACGGCCTTTACAGTCTCATTTGCAGTCTCATTTACAGTCTCATTCATTGTCTCGCTTATTGTCCCACGAGACTCCTCCCGTTCCTTACCGGCGTTTTCAACGGACACTTCTCCCGCGTCATGGTTCAGATTCGGCAACACCACCCGGAAGGAGCCGCTCGACGAGAAAAATTCCGGCTTGAGCCCGCGGGGATTGGGCGCTTCTTTCTCGTAGGCGTCGAGAATCAGCCCGAAACCGCTGCCTTTGCGCTCCATGTAGTCCATCTGGGCGAAGAGGTCCGCGAGTATCGGGTTGCGGCGGTCCGAGGCGACATTCCTCAAGTCGAGTTCCTGCACAAGGGACCCGTCGGGCATTCCGCCCGGAGAAACAATCTCCAGCCTGTCCGGGTAGATGTCCACATGGACTTCGCTGCCGTACATGGTGTAGTCGCGGTGGACGAACGCATTGACCAGCGCCTCGGTGACCGCCCGCTCGGGATAGTCCGGGTAATCGACCCGGTCGTGCGAGCGTTTCTTCCACTTCCGGACCGTGTTGACCTTGATGAAATGCTCCGCCGTGTCGAGCAGTTCGATGAGATTCCCGGAAAACTCCTTGTCGTTTCCCGAGTCCTTGGACTTCGTGAGGCCGTTCCACACCGTGCAAAACAGGCGGGACTGGGGGATCGGGCAATCGTCGGCGAACAAGGCGCC
>JAFXQI010000054.1 GCA_017527155.1 Kiritimatiellia bacterium
CACATCCCTCCCGAGCCCCTCCCTCGATTTGTCCGCCCGCAGGGCGCACCACCCACTTGCCGCTCGTCACTCGTCACTCGTCCGAGTTGTCTCGGCAAACAATTGTCAGAAAGTGTCACAATGGTCTGACAATCCTTTCCCTGCTGCGAATCACAGTTCCCGGGGGGAGATGCCGAGCACGCGCATGATGGAGCGCTGGGTGCCGGGCTTGAGGTCACCGCGATGGCACGGGATGGGAAGGTCGCGGGGCTCGCCGAACTTGACGAAGATGTAATGGCTGCCGGAAACACGGTCGAAGCGCCAGCCTCGTTCGCGGGCGGCCCGGACGGCATCGGCAAAAGACCAAGGCTTCACAAAGCGAGGGCCGGGGAAGGCGAGACAACAGGAGCGCGGATGGCGACATCCATCTCGAAGCGCTGGCCGGCGTCGCACTCCCAATCCCAGGGAGCATATTCGAAGAGCGGCACGTCGGGGTGGTGTTCCAACTGGCATTCAATCCAGCCTTCGGCGACCTCGCGGGCGTTGTGGTGGGCTTCCTCGATCGTCTCGGCGTCGGTGGCGCAGCCCGGCATGTACGGAAACTCGACGGAGTACCCGCCGGTCGGCTCGCTGTGGATGATGTATTCGACTTTCATTCTTCGCTTCCTCCGTACGGATTGCAACCTACCACGGACGGAATCTCCGTGCAAGCCGCCGCACCCGGCAATTTCCCCGGCGAGCCACCAGATTGTGCCCCCTCCGGACAGCCGAACACCTCTTCCACACCCACTGCCCCAAACGCGACCTCGGCAGGCGCCGAGCCCCCATCGGCGGTTCCCGCCCGCGCCCATCCGGGAACTACCGGATGGGCCGAATCCACCTCCATGAGCTATTGACAATCCCCCCGCACTCCTCTACTTTCCTTCCCCGGCTTCGTGCTTCCGCACAGGGTGTCGGCCCTGCCGGTTGGCGCATCCAAACTGTCCCCGAAACACAAGGAAAATCCATCCATGCCCCTCCCCTCCCTTTTCGCCACCTGCCCTCTGGCGAGTCTCTTCTACTCGTTCTCCATTTCCGACCCCGTCGGAAAGGCCATCGTCCTGATCCTCGTCGTCGCTTCCATCGCCGTCTGGACCATCATGCTCCAGAAGGGCATCGAACTGCGCCAGTGCGCCCGCGGCGACGAACGGTTCTTCCACGCCTTCGAACGCCAGAACCACCCCCTCGAACTCTACGTCCACCAGGAGCTCGGCGCCTTCCAGGACAGCCCCATGGCCCGCGTCTACGCCGAGGCCTGCCGCGCCACCCAGCGGGAAATCATGGCCCGCGCCGCCCGCCAGCACCGCCAGCTTTCCGAAATCAACTTCTCCGCCGAACACCTCACGCCCGCGCAGATCGACGCCGTCCGCAAGGCCGCCGAATGCGCCGCCGCCGACCAGTGCGTCCTGCTCGAAACCCAGATGACCATCCTCGGGTCCACCTACACCATCGCGCCCATGATGGGCCTCTTCGGCACGGTCTGGGGCGTCATGAAATCCTTCGAAGGCATGGGCCAGGAAGGCATGGCCAACCTCTCCGCCGTCGCCCCCGGCATCGCCAGCGCGCTGCTGACGACCGTCATCGGCCTCGTCGTCGCCATCCCCTCCGCCCTCGGCAGCAACGCCCTCGCCGCGCGCATCCAGTTCCTCTGCATCCAGCTGGAGAACTTCCCCGACAAGTTCGCCTCCCGCCTGCAGCAGGCCTTCCTCGACGAGGACTGAATCCCGCCATGACCCGCCGATACCAGCCGGGCGGCCGCACCCGCCAGATCCGGGAGATCAACATGACTCCGTTGATCGACCTGACGTTCCTGCTGCTGATCACCTTCATGATCACCTTCCCGCTCGTCGAGCAGGGCATCCCCCTGCGGCTCCCCAAGGGCAAGACGCAGGACGTCGACAAGAAGGACACCCACACCGTCGCCATCGACGCCAAGGCCGACCTCTATTTCGACGACCTGCCCACCACTCCCGACATGCTTGCCGCCGAGCTCAAGACCCAGGTCGGAACCGACCCCGACACCACCATCCTCGTCCGCGCCGACGAATCCCTCCCCTACGGCAAGGTCGTCGCCGTCCTGCGCATCATGCACGACGCGCAGATCACCCGCATGGCGCTCGTCACCGATCCCCAACCATGACCCGTCCCCCCCGCCACCGCCACCGCTGGAAAAACAGCCTCGTCGCCAGCCTCGTCCTGCACGGCGGCGCGCTTCTGCTCGTGGTGGTGCTCCCGCTCCTCGCCAAGGGCTGCGCCTCGCGCAAGCCCCCCAAGAAGCTCATGTTCGTCGAGTTCACCGTCGCCGTTCCCCCTGCGGCTCCCGAGCCGCCCCCGCCTGCGCCCGAGCCGCCCGCCCCCACCCCGCCGGCCCCCGTTCCCGAACCGCCGCCTCCTCCCAAGGACGACATCCCCGAGCCCGAAAAGCAGCCCGAGCCCAAGAAAGAAACACCCAAGCCGCCCGCCCCCGAGAAGCCGAAACCCAAGCCCCATACCGTCGTCCGCCAGACCAACCGCGTCGTCCGCGGCCCCACTCCGCAACCCAAGGGCCCCGTCCTCTCCGACAAGGAAATCGCCGACCTCATCAAGAAAGGCGCCAAAATCGGCACCACCACCTCCATCCCGGACGATGCCGCCGCGCAGGCCCTCGGCGCCTACTCCAACCACGTCCGCGACCGCCTCTACGCCGCCTGGCAGCAGCCCGAATCCCTGAAGAACCTCCCCGGACTCGTCACCTCCGTGCAGATCACGATCCAGCAGGACGGACGCGTCGGCAACGGCAAGATCATCCAATCCTCCGGCAATGCCACCATGGACGACTCCGTCCTGAAGGCCGTCCGCACCGTCAAGGCCATGCGCGCCCTCCCGACCGGCGTCAAAGGGCCCGTCACGCTCGACATCGAATTCGAACTCGCCGACTGATCCGCCCTTGCGGGCTTCCGGCCGCGTTGTTTCGGCTTTCCGATGCGGCTCGCATGGAGTGCGTGCCCAGCCGGCGGGGCCGGGCTCCATCCCGCTCTATCGCCGAAAGCGCTCCAGAAGCGCCTGGTTGGCGGGAACAGGAATGCGGTGGGTGGCCGCGAGAGAAACAATCGTCCCTGCGAAGGCTTCGATCTCGGGATGGCGACCGGCTTCGACGTCCTGGAGCATCGAGGTTTTGCCTTCGGGGGTGAGCAGGCGCAGGGCGTCGAGGGCTTCGCGGACCAGACGGGGAACGTCGGGCACGCCTTCGGCGACGGCGACGGCGGCGGCTTCGTCGACGAGCGCACGGAGCAAGGCCATGCCGTCGGGGGACGCGAGAAGCGCGCCGTGGGCGAGGCCGGTGGCGGCTTCGGCCTGGTTGAGACCGGTGTTCAGGATGAATTTGCGCCAGCGGGCGGCCGTCATGTCGGCAGGCACGCCGGCGGGCACGTCGTGGGCGCGGAGCCATCCGGCGGCGCGGCGGGCGGCGTCCGGCGCCTCGCCGTCGCGGAAGGGGCCGATCTGCACGTCGAGCGTGCCGTGCTGGATGACGGCGTGCCCTTCGCGCACGGCGCTGTTGCAGAAGACGAGTCCGCGCAACACGCGTTCCTCGCCGAAGTCGGCGGCAAGCCGGTCCGAGGCGCCGAGTCCGTTGAGAAGCGGCAGCAAGAGGGTGTGGGGCGCCAGGAAAGGCGTCAGGGCATCGCGCGCGGCGGGGAGGGCGTCGGTCTTGACGGCAAGAAGGACGAGGTCGGCAGACGCGGGCGCGCCGGCCGGGTCGGCGTATTCGAGTTCGAGGGGCTCCCCGTTGAAGGCCGGCGGCGTGCGCCGGTAGCGCGCGATGCGGTCAGTCCCGGCGATGACGCGGAAACTCTCCCCTCGACCGAGCCGCGGCAGAATGCGCGCGGCCAGCATCGTGCCAACCGCCCCCAATCCCCAGAGCGCCACATGGCGGACGGGGACGGGGGCGGAAAGCATGGCGGAAACCTCCAGAGCCCTAGATACCTAGAAATCTAGATATCCAGAGCTCCAGCAACCTAGAACAGCGAGAACTTGACGACCAGCGCCGCGAACACGATGGAAACCATCGACAGCAGCTTGATCAGGATGTTGATCGACGGCCCGGAGGTGTCCTTGAAGGGATCGCCCACGGTATCGCCGACCACGGCCGCCTTGTGGCAATCGGAGCCCTTGCCGCCGTGGGTGCCGCTTTCGATGTACTTC
>JAFXQI010000093.1 GCA_017527155.1 Kiritimatiellia bacterium
AACGACGAGGTCCCGCGGCACCCCAACCCACACAGGAACATCGATGAGCTACATCCAAGACGCAATCGCATCCGTCAAGCGCCGCAATGCCGCGGAGCCCGAATTCTTCCAGGCCGTCAGCGAGGTCCTCGACACCCTCGCACCCGCGCTGGAACGCAATCCGAAGTACCAGAAACACGCCATCCTCGAACGCATCACCGAGCCGGAACGCCAGATCCTCTTCCGCGTGCCCTGGCAGGACGACCAGGGGAATTACCGGATCAACCGCGGGTACCGCATCGAGTTCAACAGCGCCATCGGGCCGTACAAGGGCGGGCTGCGCTTCCATCCGAGCGTCAACCTCAGCATCTTGAAATTCCTCGGCTTCGAGCAGATTTTCAAGAACTCCCTCACCACGCTCCCCATGGGCGGCGGCAAGGGCGGGTCGGACTTCGACCCCAAGGGCAAGAGCGACGCCGAGGTCATGCGCTTCTGCCAGAGCTTCATGACGGAGCTGTTCCGCCACATCGGCCCGCACACCGACGTGCCGGCCGGCGACATCGGCGTGGGCGGGCGCGAGATCGGGTTCCTGTTCGGGCAGTACAAGCGCCTCGCCAACGAGTTCACCGGCGTCCTCACCGGCAAGGGCCTCAAGTGGGGCGGCTCGCTCGTGCGGCCCGAGGCGACGGGCTACGGGAACGTGTACTTCGCGCAGGAAATGCTCAAGACGCGCGGGGAAACCTTCGAGGGCAAGACGTGCGTGGTCAGCGGCAGCGGCAACGTCGCGCAGTACACGGTGCAGAAGCTCAACCAGCTCGGCGCCAAGGTCGTCTCGCTCTCCGACTCCTCCGGCGCCATCCACGACCCCGACGGCATCGACGCCGAGAAGCTCGCGTACGTGATGCAGCTCAAGAACGTCAAGCGCGGGCGCATCCGCGAGTACGCCGAGAAGTACGGCTGCGAGTACCTCGACGGCGGCAAGCCGTGGGGCATCCCCTGCGACTGCGCCTTCCCGTCCGCCACGCAGAACGAGATCGACGGCGAGGACGCCAAGACCCTCCTCAAGAACGGCTGCAAGCTCGTCTCCGAAGGCGCCAACATGCCGAGCACGCCGGAAGCGCTCGAAGCGTTCCTGGGCGCCAAGATCCTGTTCGGCCCCGCCAAGGCGGCGAACGCGGGCGGCGTCGCGACGTCGGGCCTCGAAATGGCCCAGAACGCCCAGCACCTCAACTGGAAGGCCGAGGAAGTGGACGCGCGGCTGCACGGCATCATGGTCGAAATCCACCGCAACGCGCATGACACCGCCGAGGAATACGGCGTGGCCGGCAACTACCTCGCCGGCGCCAACATCGCCGGCTTCATCAAGGTCGCCGACGCCATGATCGACCAGGGGCTCGTCTGAGGCGCCGCGCCAGCGCCAACGCACGCGCGCAAGGCCGCCGCCGGGTTCCCGGCGGCGGCTTTTGTCTAGAGCGGTGTCAAAACAGTGTGGCTGCAAGCCGTTGTCTCACCAGCCATTTCCCACTGCGGACGCGCAGAAGCGCGTCCCTCCCCTTGGAGAGCGCACGGGGAGGGTCGCGCTTCCGCGCGACCACCGTCACCCCGGCTCGCACGGAGTGCTCGCCCCACCCCCCCCCACGTGCGGCGGGGGGGCGAGGCGACCTCGGGAAGGCTGGCCCGCATCTTTTGGAAACACGAAAAATGTTGATGTTTTCTCCGGTTTTACCCCATGGTCACGCCCATGAAAAATCGAGCGGAGGGTTGCCTGGGTTCCGTGTCCGGGGTGCGTCATGACAGCCATCCCTTCCCACGTGGGGGGGGGGCGACGGTGGGGCGAGCTCTCCGAGCGAGCCGGAGGAACGCGCCGGGGTCAGACCCCCTCAATCCCGGCGTCCCCTGGCCGGTCGCGGGCACCCCATCCTTCTTTCTTGACCGTGCGCCCGGAATCCGCCACTATGGGCGGTCGAAACGGTTTACCGGGCCCGGCCCGGTCCACTTGCACAACCCACAGGAGATTGCATGAGCGCCAAGAAATCGACGTCGTCCGCCGCCCCGGAATCCAAGGACCTGCGCAGCCAGGTCGAGGACATCAAGGCCGGCTTCCAGTCCCACCTCAAGTATTCCCTCGCCAAGGACGAGTTCTCCGCCACCGACCACGACCGCTACTACGCCCTCGCCCTCGCCATCCGCGACCGCCTCGTCGACGGCTGGATCCGCACCTCCGTCGCCCAGCACTCCCGCAACGTCAAGCGCGCCTACTACCTCTCCATGGAGTACCTCATGGGCCGCACCATGGGCAACAACGTCATCAACCTCAAGCTCGACCCCGCCGTCAACAAGGCCATGGAGGAGCTCGGCCTCTCCTGGGACTACCTCCGCGAGCAGGAACGCGACGCCGGCCTCGGCAACGGCGGCCTCGGGCGCCTCGCCGCGTGCTTCCTCGACTCCCTGGCGACCCTCCAGCTGCCCGGCTACGGCTACGGCGTCCGCTACGACTACGGCATCTTCCGCCAGGCCGTCAAGAACGGCTACCAGGTCGAGGAACCCGACAACTGGCTCCGCTTCGGCAACCCGTGGGAAATCGAGCGTCCCGAGGCGCAGTTCGAGGTGCATTTCGGTGGCCGCGTCGACCTTTCCGAGGAAAACGGCCGCATCCGCGCGCGCTGGCTCGACTGCGAAACCGTCCTCGGCATCCCCTACGACAACCCCATCCCCGGCTACGGCAACGGCACCGTCAACAACCTGCGCCTCTGGACCGCGAAATCCACCGAGGCGTTCAACCTCGAATTCTTCAACAACGGCGACTACATCAAGGCCTACGAATCCAAGACCCTGACCGAGAACATCACCTCCGTCCTCTACCCCAACGACAACATCGAAAAGGGCAAGGAACTGCGCTTCAAGCAGCAGTACTTCTTCGTTTCCTGCTCCATCCAGGACATCATCCGGCGCTTCAAGTCCGACAACGCCGACATCCACGCCTTCCCCGACAAGGTCGCCATCCAGCTCAACGACACCCACCCCGCGCTGGCCATCGCCGAGCTCATGCGCATCTTCCTGGACCAGGAAGGCCTCGAATGGGAAGACGCCTGGGACCTGACCGTCCGCACCTTCGGCTACACCAACCACACCCTCATGCCCGAGGCCCTCGAGCGCTGGAGCGTCCACCTCTTCGAGACCATCCTCCCGCGGCACCTGCAGATCATCTACGAAATCAACCGCCGCTTCCTGCGCGAAATCGCCACCCGCTTCCCGGGCGACAACGACCGCATCGCGCGCATGTCCCTCATCCAGGAGAGCCCCAACCGCGAAGTCCGCATGGCCTACCTCGCCGTCGTCGGCTCCCACGCCGTCAACGGCGTCGCCCGCCTGCACAGCGAACTCCTCAAGACCACCCTCTTCAAGGACTTCTACGACCTCTGGCCGTCCCACTTCACCAACATGACCAACGGCATCACCCCCCGCCGCTGGCTCCTCAAGTCCAACGCCCCCCTCGCCGACCTCATCACCGAAAAGATCGGCGACGGCTGGGTCACCGACCTCTCCCAGCTCAAGAAACTCGAAAAATACGCCGACGACGCCGACTTCCTGCGCCGCCTGATGGACGTCAAGCGCCGCAACAAGATCCGCCTTGCCGAGATCATCAAGGCCACCCTGGGCGTCGACGTCAACCCCGACTCCATCTACGACGTCCAGATCAAGCGCATGCACGAATACAAGCGCCAGCTGCTGAACGTCCTCGACATCATCCACCAGTACTTCGTCCTCAAGGAGACCCCCTCCGCGCACTTCACCCCGCGCACGTACATCTTCGCCGCGAAGGCCGCGCCCGGCTACTTCCTCGCCAAACTCATCATCAAACTCATCAACGACGTCGCCGGCGTCATCAACCGCGACCCCGCCATGAAGGGCCGCATGAACGTCGTCTTCCTGCCCGACTACCGCGTCTCCCTCGCCGAACGCATCATCCCGGCCGCCGACCTCTCCGAGCAGATTTCCACGGCCGGCACCGAGGCCTCCGGCACCGGCAACATGAAATTCCAGCTCAACGGCGCCCTGACCGTCGGCACCCTCGACGGCGCCAACGTCGAGATCCGCGAAGAAGTCGGCGCCGACAACTTCTTCCTCTTCGGCAAGACCGTCGAAGAAGTCGAAGCCCTGCGCCGCGCCGGCTACAACCCGTGGGACGTCTACAACAACAACGCCGACGTCCGCCGCGTGCTGGACGCCATCCGCGACAACTTCTTCAACCTCGACCAGCCGGGCCTCTACCAGCCCATCTGGGACACCCTGCTGACGCACGGCGACCACTTCCTGGTCCTCGACGAATTCGCCGCCTACGTCGCCAAGCAGGCCGAGATCGCGAAAGTCTACGAACAGCCCTCCCGCTGGGCGCGCATGTGCCTGATGAACATCGCCAACTCCGGAAAATTCAGCACCGACCGCACCATCGCCGAATACGCCAAGGAAATCTGGCACATCACCCCCTGCCCGGTGGAGTGAGGCGCGTCATCCTGCGCCAACCGCCGCCTTTCCCCGGGCGGCGGTTTTCTTTTGGCCTTGTGTCCGCTTCACCGTCCGTTCCCCGCTCCCCCTTTTCGCTTCCCATCCACCCCCGTGTCTGCTATTGACTACACATTCCCGGATCGCAAATTCCATGCTTCTCTACCACGGCAGCAACACAATCGTCGAAAAACCGAAACGGATGCCCCTCGCCAGGGCGCTGGATTTCGGGGCCGGGTTCTATCTGACAACCAGTTTCGAACAGGCGGCCAAATGGGCAGCGACCACGGTCCTGCGCCGCTCCGGCGGAACCGCGGCGGTATCGGTTTTCGAACTCGACGAAGCGGCCCTCGCGGACCTGAAAGTCCTGCGCTTCCCCGTGGCGGATGCGGATTGGCTCCGCTTCGTTGCCAGGAACCGCACCCTGCGTCTCGACGATTCCGGATGCGATGTCGTTGTCGGCCCCGTCGCCAACGACAACACGATGCCCGTCCTCAACCTCTTCTTTTCCGGCGCTTACACCGAAGAAGAAGCCCTGCGCCGCTTGCTCCCCCAGCGGCTCAAGGACCAATACGCAATGAAAACGGAAGCCGCCCTCGCCGCCCTGCGCTTCCGGGAGGTCCGTTCGCCGTGACCCGCCTTTCTCCCGACATCCTCGACTACTACGACGAAGAAGTCGTCCGCCGGATCGCCGAAAAGCACGGCTACGGCGAACGCGAGGCGCTGGCCTTGTTCCTCCACTCCCGCACCTACCAGATGCTTGCCGACCCGGAAATGCGCATGACCCAGTTCGGTCCCGACGGCATCTTCGACATCTGGGAAACCGAACGCATCACGGGCGATCCCCTCCGCTCGGACTATCTCCGCATGGATTGAGCCCCCCATGAGCAAGGAATTCCGCTTCTTCATCTACCTGCTCGAGCGCTACGCCCTGTACCGCGGCGAATCGGCGGCTGACCTCTACGACCGCCTGGAATCCGCCGGCCTCGTCGATTACGCCGAAAACATGTACGAACTCTACCATGTCGAGGCCCTCGAAAACGCCTTCGCCGACCTCGACCGCCGTCTCGTGCCCGCTTCCATCCCAAGGTAGGCTGTACGACGTGCCTGCAACGAGGCATTCCGGGCAGGGATGCGCTTCCGGAGCGAAGGGACGACGGCGGGGGAGCGTCGCGACGTACGTCGGGCGGGCGGGGTGGGCCGTTTTTCCCCGGCGGACGCGCAGAAGCGCGTCCTGCCCCGCGGAGATCAGACCGGGAGGGGCGCGCTTCCGCGCGACCTCGTGGTTGGAAAATTGCTGGGAAGGAGTTGTCAGTCGAAAACCTTGCGATTCCCCAGGCGCAGGGATGGTAGGGCGGGCAGTCCCTGCCCGCCGGTGCCCGTCATGCCAAAGGGAGTGGCCGGAAATGTGCGGACGCATTTTTTCCCGGATTCTGGCCGACTTGCATCCGCACCTCCCATGACATCCACGTGCACGTCCCTGTTTCCGGCGGCGAGGGGACTCGCCGCCCTACCAACACGGCTTGGCACGAACGAAACCACACGTTCTTTGCCTGACATCCCCGAAGCTACGGAAAACCGCTCTGGAACACGGAACATCTGGACGACGGCGGGGACGCTGTCGGGACGCAGGAAACCGGGGGAACAGCTGCGGCTCCTCGCCGTCGGGGTTTGGGGGCGACGGGTTGCGGAGAGGTGGTTCCCCGTCAGGGGATGCCGGCGGCGCGGAGGAGGGCTTCGGCGCGGGCGATGTCGGCGGGGGTGTCGACGCCGACGCCGGCGGCGGGTGCGTCGAGGACCTTCATGCGGCACCCGAGCTGGAGGGCGCGGAGCTGTTCGAGCTTTTCGAGGCGTTCGAGAGGGGAGGGAGGGGTCGCGACGAGCCGCTCCAGGAAGGTCCGGCGGTAGGCGTAGAGGCCGACGTGGCGGAGGTGGACGCCCGGCTCGGGCGGGAAGTCCGGTGCCGCCCCGCGCACATACGGGATGACGGAACGGGAGAAATAGAGGGCGGCGCCGTCGTCCGCGCGCACGACTTTCACGACGTCCGGGCTGTGCAGCTCCGCCGCGTCCGCCACCGGGCTGGCCGCGGTCGCCATGTCCCAGGAGGGATCGTCCGCGAGCGCCGCCGCCACCGCGTCCACCGCCGCGGGATCGAGCAGGGGTTCGTCGCCCTGGATGTTGACGACGATGTCCGCGTCGCGTCCGCGGAGCGCCCATGCCACGCGGTCGGTGCCGGAGGGAAGGTCGGAGGGGGTCATGACGGGTTCGGCGCCGGCGGCGCGGGCGGCCTCGGCGATGCGTTCGTCGTCGGTGGCGACCCATACGGCGTCGAGGCGGCGCGCCAGGCGCACGCGGTCGATGACGCGCGCGAGCAGCGGACGCCCGGCGATGGGGGCGAGGCTTTTTCCGGGGAAACGGGTGGACCCCCAGCGGGAGGGGATGACGCCTACGATGCGTTCGGTCATGGTACGGTCCTTTCGATGTCCCTACCATAACCGCGGCGCCGCGGGTTGGCAATCCTTTGCGGGACGGGGACGAGGGTGCGCCGGGCCGGAAGGCGGGCAGGCGCCTCACCCGTCCTTGGCGCGTTCGAGCATGCGGACGAGGCGGGTTTCGAGGTCGGTCTTTCCGGCGGCGTCGAGGCCGAGGATTTCCTGGAGGCCCAGGGCGAGATGGGGAATGTATTTGGTGATGTAGCTGCGCTTGCGGTCGGCTTCGGCCTGGCGCTGGCGGCGGCTGAGGTAGACGCCGAGGCGGCGGCCGATCTCCTGGAGGGCGAAGGTCATCTCGCGCAGGATTTCGGGATAGTGGGCGATGGCTTCCTTGCTCTCGCTGGTGAAGGGAACCCACACGCTCGCGATGTGCAGGAAGAAGACGGCGGGGCCGACGGGAAGGGCGCCCTTGGGGTGCGGAAGGCCGTAGCTCTTCCAGTTGACGCTTTCCATGGCCTCGGTCATCGCGCAGGCGCCGGACATGTAGAGGAGGGGAACGCGGTTGGCGAAGCGCATGACGCGGACGGTGTCGTCGGCCGCCAGGTCGGGATTGTCGCCGGGCTTGGCGTAGGCGAGGCCGGCTTCGACGAGGAAGGGGTTCCCGCGGTAGACGGAGGGGGGGCGGGACACGGCGGTGTAGAAGTCGGCGGGGACTTCCTTGCGCAGGCCGGCGAGGATCTGCTCTTCGCCGATGGGGGCGAGGCAGTCGGTGGGCGGGCGCATGAGCTTGGTGTCCTGGATGGCCTGGTAGAGCGTCTCGGCTTCGCGCTGGGCGACGCGGGCGGGCGAGGTCTTGGGGTCGAGGTTGGCGCGGGCGCAGATTTCCTCGGCGACGCGCGGGCTGACGCGCGAGAAGTCTTCCTGGAGGGCACCCTTGAGGGTGCGCGAGGTGCTGTCCTTGAGCATCTGCATGAGGACGCCGAGTTCGACGCCGTGGGGGTGCGGCTGGATGGCTTCGACGGGGGGCGGCAGTTCTCCGGTGGCGCGTTCGTAGGTGGTCCAGGCGGGCTCGGCGGGCGGCTCGGGGAGGCCGGGCTTGGGGAGGGGGACGGCGCGGTAGTGGAGGCGGAGGTGGGGGTTCGCGATGGCGCACTGCTTGAGGTATTCCTCGACGGAGAGGCGTCCGCGGACGACCTGGCCCGTCATCTCGATGGAGACTTCGGTCCCGTGGGGATACGTCGCCGCCTCCGCGCCTTCCGTGGCGGCGGGGAACTCGGGGCGCCAGTCGCTTTCGGCGTCGGCGAGGACGGCGGGCTTGTTGGAGCGGGTGTCGATCTGGACTTCGACGCGCCGGGCGGAGGCGGCCGTCGTGCGCGAAAGGATGCGTGTCGCGGAGCCGGTGGTGAGCTGCCCGTACATGCCGGCGGCGCTGATGCCGATGCCCTGCTGGCCACGCGACATGCGCAGGCGGTGGAACTTGCTGCCGTAGAGGAGCTTGGCGAAGACCTTCGGAATCTGGGCGCGCACGATGCCCGGCCCGTTGTCGCGCACCGAGACGCGCCAGCGGTCGGGGGCGGTCTGGACGAGTTCGACGGCGATCTCCGGCAGGATGCGCGCTTCTTCGCAGGCGTCGAGGGAGTTGTCGACGGCCTCCTTGACGGCGGTCATGACGGCCTTGCGCGGGTTGTCGAATCCGAGCAGGTGCCGGTTCTTGAGGAAGAACTCCGAGATGGAGATTTCCCGCTGCCGCCGGCCCATGCTTTCGGCCGTTTCCTTTTCCGATGTGCGTTTCGCCGCCATGATGTCGTCCTCGTCGTTTTGCGTGCCGCTCCTTGTACCACAGGCCCCGGTCCTTGCCAACCCGCGGGGAGGGGGGGACTTGGCGACTTGCGACTTGCGACTTGGGGGGAAAAGGGAGCCCTCAAGTCGCAAGTCGCCAAGTCGCAAGTCGGAGCCGGCGGGACGGGGGCCGGCGGGTCAGACGCGGATCTGGCCGTTGGCGGTGATCTGGTACTTGTAGGTGGTGAGCTCTTCGAGGGCCATGGGACCGCGGGCGTGGAGCTTGTCGGTGGAGATGCCGATTTCGGCGCCGAGGCCGAATTCGCATTCCGCTCTCCGGGAGCACGACCGGAACGGGAAGGGTTTCCGCCCTATTCCGGCAGCGCCACCTTCACCCGGAAGAAGCGGCTGTCGTCCATCACCGGACCCCACGCTTCCTCGCCGCCGAGTCCGGATGCGCCTTGCACGGTGTAGGTGCGCGCGTCGCCGCGGTCGGGACTGGGTTTCGCCACCCATTGGCCGTTCTCCTGCACCAGCACCGTCTTGAAGTTCTCGGCGGCATCCGTAGCGGAAACGTCCGCCACATAGCACTCCCACACGGGCCGTCCGTTCGCCGCCCGGGCCTTCGCCGCCGCCTCGTAGTCGCCGCCGCACGCTGCGAGGATGTCCGCGGCACGCTCCTCCAGCCAGGAATGCGCCACCGGCACCGGCGTGGTCTGAGTCTCGTTCGCCGCCGGGGCATCCCTGTACGTCACCATGCACCCCTCCGGCACCCCCGCGTACACGGTCCAGAAGACACTTTCCCCGTAGTTGTCGAAATGCTTCTCCTTCCACGACGCGGGCGCCTCCAGCCCCGCCAGATTCCCACACCCCTCGAACGCGCCGCTTCCGTCGAGGTTCTCCAAACTGTCGGGCAGAACCAGCCCCGTCAACCCGCCGCACCCGCCAAAGGCGCTCCACGAGATTTCCGTCACCCCTTCCGGCACCGCGTAGCTCTCCGCCTTGCGGCCGGCCGGATACAGGACCAGCCGCTTCCCGTCCGCGCTGTACAACACGCCGTCCCGCGAGGAATACCTCTGGTTTCCTTCGGCCACCTCGAAGCGTTCCAGCGCCGTGCACCCCCCGAACGTGTTGTATTCGAAACCCGCCCCGCGTCCGGAAGGCATGGTGATGCATGTCAACCCCGTGCATCCGTAAAACGCCCAGCGGTCCATGTACGACAGACTTTCAGGCAACTCCAGGATCGCCAAGCCCGTGCATCCTTGGAAGGCCGACTCGTAGATGCACTCCACGCAGCCCGGCAGCTTCAGCTCCGTCAACCCTGAACAGCCCGAGAAAGCATACGAGTCGATGGCCAGCAGGCTTTCCGGCAGGACCAGATTCGTCAGCACGCGGCAGCTGGTGAACGTGCCGTAACGGATCCTCGACACCCCCTCGGGGATTACCACCGACACCAACCCCGTGCATCCGCTGAAGGCGGAGGAACCGATGTCCGTCACGCCCCCGGGGACCACGACCGACGTCAGGCCGATGCACCCCATGAACGCATTGTCGCCGATGGCCGCCACCGGATAGCCCCCCAGCGTCGCCGGAACCACCAGTTCTCCTTTCGCCGGCACCACCCCCGTCACCGTCGCCGCGCCGTCCGCCACCGTATAGGACCATTCCGGCTCCGGGTCGTAGTACACGATTTCGAGCGGATGCTCCTGCGCCCACCGGTAGGTCTCGTCATAGAAGACGTGCCCCACGGGGCTGGCCGCCGCGCCCTCCCACGACGACGGCACGTACAGCGTCCGCACGCCCGACTGCGAAAAGGCGTACGGCGCGACGTCCGTCACCCCCGTTCCCAGCGTCACGGCTTCCAACGCCGTGCAGAAGGAGAACACGTAGTCCTCGTAATCGCTTGACATGAGGGTTCCATGCCCCACCTGCCCCGCCGCAATGGTCGCCGCCACAAGATTGGTGCAAGACGCGAAGGCTTGGTCCCCGATGCGGACCACGCTCTTGGGCGTGGACACCGCCGCCAGCCCCGAGCGGGAGAATGCACGATACCCGATGTTCGTCACCCCTTCCGGGATATCCACTTCCTCCAGCCCCGTGCACCCCGCGAATGCGGACGCCCCGATGCGGGCCGTCCCCGCCGGGATGGCGTACGAGCGCCCCGCCTTCGCCGCCGGATGCAGCAGCAACGCTGCGTCGCCCCCCTCTCCGGGCTTGCCGAACAGCACACCCTCCGCCGAACGGTACGCGGGATTCCCCTCCGCGACCTCGACGGCCTCCAGCGACGTGCAACCGTCGAACGGCGTGTTCCACGAATCGCCGAACCCCATGTCCACCACGCTGGCCGGAAACGAGACCGTCACCAGATGCGTGCAATCGTTGAACGCCCGGCTCCCGATGTCCTCCACGCCGTCCGGCACCGCGTAGGCCGCCTCCGTCCGCCCGGTCGGATACAGGACCAGCCGCTTCCCGTCCGCGCTGAACAGCACCCCGTCCCGCGACGAGAACGCCGCGTTCCCCTCCGCCACGTCGATGCGCTCCAGCCCCGTGCAGCCGTCGAAGGCATCCGGGGCAATCGTCTCCATCCCCGCCGGCAGCGTGACCGAGACCAACCCCGTGCAACCGTAGAACACATAGCTTCCGAGCGCCGCCACCCCCGCGGGCAGTTCCACGGACCTCAACGCCGTGCAACGGGAAAACGCGGATTCTCCGATTTCCCGCAAGCTGTCCGGCAGGACCAGATTTGTCAGCGCATTGCATTCCCCGAAGGCACGATACCCGATGCTCTCCACTCCCTCCGGCAGCACGACCGACATCAACGCGCCGCAACCGGAGAACGCCGTGTCGCCGATTGCGGTCACGCCCGCCGGAATCGTCAGCGAAATCAGCGCCGAGCAACCGCCAAACGTGCTTTCCCCGACACGCGTCACGTTCGTGGACACCACCAGCGAAAAGCCCGTGCAGCTGTTGAACAGGCTGGCGTTGAGCCCCGTGTAGGGTTTTCCCCAGCGCTCCTCGCCCCATTTGCCCTCGCCCAGCACGTTGTTTCCGGCCACCACCGTCAGGTTCCGGCACCCCTCGAACGCCGTCATCGCGACGCCCCGCACCGACTCCGGTATGACCACCGTCAGCCCGTCGCCGTAGGCGAACGCATGCTCCCCGATGTTCGTCACGCCCTCCGGAATCACTACGTTTCGAAGCGAAGTGCACCCGTAGAACGCACGCGCGCCGATTTCCGTCACCTCCCCACGAAAGGTGACCGATTCCAACGCGCTGCACCCCTCGAAGGTCCCCTCCGGGACGCGCGTGATGCCCTTGCCCAGCGTCGCGGTCTTGAGTCCCGTGCACTGCGCCAGAACCCGCTCCCCGAAGTCCGTCACGGCGTCCGGGATGTCGATGTTTGTCAGCGAACTGCACCCGTAGAAACAATGGTTGCCAATCCGCAAAGGATAACGAAAAGACTCCCACTCAGGTATGGCGTACTCGTTTGGAGCGCCGAATGACACTGCTGTTAGGCTCGTGCAGTTGCTGAAGGCACCACTGCCGATGTTCGTTACTGCCGGTGTAGCGTGAAAGGGAATCAAAACGGTTTTAATCTCCGATCTGTCCGCGAATGCGCCTGTTCGGATGACCGTCACATAGGTGGGATCGTTTCGCCGGAGAGACCACTCATCCCCATGAGGCTCCCAATTCACTTCCGTGGGTATGACGAGATGTGTCATTTCCGCCCTGCCCACTTCACTGGTGTAGGACGCACCGGTTATAATCGCAAAATCAGGCCCCCATTCTAAGAAGTCCGGCGGCGGCACATAACCGGGAGGGGAAGCCAGAAGCCACGAAAGTCCCCCGTCCGACACGGGCGTCGTATAGTTCACACACCCACCACCAAACACCCCCGCGATTCCCTCGTCCGCCCGCGCGTCCCAACTACCGAACAAAGGCAGCAATATGGCCAGCAGCATTCCCGCCATCGGAGTCCTTGTGTGCCTGATTCGCTTGTCCATGTCTCGACCTCCGCCCCGTGTTTCCGTTCCGGGAGGCCCCTTCGGGGCATGAAAGGCCTCTCGACTGACTCTTAGTGAGGCCTTAGGCTGCCTGGTTGGAAAATCAGAAGAGAGGTGCGCATGGATGCGCTCCTTGCAACTGTCGTCCAACTGAAACGGCCTAAGTTCCACTAACGACACATTTTGCAGGTGCAAAACCAAAATGTCGTGTTTCGTGTGCAGACAGAAGCCCGCGTCCGAAACGTTGATTCGATTTCACCATCCCCAGACGGTTTTGTCAATTGCCGAAGCGAAAAGCAACGAGCGTTCTCCATTGATGGAAGGGCGGCAGGGAAGAGGTGGCAACACGGCGGAGGGTGAGTGGGGAGGACTGGGGGATGATTTTCATGGGTGGGAGGTTGCGAAGGTTTTCACCCGACAACTCCAACCGTTGGAAAACCCGCCTTCTGCCGATGGGCCTGCGGATTGTGCAAAACCCCGGGGCTTGAGGCAGAGGAACCACACGGGACAAGCCCGTGCCGGATTGATAGTTAATCGCCAGATAAGATGCTTGTTTTCAACAGGACACAAAAAACAATGTCGTTAACTTGACTTTTTCTGGAATGGCTGTCATCCTGTCGGCCATGAAACAGCGGGTTTTCCATCGGGAGGCGTATCTGCGCAAGCTCCGGCCTTTCTACCGGTCCGATTTGATCAAGGTGATTTCCGGTATCCGACGGTGCGGGAAGTCGTGCCTGCTACTGTCCGTCATGGAGGAATTGCGGGAGGAGGGGGTGCCGGAAGAGGCCATCGTCTATCTCAATCTCGACAAGCGCGGGTTCAAGAACATCCGGCTGGCGGAGCAACTCGAAGAGGCCATTGCCGGGAGGCTGCCGGCGAAGGCGGAGCAGGTGTATCTGTTCGTGGACGAAATCCAGAACGTGGCGGATTTCGAGCCCGTGCTGAACGCGTTCCGGGAAGAAGGCGTTTCGATTTTCGTCACGGGCTCCAATTCCTATCTGCTCGGGGGGGAGCTGGCGACGAAGCTGACGGGGCGGCACGTCGAGTTCGACCTGTTCCCGCTGTCGTTCCGCGAATGGCTCGACATGCGGGCTTTTCTCGGCAAGTCGGCCACGGCGGACCGGGAAGCCTTCGCGGAATACATCCGCGAGGGCGGTTTTCCGAAAACGCTCGAGTTTGACGGGGCGGAGGCGCGGGAGACGTATGTGGAGAGCGTGGTCGGACAGATCCTGCAAAAGGACGTGCGGCGGCGGATCAAAATCCGGAACCGGCCCGTGTTCGACAAGGTCAGGACGTATCTGGTCAACAATTTCGGCGCGCCGACGAGCCTCCGGAACCTCGAAAAGGAATTCCGGGAAAAGCAAGGGTTGCCTGTCACGCAAAGGACGATCAAGCGCTATCTGGACATTCTGGAAAGGGCGCGCATCCTGTATCCGTGTCCCCGCTTCGACCTCAAGAGCCGCAAGTCCCTGCGGGGAGGGGAAAAGCTCTATCTGGCCGATACGGGGATTTACTTCGCGGCGAACACCGACCACCGGATTCCATACGGGCCCGTGCTCGAAAACCTGGTTTTCACCCACTTGAAAAGGGAGGGTTTCCAGGTGAGCGTCGGGAGAATCGGCGGGCTGGAATGCGATTTCATCGTGCGGCGCCGGGAAGAATACGCCTACGTGCAAGTCTCCATGACCATTGCGGACCCCGCCACGGAGGCGCGGGAATACGCGCCGTTCGAGAAAATCCGGGACAACTACCCGAAAGTCCTGCTCACGCTGGACCCGCTCCTGCAGCACCGCGACGGCATCCGCCATCTCAACTTGCTCGATGTCCTGGCGGGGAAGGCATCCATACTGCCGTGATTCCTCCCCGTGCCGAGTCCTCCCCGCCTGTCCATCCTGCGACTCCTGCCCGCAAGAGCGGTGTTTCAGGCCGTGCTACACGCGGATCTGGCCGTTGCCGGTGATTTGGTATTTGTAGGTGGTGAGTTCTTCGAGGGCCATGGGGCCGCGGGCGTGGAGCTTGTCGGTGGAGATGCCGATTTCGGCGCCGAGGCCGAATTCGCCGCCGTCGGTGAAGCGGGTGGAGGCGTTGACGTAGACGCAGGCGCTGTCCACCTGCTGGAGGAACTGGTCGCGGGCCTTGGCGTCGGCCGTGATGATGGAATCGGAATGGTGGGAGCCGTGGCGGTTGATGTGGTCGATGGCGGCCTGCACGCCGTCCACCACCTTGACGGCGAGGACGAGGTCGAGGTACTCGGCGTCCCAGTCGGCGTCGGTGGCGGGAACGAGGCCGGGGACGGCGGCGCAGGCGGCTTCGTCGCCGCGCAGTTCGACGCGGCGCGCGCGGAGGCGTTCGGCGAGGAGGGGGAGGAACGACGGGGCGATGTCGCGGTGGACGAGGACTTTCTCCAACGCGTTGCAGACGCCGGGGCGGGAGCATTTGGCGTTCTCGATGATGGAAAGGGCCATTTCGGGGTCGGCGGCCTTGTCGACGTAGACGTGGCAGACGCCCTTGTAGTGCTTGATGACGGGCACGCGCGCCTGCTCGGCGACGGTGCGGATGAGGCGTTCGCCGCCGCGCGGGATGACGAGGTCCACCAGGCCTTCGAGGCGCACGAGCTCGCGCACGGCGTCGTGGTCGGTCACGGAGATGAGCTGGATGGAGTCGGGCGGGAGGCCCTTGGCGGCGCCGCCGCGCTGGAGGGCTTCGGCGAGGGCGATGTTGGTTTGCAGGGCTTCGCGCCCGCCGCGCAGGATGACCGCATTGGAGGCCTTGAAGCAGAGGGCCGCGGCGTCCACGGTGACGTTGGGTCGGGCCTCGTAGATGATGCCGATGACGCCGAGCGGGACGCGCATCTTGCGGATGAGCAGGCCGTTGGGGCGCGTCCAGCGGGCGATTTCGCGTCCGACGGGGTCGCGCAGGCCGACGAGCGAGCGGACGGCGTTGATGACGCCGTCGAGGCGCGCGTCGGTCAGGTGCAGGCGGTCGAGCATGGCGTCGGCGAGGCCTGCGTCGCGCCCGGCGGCCATGTCGCGGGCGTTGGCGGCGAGGATGCGGGCGCGGTCGGCGTCGAGGGCGTCGGCCATCGCTTCGAGGATGAGGTTCTTCTTGCGCGTGGAGAGGGTGGCCAGGGCGCGGGAGGCGGCCACGGCTCGTTCGCCCATGCGGCGGATGGTGTCGTGGAGGGAGGGGGCGGGGGCGTTGTCCATGGGGGCTCCTTTCAGGGGGCGGCCGCGCCGTCGCGGAGGGCGGCCGGGTCGATGACGAGGTTGTCGTGGTGGATGATTTCGTCGGGGAGGCCTTCGCCGAAGCGGCGGCGTATCTCGGCGGTCTTGAGGCCGCGGAAGGCGATGGCGGCGATGTGGGAGTAGGCGGCGAGGCCGCGCGCGACGGGGCGTCCGCGCAGGTCGCGCACCTCGACGAGGTCGCCGGGCGCGAAGCGGCCCTCGACCGACCGGATGCCGACGGCGAGCAGGCTCTTGCCGTCGCGGACGATCGCGTCGCGCGCGCCGTCGTCGACCGTCAGCGTCCCGCGCGGCGGCCGGTGGAAGAACATGACCCAGCGGCGCCGCAGGTTCAGCGCATTCGGCGCGCCGGCGGGCAGCCAGGTGCCGACGGGGTGGCCGGCGAGGATCTTCGGGAGGGTGCCGCCCTTGCGGCCGTTCGCGATGACGACGTGCGTCCCGGTCTGGGCGGCTTCCGCCGCCGCGCCGAGCTTGCTGGCCATGCCGCCGGTGGAGAGGGGACTGCCCTTCCCGGCGGTATGGGAGAGCGCTTCCTCGTCGACGCACGGCAGGCAGGACACGACGTGCTCGTGGCCGTCGGCGCCGGGGACGCGGAAGCCGTCGACCGTCGTCAGCAGCACGAGCAGGTCCGCCTGGAGGAGCATCGCGGTGCGGGAGGCGAGGGCGTCGTTGTCGCCGAACTTGATTTCGTCGGTGGATACGGCGTCGTTCTCGTTGACGACCGGCACCGCGCCGTGCTCCAGCAGCTTGCGCAGGCAGTGCTTGGCGTTGAGGTGGCGCTGGCGGTTTTCGAGGTCGGCGTGGGTGAGCAGGACCTGGCCGATCCGGCAGTGCGCCTCGGCGAAGAGGCGGTCGTAGAGGGCCATGAGGCGGTTCTGGCCGACGGCGGCCGCCATCTGGAGCGTGGGGAGGTCCTCGGGGCGGCGGCGGAGGCCCATCGCCTCCATGCCGCACGCGATGGCGCCCGACGACACGAGCACGACCTCGCGTCCCAGTTCCCGCACGGCGACCAGGTCGCGAACGAGCGCGGCCATGCGCCGGATGTCCGGCCGCCCGCTGCGCTGCACGAGCACGCGGCTGCCGACCTTGACCACGATGCGCTTCGCCTGCGCCAGGATTTCTCTCGACATTGCGTTGTCCATATCCCTCCAGTATCGCACACCCGCGGCAAAAGGAAAGACCGTTCCGCGGGAAGGTCACGCAGAGGCGCGGAGAGGCAGAGGCGCAGAGGGCTTGGAGAGAAGAAATCTCACGCGGAGGCGCGGAGGCGCGGAGAGGAAGACATTTTGGGTTTTCCCCTCCGCGGCTCCGCGCGAGTGTTTTTCTCTGCAACTCGGCCTTCCTGCGCCTCTGCGCGGGCAAACGAAAAGCCCGCGCATCGGGGCGATGGGCGGGCTTCGGGGCTTCCGCGGTTGCGGAGCCGGTACGTCCTACTTGACGTATTCGGGGATCAGGGCCGGCTTGGCGAGGAGCAGGCGGATGCGGGCGTGGTCCATCTGCATGACCTTCTCCTGGGGGACGCCGAGGGCGACCAGGCGGCGGCGGTGCTCCAGCAGACGGCGGTTCTTGGCGGCGCCGGACTTGCGGGGGCGGGTGGTATCGTTGTTGCGGGCGTTGCGGGACATGTCAAACTCCTTGGTTTCGGCTTTCCGGCGCGGAAACTGGCGACCCCAACGGGAATCGAACCCGTGTTACCAGGATGAAAACCTGATGTCCTGACCTCTAGACGATGGGGTCGCGTGGCCTTCCTTACGGAAAAATCGCGGACAATCTACGCTTCCTCCGCCGCCTTGGCAATCCTTTTTTTCGGAGAGGCATTTGCCTGTCCGGGGAATACCCGTTTCCGCGTGTCGTTCATGGGTGTGGACCATGGGGTGAAAATGGGGGAAATGTTCGGATTTTTCGTGTTGCCAAAAGTGTTTCGGGCTTGGGGCTTGTGCGGGGGGGCGGAGCGGGGTAGAGTCGGCCACGAAAGGATTCCGACATGACCTGTGCCTCCGTCCTCCGCCTCCATTTCCGCCTTCCTTCACGGCTTGCCGTGCGCCTTCTGGCGGTTGCCGCCATGCTGGCCGCCGTGGCCATCGCCGCCGAGCCGCCCCCGATCGGGCTTTCCGCCGGACTGGACGGCGGCGCGTGCGTGCGCGTGAAGCTGGAACCGCAGCCGCCGATGCATCTGGCGGAGGGGTTCGAGGTGCGGTTGGCGGACGGGACGGTCCTGGAGGCGGAGACGGTACCCGAGCCGGACCTGCCGGGGGAGTTCCCGGCGTACGCGGAAGCGGTGGAGGTCTCGTATGGCTTGCCGGAAGGAGCGGAGCCCCCGGCGTCCGTGTTCGTGACGGGCCAGCTCTGCGGGGAGGATTTCTGCCGGATGCCGGAGACATGGGAGGTCCCCGTCGGGGGCGGGACGGCGGTGGGCGTCGCGGCGGATGTCGCGGCGGCGGTGCCGCCGGCGCCGGGACGGTTCCGCGCGGCGGCGGCGTGGGACGGGCATGCGACGCCGGAGCGGTTCGTGGAGTTCCTGGGAAAGGCGGGGAAGGGGGGGGCGGATGCGCGGTCGGTCGGGTTCCTGGCGGATCCCGCGGGGTACCTGCGGGCGCACGGGTGGGGGCTGACGGTGCTGGCCATCCTGCTGGGGGGCTTCCTGCTGAACCTGACGCCGTGCGTGCTCCCGATGATTCCGGTGAACCTGGCCATCATCGGCGCGGCGGCTTCGTCGGGTGCCCCTCGGCGGGTGCGGGCCGGGTTGGGGGTGGCGTACGGGGCGGGGATGGCGGCGGCGTACGGGGGACTCGGCGCGGCGGTGGTGCGGGCGGGGGGCGTGTTCGGGGCGGCGCTGAACGCCTCGCCGTGGTTCGCGGGGGCGATGGCGGTGCTTTTCGGAGCGCTGGGGGTGGCGATGCTGGGAGCGTGGAACCTCGATTTCAGCCGCTGGCGGCGTGCGTCGCGGTATGCCGGACGGGCGCGCTTCCCGGCGGCGTTCCTGGCGGGCGGACTCTCCGCGCTGCTGGCCGGGGCGTGCGTGGCGCCGGTGCTGGTGGCGGTGCTGGCGCTGGCCGGGGGACTCTATGCGGAGGGCCGGACGGGTGCGTTGCTGCTGCCCTTCCTGCTGGGGGTCGGCATGGCGCTCCCGTGGCCGCTGGCCGCCGCCGGATTCGCGGTGCTGCCCAAGCCGGGGGCCTGGATGGAGAGGGTCAAGAAGGTGTTCGGGGTCCTCATCCTCGCGCTTGCCGTTTGGTATGCCTGGAGCGCCGTCGTCCGCTTTGCCTCTGCCCGCACGGAGACGGACGGCCGCGGCGCCCCGCCCGGGTTCGTGACCGTCGATTTCGCCGAACCCGACGCCCCGGCCCGCCTGGACGCACTGCTCGCGGAGGCCGCGGCCGCGGGCAGGCCGGTCCTGCTGGATTTCGGTGCCCGCTGGTGCAAGGTGTGCGCGCTGATGGAGCGGACGACGCTCCGCGACGCCCGCGTGACCGCCGCACTGGAGGGGTTCCGGGCGGTGGCGGTGCTGGCGGACGATCCCGCGGAGCCGGAGGTCGCGCCGATTCTCGCCCGGCATGAGGTCCACGGCTATCCGGCCTATCGCTTGCTCGTCCCGGAATGATGTTCCCCGCGGGGGGCGAAAGCGCGGACCGAAACGGCTGAACGGCCGCGGCCCGCTCAGGTGCGGGAGAGGACGGCGAGGGTTTCGAGGTGGAAGGTGTGGGGGAACATGTCGAAGGGTTCGACGGCGGCGGGGGTGTAGGGGGCGGAGGAGAGGATGAGCTGGAGGTCGCGGGAAAGGGTGGAGGGGTTGCAGGAGACGTAAATCAGGGTCTTGGGGGAGCGGCGGAGGATCCAGTCGATGGCCTTCGGGGAGAGGCCGGGGCGCGGGGGATCGACGACGAGCAGGTCGGCGCGGTCGGGAAGGGTTGGGGGCGGCGCGGCGTTGACGTCGGCGACGACCATCTCGACGTTGTCCAGGCCGTTGAGGCGGATGTTTTCGCGGGCGGCGGCGACGGAGGGTTCCCAGCTTTCGGCGCCGTAGACGCGGGCGGCGGCGCGGGCGAGGTGCATGGCGATGGGGGCGGTGCCGGAGAAGAGGTCGATGGCGGTGGCGTGGGGGCCGGTCTTCTGCGCCCATTCGAGGAGGCGCGCGAAGAGGCGTTCGGCCTGGGCGGTGTTGGACTGGAAGAAGGTGTCGGGGCCGATGCGGAAACGCAGGCCGTTGAGGGTCTCTTCGATGTGGCCGGGGCCCTTGAGGCATTGCCGGTCGGTGGGGTGGGGGACGCCGCGGGGCTGGGTGTCGCGCGAGACGATGACGGTGTCGGCAAGGTCGCCGACGGCGGCGAGGAAGCGTTCGGGGAGGCCGGGGTAGGGACGGGTGGCGACGAGTTCGACCATGCGCTGGGCGGTGTTGCGGCCTTCGCGGACGGTCAGCTGGCGGAGGCCGTCGGTCTTCTTGATTTCGTGGAAGGCGGGCAGGCCCATGTCTTCGGCGAGGGTGAGGGTGCGGCGTACGATTTCGCGGGAGGTGGCGGACTGGAGGTGGCAGTCCTGCGCGGGAAGGATGTGGATGAAGGAGCCGCGGCGGTGGAGGCCGAGCCGGAGTTCGCCTTCGAGGGTGCGGCCGAAGGTGAAGTCCATTTTGTTGCGGTAGTCCTCGGTGAGCGGCGAGGGGGCGACGTCGGCGACGAGCGCCTGGGCCGCGGGGAGGCCGTGGAGGGCGTCGGCGAGGATCTGCTTCTTGTAGGCAAGCTGGGAGGCGTAGCGGCAGTGGCGGAAGGTGCAGCCGCCGCAGTCGCCGGCGAGGGGGCAGTCGGAGGGGATGCGCTCGGGCGCGGGCTCGAGGACTTCGACGGCGCGGGCGAAGGCGAAGCTCTTCTTCTTCTTGTAGAGACGGGCGCGGACGGTCTCGCCGGGGAGCGCGTCGTCGACGAAGACGACGAAGCGGTCGGCGCGGGCGAGGGCTTGGCCGCCGTGGACGATTTTTTCGGTCTTGACGATCAGTTCCTGCATGGGGGAGGGGTCAGGCGTCGCCGCGGGCGGCTTCGCGTGCGGCGGTCTTGCGCTTGAGGGTTTCGCGCTTGTCGTAGAGCTGCTTGCCCTTGCCGAGGCCGAGTTCGAGCTTGATGCGGCCGCGGGCGAGGTAGAGCTTGAGGGGGAGGAGGGTGTGGCCCTTGAGCTGGACGAGGCCGGCGATGCGGTCGAGCTCCTTGCGGTGCATCAGGATTTTCTTGGGGCGGTCGGGGTCGTGCGCGGCGAAGCCGGAACGCGCGGCGGCGTAGGGCTGGATGCGCATGGACAGGACGTAGAGCTCGCCGTTCTTGAAGTCGGCGTAGGCCTCGTTGAGGCTGGCCTGGCCGGCGCGGCAGCTCTTGACTTCGCCGCCGGTCAGCTCGATGCCGGCTTCCCAGGACTCGAGGATGGTGTACTCGTGGCGGGCCTTGCGGTTGGTCGCAAGGGGACCGGGGGCGTTGGAACGGGGGGCGGCGGACATGGTACGGCGCCCGGCGAGGGCGGTGGGGAATTAGAGCGCCAGGATGGAGGCGTCGTACGGGGAGGAATCGTCGGTCGGCAGGGGGCCGAGTTCGGCGGAGAGCTTGCCTTCGGCGATTTCCTTGAGCGCGAGGTCCATGTGGTCCATGTCGGGCTTGTCGGGCTTGACGAGCGGGCGCTGGCCGGCGTTGAGCTGGCGGGCGCGCTTGGACACGACGTTGATGAGCAGCGGGATGTTGGGCATCCGCTCGCGGGCTTTTTCGAGATACATGGCGTTCATGGGAGTCTCCTGGAAATCGGTTTCCGAATCGAACATGCAACTATCGCACGGGGGGCGCCGCGCGTCAACTGCGGATTTCGCACGGGGGCTGGAGGCGGGGTCAGTGGAGGGCGTCGAGGATGTCTTCCAGGGAGGCGCGGGGGGGACGGGGCGTCTTGATGAGGGAGGGACGGTGGAGACGCGGATAGCAGCGGATCCAGAGCTTGCCGGCGTCGCGCTGTTCCTTGCGCCAGGCGGTCATCTCGTCGTTCCAGAGCCGCCGGCGGTCTTCCATGAGGAACAGGAAGGGACGGTTCCCCTGCTCCGCCCGGAGTCCTTCCAGGAACTCCCCGAGGAACCCGGGCGTTAGGTCGCCGTCGAGCCGCCGGAAGAACAGTTCGCCGGTCAGGAACATCGCGGAAAGGGTCTTGTAGCGGGGGGCGAGGTCGGCGGGCAGGGTGGCGTCGCGGTTGTGCCGGAGGGCGCTGGAGGACATGGGGGTGACCAGCGTTTCGTCGACCCACGCGACGAGGGCATGGAGGTTGCGGGCCAGCGCGCGGATTTCCGGGAGGTTCTCCTTCTCCCAGTCCCGGAAGAGCTTGATGCGGTCCGAGGGAACGGGCGAACCGTTCAGGAAGCCGAGGCGCCGGAGGAGGTTCACGGCGGCGGTGCGGGAGAGGGTCTTGCCGAAGCGCGTGCGGTAGAAGTCGATGACGGCCTGCGCGGACCAGACGGCGTGGCCGGGCGCGCTGGCCCCGGGTGCGCCGGCGGCAATGGCGGCGACGAGGGCGTCTTCGGCCTCGCGGTCCGGTTCGGACTTGGAGATCAGGGCGAAGCCGTGCGGCTTTTCGTAGGCGCCGGATGCGCCTTCCTGCTCGAAGCGGGCGTAGTTCTTGCGGACGGTGATGATCCGGATGTGGAGGTCGGCGGAGGCCTTCTCGGCGGGGACGCCTTTCTCCCAGAGGGCGAAGAGCCGCAGGCGGAGGGCTTCGCGTTCGCGCTGGGGCAGGGCGTTCATGTAGATGGGGGCGGCGGGCCGCGGGGGGGCCTTGGGGGCGGGTGCGGCGGCCTTGGCGGGTTGTTTGGCGGGGCGTTTTTTCATGGGGAACAGCTTAGGGAACGCGGCGGGTTTGTCCAGCCGAAAGGGGGGAGATTGGGATGGGACTTGGCGACTTGCGACTTGTTGCCCCCCCCAATCCAAGTCGCAAGTCGCAAGTCGCCAAGTCCCCGCCCCTCCTCGCTTTGGCGTTGCGCCCGGGGGCGGGGCGGGGGTAGAGTCCGGGGCGTACAGCGGAGGCGAACATGAACGGCGACGAAACAGGCAGCGGACTTTTGCGGATGGCGTGCGCCCGGCTCGACCGGGTCGCGGAGCGCATCGGTCTCGAACCGTGGATCCACGCGCGGATGCGGCAGTGCCAGCGGTCGCTCGAAGTCTCGATCCCCACGCGCATGGACGACGGGTCCGTATGCGTCTTCCGCGGCTTCCGCGTGCAGCACAACGCGGAGCGCGGGCCGACCAAGGGCGGCATCCGCTACCATCCCGGCCTCACTCTCGCCGAAGTCCAGGCGCTGGCGATGCTGATGACGTGGAAATGCGCCGTCATCGGCCTCCCCTACGGCGGGGCGAAGGGCGGCGTCGTGTGCGATCCCCACGCGATGTCCCGCCGCGAACTCGAACGCATGACCCGCCGCTACACCGCCGAAATCTCGCTCCTCATCGGCCCCAACAAGGACATTCCGGCGCCGGACGTCGGGACCGATCCGCAGATCATGGCGTGGATGATGGACACCTATTCGATGACCGTCGGCCACTCGGTGCCGGGCGTCGTGACCGGCAAGCCCGTCGAACTCGGCGGCAGCCTCGGGCGCCTCGAAGCGACGGGGCGCGGCGCGGCGACGGTCCTGATGGCGGCCGCCGACCGCCTCGGTCTGCTGCCGGCGCAGAGCACGGTCGCGATCCAGGGCTTCGGCAAGGTCGGCCGCGCCGCCGCCAAGTACCTCCACGGGCGCGGGTTCCGTATCACGGGCGTCACGAACTCCCGCGGCGGCGTGTTCAGTCCGCGCGGACTCGACATCCCGGCGCTGCTCGACCACGTCCGCGCGTCGCCGGAGGGCGCGTTCGACGGCTTCGGCGGCGGCGAGACGGTCGCCGACGGCCCCGCCGCCAACAAGCGGTTGCTGGCAATGCCGGTCGACATCCTCGCCCCGTGCGCGATGGAGAACCAGATCACCGCCGACAACGCCGCCGACGTCCGTGCGAAGATCGTCGTCGAAGGCGCCAACGCCCCCGTCACGCCCGAGGCGGACGCGATCCTGGCCGGGAACGGCATCGAGGTGGTGCCGGACATCCTGGCGAACGCCGGCGGCGTCTCCGTCTCGTACTTCGAGTGGGTCCAGGACCTGCAGGCGCACTTCTGGGAGGAAGAAGACGTCAACCGCTCGCTCGAACGGCTGATGCTCCGCGCGTGGAACGACGTCGCCGGCGTCGCCACCCGCGAGAAGTGCCGCCTGCGCGACGCCGCGGAAATCCTCGCCGTCACGCGCGTCGCCCGCGCCACCAAGCTCCGGGGCATCTACCCGTGAGAACCCTCTGGATCCTCTCGCCGCACCCCGACGACGAATGCATCACCGGGCTGCTCGCCCTGCGCCTGCAGCGCGAATGCGGCTTCCGCGTCACCGTATCCCCCGCCACCCTCGGCAGCCTCCGCGCCCGCCAAAAGGCCCGCCGCGGCGAACTGCGCGACGCGTGCGCCGCGCTCGGGTGGACGCCATGGTTCGGCGCCGCGGCGACCGACGACCCCGACGAAAAAGTCCGCCGCCTCGCCGCCCGCTGGCAGGCGGCCCGCCCCGACATCGTGTTCCTCCCGCACGCCCTCGACGGCCATCCCACGCACCGCGCCACCCACCATTGGGGCGTCGCCGCGATGGATGCCGCGGGGGGCCCCTTCCGCGCCGTCGAGACCGAGTATTGGCATCCCCTCCTGCACCCGAACCTGATGGTGGCCGCAGCCGACGCCGACCTCCGAGACCTGATGGCCGCCCTCGCCCTCCACAAGGGCGAAGTCGCCCGCAACGACTACGCCGCGCGCCTCCCCGCGTGGATGTCCGACAACGTCCGCCGCGGCGCCGAACTCGTGGGCGGCCCCGGAGCCGGCGCCCCGCCCATCCCCCACGCCACCCTCTACCGCGCCCGCATCCGCTCCGCGGGGCGCTGGCGCACGCCGTCCCCACGCGTCCTGGCGGATGCTCCCGCCCTCGCCGCCTGGCTGGAAAAGTTCGTGGAATAGACTGGGGTTGCGCCCGTGGGGGTGGTGGGGCGAGCACTCCGTGCGAGCCGCTCCCCCTTCTCCGTCCCCCTGCGGCTCGCACGGAGTGCTCGCCCCACCTTTCGCTCCCGGAGATGCGGGCCCGCCTTGGAAAACCACTTGCGATATCAAGGAAAACCTTCTGGAAACCTCCTGTTTCCCATCATGGTTCCGCCCATGAAAAAACCGCCCGGTCCTGGGGGCCGGGCGGGGGGAGGAGGGGCTTGGACGGGATGTCAGAAGCCGAACTTGAGACCGACGTTGACGGAGAGGCCGTCGAAAGAGTACTTCTCCTTCACGTCGCTGCCGCGCCATTTGAGTTTGTCGTCTTCGCCGATGAGATTGTACTTGGCTTCGCCGAAAATCGTGACGGCGCTGCCGAGGTTCAGGTTCAGGCCGGCGAGGGCGAAGTAGCCGGCGCAGTCCTTGGACTTGAACTCTTCCTTCCACTCCTTCCATTCGCTCTTCCACTCGAAGTCCTTGACGTAGTAGCCGATGCCGGCGCCGACGTAGGGACGGAGGATTTCGAGCACTTCGAGCTGCCAGCCGACAAGCGCCTCGAGCGGGACGAGGGAGACGTCCGCGGTCTTGCGGTCGTGGCTTTCGAGGTAGGAGCCGCGGGCTTCGATCCAGAAGCCCATGCCCAGGCCGAGGCCGAGCTTGCCGCCGCCGCCGTACATGTCGCCGTAGTCCTTGGTGTCCCACCAGGTGCCGAATCCGCCGATGCCCGCGCGGGCCGCCGGGGCGAGTGCCGCGATGGCCATCAGGGCCGCCATCGCCCAAACCGTTTTCTTCATCATCGCATTGACCTTTCGTTGTCTTTCGTTTTCTCCAACCCTATCCCAACGGCCCCCCTTCCGTCCACCCGAAAACCGCGGTCCGCGGCGGTGCGATGGATGACGGAAACGGGGGAGAAAAGCGGCCGGTTTTTCATGGGGGAGAGAGTGGGGGGAAACAGGGGGAAATTCGATGGTTTTTCCTGTTTTCAAAAGTGGCGGGGACGAGGGAACGGGGGGGCAAGCGATGGCATTCGATCGCAATCGGCCGCACTCGATTGCGGGCGGGTGGGGGCGGGGGTGGAGGGGGCGGGGACCCGGCGTCAGCCGGAGATGCGTTTGCCTTGGCGGATGTAGGTGGGGATGTCGAGGTCGGCGCCGTCGTGGAGGGTGGGCGAGGTGTCCTGGAAGGGGGACGGGGAGGGGGACGGCAGCGTGGGCTGGGCGGCCGCCGCCTTGCGGGTGCGCTTGCGGCGGGAGGAGGGGGTGGCCGGCGTCGGGGATTCGAGGGACAGGGTCAGGCTTTCGCCGTCGGCGGGGATGGGCATCCAGCGCTCGGCGGTGAGGACGGTGAGGGCGAGGCGGCCGTGCCAGTCGGGGAGGATCGCGGCGCCGACGGTGAGGTTGCCGCCGGGACGCATGACGTCGGCGATGCCGCGGCGCACGGTGTCGAGTTCGGATACGGCCAGGTCGGGCCCGCCGATGACGTTGAGGAGGACGGCGCCGGCGTTGGCGAGGATCTTGCCGGAGTCGAGCATGGGGCCGTGCAGGAGGGCGTCGAGGGCCTTGTCGGCCTTGCCGGGACCGGCGGTCTCGCTGTAGCCGAAGACGCAGAGGTTGTCGTTGTATTCGACGAGGGTCTGGACGTCCGAGAAGTCGAGGTTCATCATGTTGTTCTCGGCGAGCAGGGTCCAGAGTCCGCGGACGCCGGCGAGCATCATGCGGTCGGCGAAGGTGAAGGACTGGGGCAGGGAGGCGTCGGGGGGCAGGAGGCCGACGAGGTGCTGGTTGGGCAGGACGATGACGGCGTCGCAGGCGGCCTTGAGGGCTTCGAGGCCTTCCTTGGCCTGGGCGGCGCGGTTGTCGCCTTCGAAGGTGAAGGGGAGGGTCGCGAAGGCGAACACGAGCAGGCCTTCTTCGCTGGCGATGCGCGCGAGGACGGGCGCGATGCCGGTACCGGCGCCGCCGCCGAGCCCGACGAGCAGCAGCAGGAGCTGGTGGCCGGAGACGAGGGCGCGCAGGGAGTCGGCGTCTTCGTTGGCGGCCATGCGGCCGATGTCGGTGTCGCCGCCGGCGCCGAGGCCCTTGGCGACTTTCTGGCCGATGACGAGGGTGCGGGGGACGCCGCACTGGGCGAGGGCGCGGGCGTCGGTGTTGATGGCGGCGGTTTCGGGGGCGTCGGGCCAGTTGGCGAGGGCACGCCCGAGGGTGGCGCAGGCGCCGCCGCCGACGGCGGCGACGAGGATGTGGGCGCGCGGTCCGGGGGCGTCGGGGGCCGCCGCGGCGGCGGACGCGCCGGGGGCGGCGCCGGTGTCGGCCGCTTCGGGTTCGGGGGAGACGGGGGAGGGATCCGGGGTCATGGCTCACCAACCGATCCAGCGGCCGAGTTTGCGCCAGAAGCCGCCGGCGCGGGCCGCCTGTTCGCGCTCGGTCTTGTCGGCGTAGAGGAGGGCGCCCAGCCCGGTGGCGTACTCGGGCCGCGCGAGCCGCTTGGAGAGGCCGTCGATGCCGTGCGGTTCGCCGATGGCGCACGGCAGGCCGAAGACGTTCTCGGCCAGCTGGAGGATGTTTTCCATGTGCGCGCCGCCGCCGGTGAGCACGACGCCGCCCTTCAGGCGCGCGAGCAGCTGGAGGCGGTCGAGGCGGGCGCGGATGAGCCCGAGGGTCTCTTCCATGCGCAGGGACATGACGTTGTGCAGGTCGTAGAGGCGGATGGAGCGCGCGGACTTGCCCAGGCCGCTCTCCTGGACGGTGAGGCGCCGGGTGCGGAAGATGGGATGGAGGAGGGCGTCGCCGTGTTCGATCTTGATGCGTTCGGCGAGGGCGGTGGGGACGTGGAAGGCGTGGGAGATGTCGTTGGTGACGTGGTCGCCGCCGACGCCGATGGCGCCGGCGGCGGCGGCGCCTTCGGCGGTCCAGACGATCCAGTCGGTGGTGCCGGCGCCGAGATCGACGAGGAGGGCGCCGTCTTCGTGGCGCTGCTCGGGGGTGAGGGTCGCCATCGCGGCGCACATGCCGGAGAAGGCCATGCCGCGGATGCCGAGGTTGAGGGACTTGACGGCCTTGGCGAGGTTGATCATGCGCGAGCGGAGGCCGTGCACGACGAGGACGTTCTGGGAAAGGGAGCGGCCGACCATGTCGATGGGGGAGGTGCAGAGCGCGCCGTCGACGAGGCAGCGGCCCATGACGTGGTGGAGGACTTCGTGGTCGGGCGGGAGGGCGATGTCGCGGGCGGCGGCGCGGGCGCGTTCGAGGTCGTCCTCGTCGATGGCGCCCTCGACGGCGACGGTGCCGGTGTTGTGCTGCCCCTCGATGTGCGAGCCGGAGAGGGCGAGGTGGACCTCGGCGATGGTGACGTCGGCGCGCTCCTCGGCCTGTTCGACGGCCTGCTGGACGCACTTGGCGACGCTCTCGAAGTGGACGAGCTCGCCCTTGCGGATGCCGGCGGATTCGCATTCGCCCATGCCGAGCAGGGCGAGGGTGCCGTGTTCGCCGGGTTCGGCGACGAAGGCGCGGACGTGGCTGGTGCCGAGTTCGAGGGATACGACCGGTTCGGTGCGTCTTCTCATGGATGCGGTCCTCCTCGCGGGGTGGCGGCGTAGTTCGCGTCCGACGTCATGTTGTAGATGGCCAGGTCGAGGCCGCGGCGGCGGGCGGCGTCGCGCATCAGCGGGAAGCGTTCGAGCTTGGTTTCGAGGCCGTCGTGGGAGAGCAGGATCTGCCCGCCGTCCGCGAGCGCGAGCGTGATCCACGTGTCCGAGGAGATGTCCACCTGCGCCACCCGCATCTCGCGCCGCAGGTCGGGCCGCGCGCAGATTTCGAGGATGCGCAGGGCGGTCGCCATCAGCGGGTCCCCGATGACGTCCCCCGGCCGCAGCGCCTTGTCGCGCAGTCCCGACACGATGGGCAGGTCCGCGCGCACGCTGCTCGGGCCCAGGACGTGGCCCGTCGCGTCCGCGGCCAGCGGCGTGCCCGAGGCGCGGGTGCCGAGGCGGGCGACGGGGGTGCGCTCGGCGATGTCGATGACCACGGTGTCGGGAAAGCGGCGCCCGGCGGAGACGGACGCGACGACCGGCACCGCCAGCAGGTTCGAGCGCACCGCGTCCGGATGCACCTCGAAGAGATTCATCCCTTCCCGCACCCCCGCGTACTCGCGGACCAGCGCCGGATCCAGCGTCCCGTCCGTCGAGATCTCGACGTTCCGGATCCCGAAGTAGTCGTTGTGCAGGAAGCACCGCTCCCACACCCACCGGCCGCCGAGCCACGCGCCGGCCCCCAGCGCCGCGGTCCCCAGCAGCACGACCGCCGCGATGCCCCAGCGGCGGCGCGAGGCGCGGCGCGACTCGACGGCGTGCGCGGCGGCCCGCAGCACGCTTTCGCGCGCGCGGTTGCGGCGGGGCTTGCGGCTGGACGGAGCGGCCATGCGGCGGCAGGGCGGGCGGATAAACCGAAAAAAGCGGAGCCGCAGGGCTCCGCTTTCCGTCACGCCTCCCGGACGGGGGCTTCCATCAGCCGTTGGCGACGGGCTGGACGTTGACGCGCTTGCCTTCGCGGTCGAAGGAGACGACGCCGTCCTTGAGGGCGAAGAGGGTGTAGTCCTTGCCCATGCCGACGTTGAGGCCGGGGACCTTCTTGGTGCCGAGCTGGCGGACGATGATGCTGCCGGCGGTTACGGTTTCGCCCGCGAAGCGCTTGACGCCGCGCCGCTGCCCGTTGCTGTCGCGCCCGTTGCGGCTGCTGCCTTGACCTTTTTTGTGTGCCATGGTGATGCTCCTTTACGCGATCGCGGTGATCTTGACCCGCAGGAGGTCCTGGCGGTGGCCGACCTTGCGGTGGTAGCCCTTGCGGCGTTTCTTCTTGTAGGCGACGACCTTGGGGGCGCGGAAGATTTCCACGGCCTCGGCGGCGACCTTGGCTCCCTCGACGACGGGCTTGCCGACCTTGAGGCCGGAGCCGTCGTTGACGGCGAGCACGCGGTCGAATTCGACCGTCTGGCCGGCTTCGATGCCTTCGAGCAGCTCCACGGCCACCACATCGTCCTTCTGTACCCGGTACTGTTTTCCACCGGTCTCGATCACTGCATACGCTTCCATTGGTTCCTCATTTCCGGCCGGTCCTTCCGGCCCTGTGCAATAAGTAGACGCGAACCATACCCTCCGCGCGCCGCCTTGTCAATCCGAAGTTATTCGATTGTCGCGTGGATTTCAAAACCGGAAATTTTGTGGAGATCAAAACCGGAATGGGTGGGGGCGTGGGACTGTCCTTTTCTGGGTACGGGTGTTCAGGTTCTGAGGAGGGTTGGATGGTCCGTGTAGAGGATGACCGGATGGGT
>JAFXQI010000048.1 GCA_017527155.1 Kiritimatiellia bacterium
CGCATGCACCGTTTCCAATGCGGTCCAACGGGATGAATAGTCGGCGAACGCGTAATAGCTGATTCCGCTCACCCGCGTCCCGAGCGTCAATGTTTTCAGGGAGTTGCAACGTGTGAATGCCCCATCATTGCCCGAAATCGCCCCCCCCAGGACGGTCGCACTCTGCAGGGGAGTAGACGCGAAAGCGGAGCCACCAATCCATCGGACGCTCTTGGGAACGGTCACCGTCTGCAGTCCTGTCCCCAAAAACGCGCCAGACTCGATGCGCTTGAGTCCTTCCGGTAACGCCACCGACGTCAGGGTGCTGCAACCGCTGAACGCGCTTTTCCCGATCCTCTTCACGCTGGAGGGGATTGTCACGCCCGTCAGCCCCTCGCAAGAGGCGAACGCGTTGTCCCCGATGCGCGTCACGGGGCAGCCGCCCAGGATGGAGGGGATGGTCAACTCGCCGGCAGCCGGTTCAGCCCCCGTCACCGTCGCCTCGCCTGCGTCAACGTCGTAGCTCCATGCCACGCCGCCCACGGTTTCGGTGGCGGCGCGGGCGGAACCCGCCACGGCCACCGCAACCGCCAGTGCCAACAGGGTCATCCGGATGTTTTCGTGTTTCATCGTTCGTTTCCTTTCGTTTGATCATGTTCGAAAAGCGTGGCGTGGCCGGCCCGCCCGGGGTGGACGGGACAATCGGAGCGCAGGTCCTGGGGGTGCGGCATCCAGCCGCGCCGCGCATCCATTCCCTTGCAAGGACGCGACGGAAAAGCCGTACCTCCCGGCAAAACCTGCATGGTCCGGCGCCCTCTCACTCCGGCAACCCCACTCTCACGCGGAAGAAGCGCATGCCGGGTGTCGTTTGCGCGGACCACACCCCTTCGTCGGGAAGATTGGCCCTTCCCTCGACCATGTAACTTCTCGCCGTCCCCAGATCCGGCATCCATGAAACCACCGGCACCCCATCGGTGAAGGTCAACCCAACGCCAAAAAACGACTTTCCATCCGTCGGATCGCTCCCCGCCACGAATTCATCCAATGCCGTCATGCCGTCCCCGTCCGTGTCCGCCTTTGCATCGCAAGCCGACACCGTGCCGTAGTGCTTGACTTCCCAATCGTCGGGAATCCCGTCCGAATCGCCGTCCATCGCCAAAACGACCGCATCCCCGGCGGTTTCCGCAACGACTTGCACGTTTCCGTCGAGATAGGCCAGGTTTCCCGAAATGGCATACGCTCTTTCCACGGCCTGGGCCGTTCGCGTCACATACCGCAAGGTTCCCGCACCGGGGGCCGTGCCCAGCCCGAACAGCCACTTGTTGGTCCCCCCGGAAACCTGCCGCGGCATGAAGTCCGTCCCGTTCCAGGTTGCGCTTTCCACGGTCCACCCTTCCGGCAGGTCCTCCTGGAGAATCATCGCGGACGGGGCCGTGTCCTCCACGGAGACGGTCACGGTTGTCCCGTAGGCATTGCCTCCCCCCGCGCGGGATCCCTCGTCGATGCTCCGAACCGCCGTCATGCCGCCGAAGGCCGCCGTCGCGCACAAGGCGATGCCGGACGCCAGCCCCTTCAAGGCCATCCGGCTCCCCCCGCCCGCAAAACGACCGGGCGAGTTCACTCCGCAGCGGCCTCCGGTTGCACCATGCAGGCTCTTCCGTTCCAGCGGCACGTAAACCAAGTCGGCGCCAAATCCCAATCCCCGGGGTCCGCGCCCTCCGTCGGCGTGGCCAGCAAGCTGATTTCCCGCCCGGCCACGGCACTCCCCGACAGCAACCATTTCAGCTTCCGGCTCCCGGGCGCGAAGGAATCGGCCTCGGGAGAACTCTCCTGCACCTCCCAGCCCGGCGGGATTCGTTGCACCAGAATGCCATTCTCAACCGCCCCACCCGCTTCGGCCTCTCCTCCACTTGCACCGGCCACCTCACCGAACCGGAAAGACACCTCCATTTCCTGCATCCCTTCGTCCCAAGCCAGGCTCCTGACAATCCACAGCGGCGGGCCGGACTCCTCTTCCTCCGCCTCTTCTTCCTCTTCGGCGGCCTGCCGCCGGAGTTCCCGGGCCGCGGCGGCTGATTCATCGTTGCCCGCGAAGATTCGTTCCGCCTCCTCCGGTGAAACCGTCTGGGATTCCGTTTCCGCGCCGGGTTCCGCTTCCCCTGTGTTTTCCGCTTTCCCTGCCACGACCCCTACAGCCCCGAAAGGCACTCCCGGAGCGGTGGAACCCGAGGCACTTGCCTCTCTGCTTCCTCCCCCGCGATCGGCCGAGCCCCCTTCGCGATAGGCCGGATCATTCCCGGGCATATCCCGCCGATTGGTTTCCACCCGGGAATCCCATCCATCCGCCCCCCGATGCATTCCTTCCCTTTTTTCACTCCCGCGTCCCGGGTTTCCGTTCCGGGCCGTTCCGTCCGCCAATTCCGCATTCCCCGATTCCAGCCGGGCCCCCGCACTCTCCTCCGCCCCGCCGGACACCTCCTGCGTCGCCGGAAGATTCCCGGTTCCACCGGCCCTTTCTCCCGCCGGCAACGTCCCAGCCCCATGCCGACGCCATGCCGCGCGCCCCGCCCAGACCGCGCCCCCGACCAGACACGCAACCGCAAACCACAAGATCCACTTCTTCATCGACACTCCTGCCCGGGTTGTGCGCCGCGGCGCGGACGGTGCTTTCCTGCGCAGACCGCCCGCGCCCCGGCGCCCGTTCCCCCCCCTCCTACTCTTCCCCCTGCTTCCACAGAGCAATCCGCTTCAGAAGCGCCTCGTCGTCCATGTCCAGCGCCTCCCAATGCTCGACGGCCAGCAGGATTTCCTCGTCGTCCAGCACGCCATCCGAATCGCGGTCGTAGCTGTCGATCCGGCGTTCGGCTCCGGCGGGCGGGTCGGCCCACAGCGACCAAAGCGCCGTCATGTCGGGAATCGACCGGTCGCGGCTGTACACCTCCACGCCGTCGATGGCCACCCACTCGCCCGGCGCCATGCTCTTCCGGCCGTACTTCGCCATCAGCGCCGCCTCCACCTTGTCGGTGATGTTCACGTACGGATCGCCGTCATCCGTATAGCCATCAACCTTGGCCAAGAATACGTTGACCGTTTCCGTTACGGCGTACCAGAACGGTGCAATCAACGTCTTCCGGGAAGTCGGCTGGTTGCTCACCACCAGGCTCCCCGTCATCGCCCCCGTGTTGCGGTTCAGCGTCCAGCTCGCGAATTCCGTCCCCGTGTAGCGTGTCGCATTGATGAACTCCGGCAGACCGTCATACTGCACCGTCAGCGACTTCCGCCGAACAAATGGCTCCACCTGCTTCGGTGCAGGCAGGTCACCACCCTCCGATGGCGAGTAACCATCCCAGCAGGTCATGCCGCTGACGTTCTTGCCTTCGACGTCGAAACGGTATTCTCCATCCTCCGTGAAGCCCTTGAACTCCGCGGAATACACTCCATCGCCCGCCTCTTTGTCCCCGTTCTCGCCATTGTCGCACAGCTCAAACGGCACCTCTGTCCCGTCCGGGCACGTTGCCACCGCCGTCACCACCGCCCCGGTGATTGCTGGAACCGCTCCGCCGAAAGAAGCCGAAACTACCAGCGGGGTCGGCCACGCTAAGGTATTTGTCTGTGTATCCCCGTTCGTCTGCGTAAACAACAGCATGTTGTCCCTTCCCGTACACGAAACCGTCGCCAAATATGCCTGCTCCCCGTTCCCCGCCGTCGGGATCACCCGAACTTTCCATGTCCCTGCCTCTGGCTCGCTCACCCGGATGAATGCCGAATCCGCTTCCTTTCCCCCGTCCAAATCTGACGCCGCTGCCTCTGCCGCTGCACGCTCGATGACCGTCCCATCCGGTCTGACCAACGCTAGGTCCATGTTCCCCTTCTCCCAGTACAGGTTGACCGTCAAGTCTATATCCCCATACGAGTCCACCACGATTTCATGCTCCACCAGCATTCCTGCGGCCACCCCTTCCAATCGTGCCGTCTGCTCCGACTCCCGCCCCTCCGCGTATAAGTCCGCAAAAAACTGCGAAAGATTCACGGTGGACAGAAGCGCCCGGGCCTGCTTTCCCAAGGACTTTTTCGTCGTCCAACTCGGCTGGATGCTTCCATACTGTCCCTGAGTCACCCTCGCTATCCGCATCAACAACGCCTCGTCCGCATCGGGCTTGATTGCCACCGTATTTACCTTCACACCCCGAGCCTTCAGAGCGTTTAGTGTTGCCTCTGTTACCGTATCGGTGCTGTATCCATCGGACAAGAGGATTACGCACTCTGCCCCAATCGACTTCCCTCGCAAGCCGTTCAAATCGCGCAAGGCTTCCTGCAAGGCTGCGTTAATCCCTGTATTCCCGGATGCGGAGCCGTTGATTCTACCCGCAAGGGAATTTCGAGTTGCTTTATCCTTCACCTCTTCGGGCCCAAACAAGGTTGTCGGGCTGCTCGCAAATCTGATGACCCCCACATAATCCCCTGACCAAGACGCACTGGGAAGCCAAGACTTTTCCACGGCATTCCGGGCCGCCGACAACGCATCGGTCCACTTTGCCCCCCGCATGCTCCCGGAGGCATCCAACAACAACATGACTACTGGCGCCCCGTCCATCAGGTGCCAATTCATCTCCGGTTTTGCCCCACTACCGCGGACTCCAAGCCTGAGCCCCCTTGTTTCCGCCATTCGCTCCCAAGCTGATTTATGGCAATAATACTCTTGGCATGTCGCAAAATGAATATCGTCGAATGGAATGGACCCAACTTGAAGTCCCCCTGTCCATTCCTTGTAATGCATAGTCCCAGTCCATGGGGCATCGCCCTTGTTAGGAGTGGACATATCAGTATATAGCTGATCATGGTTCATGATGGTGGCCGGGCCTGGAATATCATTGCCAAATGCCTTTGCGACATCGCCTGTTATTTTGACTCGCGCATCGGAAAAATACGGTGAAACCTTGTAGGCATCGTGAACGTCTCCGTAGCGCACAAATTCCAATCGTTCAACATTGAAAAACTCTCTGTTCAACACAAAATCCCAGAAACTTTCTCTCCAACAAAAGTATTTGTATTCATCGCGCACCCCAAATATGCTATGTCCCATTTCATGAGCAATACACCGACCTGCTTTCGGCTTTACTCTCGCACCATTGAGATCATATGGCAACGAGATGGTTGTTCCCAATAAACGTGAAACCCAGCCATCGTACACTTTGGCACTTGGCCAAGAATCTGTGGTATCACCATTTGCGTTACGAGCTGGTTCATTATTCACTTGAACGTCACACCCCCTAGGTTTCTTACGTCTGTAGACTTGCACCTCCTTTACGGCCACTTGATTGCTTGTGTAATGCCATACAGCGTCGGACGCATCTTGAAAATACCCCCGCCAATCCTCCAATCTGGTCATCTCGTCAGAACCAAGACTACCTGGCTCGAAGTATAGGATCATGGTGATTTCATGAGGGCTTGTTGAGTCATTATATTTCACCCCCTTCCCCTCCATCGCCCCGCCTAGGATGAATGCCGCCACCAATGCCGCCGCCAGCCAGCCTTTTGTCGATTTCATGTGTTTGCTCCTCTTGTTCCCTAAATTGAAAATGAATCAGTTTATTCCTGCGACCTTCCCGCCGAACCGGTACCCGACCAGCGCGCCCACCGCCCAGGAGGAGGCGTCGATGGAGACTTCGGAGGGGCCGATGGCGACATCGATCTTGTCCGTCATCCACTCATAGCGGCCGAAAGCCCCGACGAAGAAGCCGCCGCCGAACTCCCATTCCAGGCCGGCCGAAGCACCGAGGCCCAGAAGGAACTTCTGCTCGTCTTCGCGGTCGTGCCACGACCCGATGGCCTCCTTTGCGCCATCGCCACCGATTTTCCAGAGCGTCTCGTCGCGGCTGGCCTCCACGTCCGCCAGGTTGAAGGAGACCTGCGGGGCCAGCCAGAGCCGTCCCTGTTCGCCCAGCCGAAGCCGGAACTGCGGCCCCACCCACGCGGACCAGAGGTCCATCTCCGCGTCGATGTCCAGCGTGTTCCTGGCCTTGCCGCCTGCCATGCGCTGCATTTGCAGGGAGCGGGAACCCTTGCGCGTCGCCGAACTCGGCTTGTTGGGGATGGTCGGGCTCGGGATCACGGGCGGATTGCCGAAGGGGCCGTCGTAGGAACCCCGGTGCGGCGCGCGCGGCATCGCGATCCCGGAGACGTCGTAGACGTAGGTGTCCGTCACCTTGTCCACCGTCCGGTAGCGGGCCAGCGCCCCTTCCGCCGTCGTCCCCGAAACCTTCCCCTCCAGGCCCCAAGCCCCGCCCAGGCCCAAGGCCACGTGCAATTCGAGGCTTCCGGATTCAAGCAACTTTGCGCCGGCAAAGACTTCCGCCCCGACCCCGCCGAACGTGTCGCTGCCCAGTCCCGAAGCCTCCGCCCCCGGCGCCAGACCGTAGGTTTCGCCCACCACGCGGGTGCTGGACCGGTGGAAACTCAACTTCCCGCCGCTCACCTGCGAGCCCGAGTTGTAGCCCCAGTTCCACGTCGTGTTCGGATCGATCGAACTGGGATTCCCCGTGCCCGCGTCCTTTTTCACGTAGCCGTCGTCGAATGTCCGGTCCGCATAACTGCCGATGTTGTCATTGACCTGTCCGTAGCTCCCATTCCCCGCAACGGGCGCATTCCACATGCTTCCGTTCGACTTCAGCTCCAGCTTCAGCCCCCCCCGGTACGTTGGCCCGGCGCCGAACCAGACGCCGTCCGCCGTCGCCGTGCCGGAAACGACTATCGCTGCGCCCCAAGCCGCCAGGGCCGTCAGAAGGATGCGGGGGGGGCTGTATGAGGGGGTGGGGTTCATGGGTATGCCTTTCGTTCGTTGTTTTTATCGGGGTGATGGGAGGGGAAATCAAAAATCGGCCTCTTCCTGGGCCTTTGTTCGAGGCTCGTCGGAAGGGGCCTTGGAGAAAACACAGGAAGAGGCAACACGCCCGGGCGTGTTCCTTCTTGCAAGTGTCGTTCTCGTGGCGTTTCCGACGATTCCGAACAAACGACGGCTTTGCAGAAAGCGGATTGGACGGGGGTTGTGTCTCTGCGCTTGTTTCCTGTGTGGTTGGGTCGAATCGATGCGTCCGCCCACCCGGGCGGCCATCGTCCGGAAGGATGCGCCGCGGCGGGGGTGAGGGCAAGACAAAAAAGGGGGCGGCGGCCGTCGCGGGGCGGCCGTACGGGGAGGCTGGGATGTCGCTGGGATGCATGGAATCGTATCCGTTTGGAGATGGCGGAGCGCGGGTGGCCGGGGCGGCCGGCCAACCCCATGCTCTACTGGATATTCACGGAATCGGGGGAAATCTTACGCGGGGGGGCGAAAATTTTTTCCTGGTCCCCGCCGCCGGGCCTGGGGGGGGCGAAATTGAGACTTTGGATATACCATTGGAGTTGTCAGTCGAAGAACTTGTGTTTTCGTTCGTGCAAAGCCGGGTAGGGCGGCGAGTCCCTTCGCCGCCGGATGCCGGGACGTACCATCGGATGACGTTGGATGTGCGGATGCAACTCGGCCGA
>JAFXQI010000094.1 GCA_017527155.1 Kiritimatiellia bacterium
ACTTTTTGTCCTTTTGTGCTTTCTGTCGCCTCTCCGCGTCTCCGCGACTCCGCGTGAGCTTTTGTCTCCCCAAGCCCTCTGCGCCTCCGCCTCTCTGCGCCTCTGCGTGAGACCAATCAGAGTTCCTCTTGCCTCCCTTTGCCCTGTTTGTCTTCTTTCCAAGAAGTTGTTTTCGGTTGTTTTTCAAGTTGTCCCAAGTTGTTTCCGGGTTGTGGCTTCCGGCAAGGGGAATCGTCACCTTGAACTGGCCTTCTTCGTCCCGCCCGCAGGGCGCACCGCAAACTCGTCACTGCGCCCGCAGGGCGACTGCGCCCGCGTAGTAGATGGGCCGGAACTTCAGCCGCTGGGCGGGAAGCTCCCCGAAGGGGGCGGAGGAGAAGACGATGGCGTCCAGGACGGACGGGGCTTCCTTCAGCAGCTGGTGCACGCTCTTGAGACGGCCCGCCGCGCCGCTTTTTACCTCGATGGGCTGCACGCGGCCGTCCAGGGCGACCACGAAATCGACCTCGGCCTGCGCGTTTTTCGCGTCCCGTTTCCACCAGTGCGGTTCGTCGCCGCCGAATGCCGCGGACAGTTCCTGCGCCACGAACTGCTCCGCCAGCGCGCCGTTGTAGGTGTTGAGCAGGTCGCGTTCACGCAGGACTTCGTCCGCCGGCCGGCCGGACATCGCCTGGTAGAGGCCGATGTCCCCCGCGTAGGGCTTGATCCGGGGCGCCGTGTCGAGGTCGAACGGCAGGGCGGCGGACGACACCGCCCGCGACAGCTTCACCAGCCGCGCCTTCGCGAGGAGCTCCAGCGCCTTTTTGTTGGTGGTTCCCGAATGCCCGCGGGAAAGCGCCGCGTAGGCGATCTGCCGCCCGGCGGACGCGACGGCGGCGCGCCAGATTTCGCGGAGCGTGGAAGCCTCCATGCGTTCCGGGTACTTCGCGAAATCCTGCTCGAAGGCGATGATCAGGTCGTTCTGGATTTCCCGAACGTCCAGCAGGCTACCGCCCTCCGCCCGGACCTTGACGCATTCGGGCAGCCCCCCGACGAGCGAATAGGTCCGCACCTCGTCCAGCAACTTCGCGTGGACGGCCTCGGGCAACGCCTTGGGGTCCCCCCGCACCACTGCCGCCAAGGGTTCGTTGCCCACCGCTTCCAGATACTCGGCGAAGGTCATCGGGTGCAATTCGGCGAACTGGACCCTCCCGACGGGGAATGGGAGGTCGTCGAGGGCGAAATCCAGAAGCGACCCCGCCGCGAGAACTGGCACCTCCGGCAGTTGCTCGTAAAAGTACCGCAACGCCGCCAACGCCTTGGGGCACAACTGGATTTCGTCCAGGAACAGCAGGGTTTTCCCGCCCAGGAGCCGCTGGCCGGAGATGAGTTCGAGTTCGTTGCAGATGCGGACCGGGTCCAGATCCCGGTCGAAGACCGACTGCCATTGCGGGGAAATCTCGAAGTTCACCTCCAGAAAGGCGTCTTTGTAGAACGTTTTGGCAAACTCCCTGGCGCACCACGTCTTGCCGGTCTGGCGCATTCCGCGGATGACGAGCGGCTTGCGGACGGACTTGCCGTGCCATTCTTCCAGTTTTTTTGCAAAAATACGTTTCATTCCGGTTGCCTTTCTCCGCTTGTGTCGATGGAGATATACCATGTCCCCGCCTTCCCATCAATCCAGAATGGAGATTTACCAATGGTATTTCTTGTCTTCCGATGGAGATTTACCAATGGTGTTGCGCTTTCTGCAAGTGACGAGCGACGAGGTTGCGCTACGGCCTGTCGGCCCCGCCATTCCCCCCCTGGCGCGGCAAGATGCCGTACCTCCGGAAGCACCGCCACACCTTTTCCCCGACTTCCGCGCCACCTCCGGAGGTAAGGCTTCCAGCCGAGCCCATTTCCAATCCTCCCGCCCGCGAGCGGCCCCGCATTGAAGGGTTGAAAGGGTGAAGAGTTGAAAGGTTGAAAAGTTGAGGAAATCTGTTGAAGGGCCATCCTTCAACTTTTCACCCGCCGCGGCGGCCGCCGTGCCGTCTGCGCGCAGGGTGCACCGCAAACTCGTCTCACGCGTCTCTCGTAACTCGTAACTCGTCACTGCGCCCGCAGGGCGCTCTGGCTCTTTGCAATAGGTCAGTACCGTGTTGCGGATTTTGGAAAAGCCGGCCTCTCACTCCGCCAGCGCCCGGTCCAGGATTCCCTCGTCCAGCAGGAACGGCACCACCCCGACCCTCCAAATGCCCTCTTCCGACACCCGCAGGCCCTCCGTTCCCCCCGTCACCACCATCTTCCTGAAAAAGTCCCCGCTTTTCCGCAGCGGCAGCAGCTCCCGTTGCTCCTTTTCCGCCGTCGGCATCGCGAACGCCGACTGGATGTACAGCCGCCCCGGGGCCCGGTTCACCACAAAATCGATTTCGTGCAGGCGCATCTCCCGCTTCCCGTTCGCCCCCGTCGCCGTGATGGGCACCACCCCCACGTCCACCAGGCATCCCCGCCTCACCAGCTCGTTGTAGAGCACGTTCTCCATCGCGTGCGACGGCGACGTCTCCCGGAACCCCATCCGCGCGTTCCGGAGCCCCGTGTCTTCGCAGTACCACTTCGACGGCGAATCGAAATACCGCTTTCCCTTCACGTCCCAACGTTTCGCCTCCGAGAACAGGAACGCGTCCTGCAAGTGCTCCAGGTACCGCCGGACCGTGTGGTCGTTCGTCGCCGTCCGCGCCGCCGACCGCAGCGTTTCCACCAGCTTGTGCGGGTTGGTCAGCGACCCTGTGGCGCTCGCCACCGCGTCCACCACCTTTCCCAGCACCCCGTCGTCCTTCAGCCGGTACCTCTTGCGGATGTCCGCGAGGTACACCTCCCGGAACAACCCTTCCAGGTACCGCGCCCGCTCCCGGTCGTCGCTTTCCGCCACCGCCAGCGGCATCCCGCCCCACAGCAGGTAGCGGTCGAACGCCGCCGCCTTGTCCCCGCCGGGCCCCACCCCCGTCGCATCACAGTATTCCGCGAACGAAAACGGATGCACCCGCACCTGGCTCCCACGGTCCGCGAACGCCGACTCGATGTCGCTCGACAGCATCCGCGAGTTCGACCCCGTCACGTACACATCCACCTTGTCCATCTGCCGGAGCCCGTTCAGCGTGTCGTGGAACGTCGCGTAGGCCCCCTCCCGGTCCTCCGGCGCCAACCGCGCCAAGTCCACCTCCGGCGGCAGGATTTTCCGCGCCAGCTGCACCTCGTCGATGAACACGTACGTCCACTTCCCGTCCTCCGGGAGCCGCGCCCGGATCCACTCCCCCAGCGACAGCGCGTCCCGGCACCCCCGGAACTCGTCCCGGTCCAGCGGCACCTCCACGATGTGCCGTCCGTCCACCCCCTGCTCCTCCAGCCACTCCTTGAACAGCACCGACAGCAAATACGACTTTCCGCACCGCCGCACCCCCGTCACGATTTTCACCAATCCGTTGTGCATTCGGTGTTTCAGCTGTTCCAGATACCTGTCCCGCCGGACTTTCATGTCAAATCCACTCTCCATGTCGTGCAAATTTGAATTCGGATTGTCCCCCGGATTCCTCGCCTGTCAAGAAGCAACCGCACTCAGCATGCTGCCAGCAACCACTCCGCCGCCGGAAGCACCTCCACCCGCTTCCCGTTGGCGAGGGGAATTTCGCCCCGTTCATTGCGGGTCACGACGAGCATGCGTCCGAGCGGGCGCCATGCATCGAGTTTTTCCAGCGCCGCGACCTCCCGTCTGGCGGTCTCCGCATTGGCGAGCGACCAGCACGCCTGCACGCCGAGCCCCGCCTCGGGGACGTGGAAATCGACCTCTGCGTTCCTCCTGTAGAACTTCAGTCCCTCCCCGTAACGCCGCCGCAGGTGCACGGCGCACAAATTCTCCAGCAACGCGCTGTCCGGGTCGCCCAGGAAGATGTTCAAGAGTCCGTTGTCGGTGAAATAGTGCTTCTGCACCCCTTCCCGTTCCGAAAAACTCCCCGCGCTGTTCGCGATGGAAAACACCAGGCACGACTCCCGCATGAACCGCACGTAATCCCTCACCCCGGACGCCGTTCCACCGGCCCCCGCGGCCTTCACCAAGTCCGCGATCCGGTGGTAGGACGCGCTCTGGCACACGCTTTCCGCGAGCTTCTTGACCGTCAGGCGCAAGCCTTCCTCGTTGCGCACCCCGTTCCGCGCCACCATGTCGCTGAAGAAGATGCGCCCGAACAGCCCGTTCAGCCAGCCCCGCTTGTCCGCGTGGCGCAGCGTCTCCGGCAGCCCCCCGAAGCGCAGATAGGCCTCGAACCGCCGCGCCACCTCCCCGGCGCCACGGCCGTACTTCCTCCCGGGCCCCTCCCGCACGCCCGCCGCCCGCAGGTATTCCGAGAACGAATACGGCCAGACCTCCTTCACCAGATACCGCCCCCCCAGCGTCGAAGCGATTTCCCGGCTGAGCATCTTCGCGTTCGAACCGGTCACCCACACCCGCCGCCCCTCGTTCGCCAACCGCCGCGCGAACTTTTCCCACCCTTCCACGTTCTGGATCTCGTCGAAATACAGCGACGGCTCTCCCGGGTACAGCGACCGGTACGCCACCAGGATCGCATCCAGCTCCTTCGCCTTCAATTCCGCGAGCCGTTCGTCGTCGAAATTCACCAGGCACAGTTCCTCCGGCCGCCTTCCCGCGGCCAATTCCGCCTTCATCCGCTGGTACATCAGGTAACTCTTCCCGGCCTGCCGCAACCCAACCAGCACGTACCGCCCCCCCTCTTCGAACCCGTACTCGCGCTCCGTCAATTCCACCCCCCGCACGAACTCCTGGTTCTCCACGATGACCCGCTTCAACACTTCGATGTCCACCATGCCAACCTCCGATTTGTTTGCCTTTGCCGAACAAACAATCTCAATTTTGTTTGCTATTGTCAACCATTTTTGCAGAGCTGACGAAAGTCATGCAATGCTTGTTCAGAAGGTTCCGCGCGACTTCCGGGGGTACGGCATCCTGCCGCGTGGGGATGGGGCATTGCGCGCCCGAAGGCGCGCCCCCGCAAACTCGTCTCTCGTCACTCGTAACTCGTCACTGCGCGCCCTTGGGCGCGCAAGGCGCGCCCCCGCGCACGCCTCCCTCGTCCGCGCGGCTCGCTCGGAGAGCTCGCCCTACCAGTCCGCCGGCAGGGCGCACCGCAAACTCGTCTCTCGTCTCTCGTCACTCGTCTCTGCGCCCACAGGGCGCAAACCCGAAGGGGCGGTTCTCCGCGGCGATGGACGGGGGCTTGAGGGCGGATTCGCGCTCCAGGGCGTCCACGAGACGGGCGGCGGAGGGCTCGTCGTCCAGGTAGTGGAAGGACTGGCGGACGGTGCGGTAGTCGCCGGGGGCCAGCGAGGGGATGGCATCCAGGCGGGCCGCCGATTCCGGGTCCAGGGGCGCCTTGAACATGCGCTCGAAGAACAGGCGCTTCCCGGCCGCGTCGAGGTACCCGAAGCGGAGCTTGAACGTGAACCGCCGCAGCACCGCCGGGTCGAGACGGTCCATGCAGTTGGTCGCCCCGACGAAGATGCCGCCGAAGTCTTCCATCCCGTGCAGCAGCTCGTTGACCTGAGTCAGCTCCCAACGGTGGTGGGAGGAGGCGCGGTCCATCATCAGGCCGTCCATCTCGTCGAGGAAGAGGATGGAGCCGTTGGCGGCGGCCCGGTGGAAGGCCTCGCGGATTCTGGCCTCGGTTTCCCCGACGTAGGGGCCCAGCAGGGAAGACCCGGTCAGCAGGTCCAGCCTGGCTCCGCTTTCGCGGGCGAGATGGCGGACGAACTCGGTCTTGCCGGTTCCCGGAGGGCCGTAGAGGAGGATGTTGAGCCGGGGCCGGTCGGGCGAAGCGCAGGAACGGGCGCCTTCGCCGCGGAACTTGCGCACGGCGGCGAGGACCCGCTCGGGGGAGATTTCCCCGACGACGTTGAGGCCTTCGACGGAGTAGTCGGCGGAGTCGGCGGCGGCTTCGTCCCGTACCCGGATGCCCAGCAGCTCGCAGTGGGGTTCGAGGAGGGCGGAGAGGGTTTGCTCCACCTCCTCCGGGGCGGGGCCGATGCGCTTGAGGCTTTCGAGGGCCGTCGCGATGCCCCCGGCATTGACCGGGTAGCGGGAGGACAGCCGCCCGACGGTTTCGGAAGGCAGGATGCCGTCCAGGCCGAGACGCCCGACCGTGTTCCGCCAGATGGCCAACCGCTTCTGCCCGTCGAGGGGCTCGAACCGGATGGAATAGGCGAACCGGCGGCGGATCGATTCGTCGAGGGCATCGGCGGGGGTGTTGGCAATCCAGATGGCCGGCAGCTTCGCGTCGTCGAGGGTGGCATTGACGACTCCCTTGCGCCCGTGGTCGCGGGAAAGGAAGCCGAACAGGCCTTCCCCGACGGTACCCAGCAGTTCGTCGGCTTCGTCGACCAGGACGACGACTCGCCCCGCCGGGAAATGCTCGTTGCACAGGCGGATGCCGGTGAAGCGGGCGGTGGGCGAGATGTGCCCGTTGGCGTCGCCCTGGCGGATTTCGACCAGGTCGTACCCCAGTTCGCGCACGAGGGTCTTGGCGAAGGACGTCTTGCCGGTTCCGGGAGGACCGTAGAACAGGATGTTGGGCGCGTGCCCGTTGGTAGCGGCGGGCGCGGCGAGAAGGGCCTTGAGAATGGCCGCGTGCCGCTCGGCGAGGGCTCCATGGAAGGAGAGCGGCAGGGCGTCGTCGAGGGCGGTGCGTTTGTAGAAACGGCTTTCGATGAGGGTTTCCCCGCCGTTTTGCAGGCATTCCCAGATGGGGGTCCCGTGGACGAGGTCGGTGTCCTCGTCGACAACCTCGAACCGGCGCAGGGGGGCATCGGCACGGAGGGCGCGGGCGACTTCGCTGTCGGGACGGTCCGTGGCCATGGCGATGAAGTCGATGCGCTCCTGCGGGGTGCGGAGTCTGCGGGGAAGGGCGCCGTAATGGGTCATGTCGCGGACCGCGGCATACACGAACACATCGCGGGCCACCGGGTCCAGGCCCAGGAACGACGCGATGGCCTCCACCCGCGCCTCCATGGGGTCGGCCGGACGCTTGCGGTTGGCGCGGTGTTCGCGGGCGAGGAGGAGGTCGCACGCTTCTTCGAGCATGGCCCGGCAGGCGGGGCGGTGGGCCTCGCAGTTCCAGATGTCGAGAATGGTGTCGGCCATGCCGCCGCAGTCGCGGAGCCGCATCCGCCGCTTCTGCATCCGGCGGACGGCCTTGGCTAGCGGGTCGTCGCCTTCGGGGAGTTCGGGCACGCGCTTCGATTTGCCGTTGCGGGCGGGCCGCTCCGGCACCGGCACGCCGGGTTCGCCCTCGAAGAAGGGCGCATCCGGGCCGAAATGGTTCAGGACCAGGTCTTTCAGGTCCTTCTTGACGAAATGGGGGGAATTGGCGAACAGGCAGAACACATCGGAGTCGTCCATGGACTCCTGCCAGTTGTGCACCAGATTCCGGCAGCAGCGGATGGCCTGTTCGAGGAGCCACCCGAAGCCGATGTCGTTCCGGTATCCGCGGCGGGGAGAAGTTTGGGTCATGGCGAGTCCTTGGGTGGGGGTTGATGGGGAATCGGAGGTCCGCACCGTTGCGTCCCTTCACCGGCTTACTCGCCGCCGCAGGGAGCAATCTGACAGGCTGGTCTCTTTTTCCGGGGAGAACGGTTTGCGGAATGGTTTGGCCGTTTCCAACCGCGGACGCGCAGAAGCGCGTCCCTCCCCATGGAGAGCGCACCGGGAGGGGCGCGCTTCCGCGCGACCTTGTGGGTGGGGGAATTTCCGGGATGCGGCTCGCTCGGAGAGCTCGCCCCAGCACCGCTTCCGGGGAGAACGGTTTGCGGAAGGGTGTGGCTGTTTTCCACCGTGGACGCGCAGAAGCGCGTCCCTCCCCGCGGAGGGCTCACGGGGAGGGGCGCGCTTCCGCGCGACCTTGTGGGTGGGGGAATTTCCGGGATGCGGCTCGCTCGGAGAGCTCGCCCCACCACCGCCGCAGGGCGCATCCGCCTGCGGCGCAAATTCGCCGGACACGAGTTTGCGAGGTGTTGCCGTGGCGCGGATGCCCCCCCCTCCAAACAACGCCGTGTCTCGTACGCCCGTCTCCGTCAGAACAGCGCCCCGAGGCCGAAGAGGGACTCCAGGACCAGGCAGGCGAAGAAGCAGATGCCGTAGGCGGTGCCGAAGCTCACGGAGTGGCCGTTCTTGGCCAGGAAGAAGAGGGCGACGAGGGCGGGCAGGCCGAACAGGAACGCCATGTGGAGGACCATCTCCACCAGGATGAGCTTGATGCCCTTCCCGAACAGGCGTTCGCGGCGTTTCTCCTTGTCGCTGAATTCGAGCTTCTGCCCGCAATGGGGGCAGAAGTCCTGCAGGGCGCTGACATCCTGGTCGCAGGCCGGACATTTCGGTTTCTTCATGGTTGCGTCTCCTTGGGGTTGGGGGTCGGGGCCGCGTCAGCGGATGATGCAGGCGCCCAGGTTGAACTGGTTGATCATGGCGGATTCGACCTTGCCCTCGACGTCGAGGACCTGGCCGACGCGGTAGGTCTTGCCTTCGCTTTCGGGCATGTTCGGGAAGTTGGCCCAGATACTTTCGCCGTAGACGTTGAGCTTGATCTTGACGCCCCGGATGAGCTTGCTGTCCACCTTGGTGATTTCGCCGGTGACGCGGACCATCTTGCCGGAGTAGCGCGCGTGCTGGCGGGCGTTGGCCTCGTCGTCCACGAGGGAGTTGCCGGTGTTCTGGTGGTAGTTCATGGCGCGGCAGATTTCCTGGAAGGCGGCGCGGGTGAGGGTCAGGTTGTGCTCGATGCAGTAGTCGGCGGACTCGCGCTTGCGGGCTTCCTCCGCGCGGCGGGCGGCGGCCTCGGCTTCGGCGGCGCGCTTGGCGGCCAGCGCCTCGGCGGCGCGGCGTTCCTCTTCGGCGCGGCGCTTCGCGGCGGCTTCGGCCGCGGCGCGTTCCGCGGCGAGCCGCTTCTCCTCCTCCGCCCGTTCCGCGGCGAGCCGCGACTCGACTTCGGCGACGGACTTCCGGTAGCCGGCGAGCGTCTGCTCCAGCCCTTCGACGGGCTGCCCGGCGGCCGCGGCCTGGGTCGAGACCATGGCGATCCGGTCCACCAGGGTCCGCGCCCGGGCGAGCCAGGCGGCGTCCCGGGTGGAGGCTTCGAGGAACACGGCGCTCCCCTGGCGGTTGACGAGCAGGGCGGCGAGCTTGGGGTAGGCCGCGGCGTTGCCGGCGGCGCAGGCCGCCATGTACTGGTTTTCGGCCTCCTCGAAATTCCCGCGCAGTTCCATCTTCGTGCCGTTGCGAAGCTCCGCCGTGCCGGGCGGCTCCTTCTTGCATCCCGCCGTTGCCAGGACCGCGGCCGCCAGGGTCAGGGCCATCCATGTCGTCTTCGTTGCTTTCATCGTGGGTTCTCCTTTCTGCATGTGTCCACAACCCTCAACACGACCCTGCGGGGCGGGTTCTGACAGTGGGACGTGATTTTTCTGCAGAATGCCGGCCGCCTGTGCACATGGGGGCCGTACGGGTTTGTTCGGAAGGGGATGGACTCCGGTGGGGCCGATGCCTGCGCCAGAGCGGTTCGGCAACTGCCTTTGGCATGACTGTCTCCGGCGGGCAGGGACTGCCCGCCCTACCCGTTCGTGCACCTGTGAAATCGCACGGTTTCGCCTGACCACGCCATTGCATGACGACCGTTGTCACGGAGGACGCGCGGAAGCGCGTCCCTCCCCGTGGAGTGCGCAACGGGAGGGACGCGCTTCCGCGCGTCCGCGGTGGGAATGCCCCCCCGGAAAGCCGCCTCAGCCGAGGCGGAGGTGCGCGTCGAGGGCGATGAGGGCGAGGCCGAGGAGGGCGGCGGCGCCGAGCCACTTCCAGTAGACGCGGACGATGTCGGTGATGCGCAGGCGGGCCATCCCGGCGCGGAGGAGGCTGACGCCGAAGAACATCAGGATGCCGGACTTCAAGGCGAACCACGCGAAGTCGGCGAGGCGGCTGACGGGATGCGCCCAGCAGATGAGGCTGCTGATGTCGCCGGGCCAGAAGAGCGCGACCATCAGGCCGCACATGGCCACCGTCTTGACCGCCATCGCGAGCTCGAAGAGGGCGAGGCTGCGTCCGGAGTACTCCACGAGGAGGCCGCCGGCGAGTTCGGTCTCGGCTTCGGGGGAGTCGAACGGGATGCGCCCGAGTTCGCCGGGCGTGACGACGAGCATGACGCCGAGGAGGAGGATGGCGCCGGCGATTCCGAGCGGGCCGGACGTGGTCCAGACGGGGTGCGCGGCGAGTTCGGAGAGCGAGAAGGGGTGTTCGACGCCGAGGAGGGAGAGTTTCCAGGCGAAGGCGAGGATGACGGTTGCCAGCGGGAGTTCGTAGGAGACCATGGTGACCATCTCGCGCTGGGCGCCGATGGAGGCGTAGGGGCTGCCGGAGGCGAAGCCGCCGACGACCATCGCGAGGCCGGGCACGAGGAGGAGGTAGAGGACGAGGATCGCGTCGTCGCGTCCCGCGAAGACGGGCGCGCCGATGCCGCCCAGCGGCAGGTAGAACAGCAGGCTGACCGCCGCCGCCAGCGCCGCGACGGGCGCGAAGCGGAAGACGGCCGAAACGGCGTTCGCCGGCACGAGGTCCTGCTTGGCGAGCAGCTTGAGGGCGTCGCGGAACGGCTGCCGGACCGGCGGCCCGATGCGCGACTGCATGCGGGCGACGAGGACGCGGTCGACGCCGCAGAAGAGCAGGCCGACGGCGATGCCGTAGAACGCCAGCCCGAAGGCGGCGAGCAGGTCGAGGCCGAGGGTGGTCCAGGGAATCGCGGTGCAGGGGCAGGTGGTCATGGTCAGGCCTCCTTGCGGGCGGCCGCGAGGGCGGCCTGGATTTCGCGGGTGCGGGCGACGGAGCGCCGGGTGAGTTCTTCCTTGGCCAGCGTGCCGCCGGAGCCGCCGGGCGCGGTCCAGGAGACGCGGTCGGTGCAGGAGATGCACGGGTCGATGGAGGCGGCGATGATGGGGATGTCGGCCACCTGTTCGTTGACGAGCATGGGAACCCAGGAGAGGTAGTTGCTGTAGCTGGAGGCCTTGACCTTCCAGGAGGCGGGGGCTTCGGCGCCGTCGAGGCGGACGTAGTGGGCGACTTCGCCGCGCGGCGCTTCGTGCATCCCGAGGGCTTCGCCCTTGGCGCGCTTGAGCTGGCCGAGCAGGACGGCGATCTTCGGCTGCGCGAGGACGGGGCCGGCGGGCAGGTTGTCGAGGCAGGCGCGGACGATCCGGACGGACTGCGCGATTTCGTGGACGCGGACGATGATGCGGTCGTAGACGTCGCCGTGGATGCCTTCGCCGCGGACGGTGGGCAGGATGGGTTCGACGGGGATTTCGGTGTACGCCGCGTAGGGGTGGTCGGCGCGCACGTCGGAGGGGACGCCCGAGGCGCGCGCGGTCGGCCCGACGGCGGAAAGCGAGAGCGCCTCGGCCGCGGTCAGCACGCCGACGTCGCGGCAGCGCAGCCGGATGCTCGCGTCATCGAGCAGGCAGCGGGCGAGTTCGCCGAAGATGCTTTCGTAGAAGCCGCAGGCCTCGCGGATGGCGGCGATGCGGTCGGCGTCGAGGTCGCGCCGGACGCCGCCGATCTGGATGATCGCGTAGTGGATGCGGTTGCCGGTGATGTCTTCCATCAGGTCGAGGACGCGTTCGCGCGCCTTCCAGGTGAGGTAGAAGAGCGAATCGAAGCCGAGCTCGTGCGCGGCGACGCCCGCCCAGAGGAGGTGCGAATGGATGCGTTCGAGCTCGCAGCAGACGGTACGGATCCAGTGCGCCCGCGGCGGGACCGCGATCCCGGCGATCTGCTCGCACGCCCGCGAGAACGCGAGCGCGTGGGTGATGCCGCAGATGCCGCAGATGCGCTCGGCGAGGTAGAGGATCTGGATGGGGTTCCGGCGCATCCCCATCCATTCGACGCCGCGGTGGGCCTGGCCGGGGGCGAAGTCGGCCTTGAGGACCTTCTCGCCCGTGATGTCGAAGGTCAGGTGGATCGGCTCCTTGAAGGCGGGATGGGTCGGGCCGAGGGCGGTCTGGTAGACGGGGGTGGTCTTGGACATGGTCAGGATTCCTGCGGTTGGAGTTCGGGGGCGTTCCAGAGGGGCATCAGGTCGCGCACGGACGCGACGGCGATGGTTTCGCCGCGCCCGCACAACAGGACGCGGAGGGGCCGGCCGTGGCGTTCCTCGGTCTGCATCATCACCTGGCGGCACGCGCCGCAGGGGGAGATGAAGGGGACGACCGCGCCGTTCTGCACGGCGACGAGCGCGAGGTCGGTCGGGGCGAGGTCGGGATGGGTTGCACCGGCGGAGAAGAGCGCGACCCGTTCCGCGCAGATGCCGGAGGGGAAGGCCGCGTTTTCCTGGTTGCTGCCGGTGACGACGGTTCCGCCGGCGAGGCGCACGGCACAGCCGACCCGGAAGGCCGAATAGGGGGCGTAGGCGCGGCGGGCGGCCTCGAGCGCGGCGTCGCGGAGGGCGCGGTCGGAGGCCGGGAGGCCGTCGGAAGGGAAGACCTCCCATTGCAGGGTCTGCGAAATCGTGCGCATGGTCTGCATCCTATCCTATCGGCGGCGGCGGCGCAACCTTCCGTCAGGCGTTGGCCCGGATTTCGATGACGTCGCCGTCCTGCACGATGTAGCCCTTGCCTTCGAGACGGAGGAGGCCGGCCTCGCGGCAGGCGGCGTGGGTCTTCTTCTCGATGAGGACCTCGGCGGGGACCGTCTCGGCGCGGATGAAGCCGCGGGCGAGGTCGGTGTGGATCTTGCCCGCCGCCGTCACCGCGTCCGAACCCTTGCGGAGCGTCCAGGCGCGGACTTCGTCCTCGCCCACCGTGAAGAAGCTGATCAGGTCGAGCGTCCCGTACGCCGCGCGGATCAGCCGGTCGCGCGCCGGCTCCGCCAGCCCGTAGTCGGCCAGGAAGCCCGCCTGGTCCTCCGGCGGCAGCGCCGCGATCTCCGCCTCCAGCGGCGCGCAGAACGACAGCATCCGCAGGCCCGCCTTTTCGCACGCCTCCCGGAGGGCGGCGCACGGGCCGCCGCCGCCCGTCGGGTCGTCGTCGCCCGTGTTCGCGATCACCAGCACCGGCTTCTGCGACAGGAAGCAGAAGCTGCTGATCCGCTTGCGGTCCTCCTCGGACAGTTCCACGTCGCGCAGCGCCTTGCCCGCCTCGATGGCCTCCTTGCAGCGATCCAGGACGGCCAGCTCCGGCAGCCCCTGCTTGAGGCCGCGCTGGACTTCCTGGCGGATCTTGTCGATGCGGCGCTCGATCTTCTCCAGGTCCGCCATCGCCAGGTCCAGCAGCAGCGATTCCAGGTGCCCCGGCGGGTCCAGCGGCTTGCCTTCCGCGTCCGAGTCCTCGTACGCCTGGATGACCGCCGCGAAGGCGTCCGCCTCGCCGAGGAACGCGTTGAGCGCCGCGAAGCCGTTGCTTTCGCCCGCGTGGGCCGGGAACGCGACGTCCGTGAACGCCACCTCCGCCGGGATGTACTTCTTGGGATGGAACAGGTCCCGCAGCGTGGCGAGCCGCGCGTCGGGGACCTTGACGATCCCGATGCGGTGGCCGCCCTTGGTGGCGAAGTGGGGCCCCTCGGGCGTCTGGACGAGGGCGTCGAAGACCGACGTCTTGCCCGCGCCGCGCGGACCGATGAGATACAATGACAAAGCGGACATGGCAGTTTCCTTTGGTTATCCCCCGCAGTAAACCACACCCGCCCCCCGAACGCAACCGCCCGCTCGCGGTCGCAGGACCGGGGCGTGACGTTGGATGGGGCGACCACCCCCGGAAGGGGTTCCCGGACGGCCTAGCGGATCGGGGCCGCCTCGGAGGTCGCCGCTACGCATCCCGGCTGCGTCGGCCGGCGGGGCGAGCTCTCCGAGCGAGCCGATCCAGCCGTCGCCGTTCGGGCCACCCACTCGCGATATCAAGGAAAACATTCGGTTTTCCACCGTGTTTACCCCCATTCATCATCCATGAACCATCTTCCCGGTACAGGCCCGTTTTGTGCCGTCGGACAAACGGGATGAGCGACCTTTGTTCCCGATAGGGGCAATGGAGCGATGCCCCCTCGCCCCCCCGCTCCCCCCACCCCACTTCCCGCCTTGCGCCGTCCTCCGTCCCGCCCTATACTCCGCCCCATGAACTCCATCCACTACATCTCCACCCGCGGAAACCAGGTCCCCCTCTCCTTCAAGGACGCCGTGATGACCGGCCTCGCCCGCGACGGCGGACTCCTCATCCCCGACCGCATCCCCGACGTCTCCGCCGAGCTCGACGCCTGGCGCAACCTCGACTACCCCGACCTCGCCTTCCGCATCATCTCCCTCTTCGCCGACGACATCCCCGCCGAGCGCCTCCGCGCCCTCGTCGACAGCGCCTACGCCTCCTTCGACACCACCGAAGTCGCGCCCGTCCTCCGCGTCGGCCCCGTCCACATCCTGGAGCTCTTCCACGGACCGACCCTCGCCTTCAAGGACGTCGCCCTCCAGTTCCTCGGCCGCCTCTTCGAGTACATCCTGGCCGAGCGCGACGGCCGCCTGAACATCCTGGCGGCGACGAGCGGCGACACCGGCAGCGCGGCCATCTGCGGCGTGCGCGGGCAGCAGCGCGTCAACATCTTCGTGATGCACCCCCACGGTCGCGTCAGCCCGCTCCAGGAAAAGCAGATGACGTCCGTCCTCGACTCCAACGTCTTCAACCTGGCGGTCGAAGGCTCGTTCGACGACTGCCAGTCCATCATGAAGACCCTCTTCAACGACCTCCCCTTCAAGGACGCCTACTCCCTCGGCACCGTCAACTCCGTCAACTGGGCGCGCGTCCTCTCGCAGATCGTCTACTACTTCTGGGCCGCCTTCCGCGTCCAGGACGAAACCAACGCCACCCACGTCCAGTTCACCGTCCCGACGGGCAACTTCGGCGACATCCTGGCCGGCTGGTACGCCAAGCGCATGGGCCTGCCCGTCCGCCGCCTCGTCCTGGCGACCAACGAAAACGACATCCTCGCCCGCTTCTTCCACACCGGCATCTACTCCCGGGGCACCGTCGTCCCGACCGTCAACCCGTCGATGGACATCCAGGTGGCGAGCAACTTCGAGCGCTGGCTCTACTACAAGCTCGGCTCCGACCCCGCCGCCACGGCTTCCAAGATGGCCGAGTTCCGCAAGAACAACCGCATGGCCATCCCCCTCTCCCGCAACGGAACGGTCGATGCCGAAATCGTCGCCGGCACCTCCGACACGACCCGCACCCTCGCGACCATCCGCGACTACCACACCAAGCACCGTTACCTCCTCGACCCCCACACCGCCGCCGGCGTCTTCGTGGCCTCCCAGTACAACGAGCTCGAAGACCCGATGATCTGCCTGGCGACCGCCCACCCCGCGAAATTCGCGAAGGCGATCCACGACGCCACCGGCGAAGACGACCTCGCGCACCATCCGATCCTCGACGCCCTCGCCGACGCCCCCACCCGCTGCGACGTCGTCCCCGCCGACCCCGCCGCCGTCAAAGCCTACCTCGCCGCCCGCGCCCCCGGCGCCTGACGCACCCCGCCGGGTTTTCCAACCATTGGAAAAACGTTTTCCAATCATTGGAAAATCCGCGGAAATTTTTTCCAATCGTTGGAAAACGGCCGCAAATTTTTTCCAATCATTGGAAAAATCCGCCCGTTTTTTCCAACCATTGGAAAAAAGTTTTCCAACCATTGGAAAATCCGGCCGGCCGCCGGCGCCGGGTCCTTTCCGGCGCGGCCGGCCGTTTGATTTTTTTGCGTGACAAGTCACCGGCCGTCGTGTATGGTTCCGCCCCAAAAACATCTGGGATTCCTCTCCGTGGCCGGGGAAGGTCCGAGAAATCGAAAACAAAACACAAGGAATGGAAACAATGAAGAAAGCACTCATCATGGCGTTGGCGTTGCTCGTCGGCGTCACCCTGTCGGCCCAGGCGGCGGACCAGCTGGTCCAGTTCAAGGCCGGCGACATCGCGATGACCGTACTCGACAGCGACGGCGTGAGCCCGCTGGCCGATGCGTCCATCAAGATGCTCTCCCCCGAGGACAACAGCGTCCTCAGCGAAACCGTTTCGGACAGCTTCGGCAAGGCGGTCCTGGCCCTCGACGAAGGCCGCTACCTGCTGAACATCTCCGACATGACCCTCGCGGTCATGGATGTCTCGGCTGACGCTTCCGTCACCAGCTGCCGCGTGGTCGTTCCGGCCGCCGCCATGCTGGTCGCGGGCCAGGAAGCCAAGGACAACAAGGACGGCGGCGGCGCCAGCGCTTCCGGCGCGGCCGTTGCCGGTGGCACGGGCCTCGGCTCCTGGGTCGTCCCGGCCGGCATCGTCGCCGGTGCGGCGATCCTGATCGGCGGCGCGTGGGCGATCATCGACCACCAGCAGCCCAGCAAGACCATCGGCCGCCACGAAGAGCCCGCTCCGGTTCCCGAGCAGCCCAGGAAGCACACCCCCACCCCGGCTCCGACGCCGGCTCCGACGCCGACTCCTTCCGCGATCTAATCGGATTCCGAGCCATCGGACAGAAACGCCCCCGGTTTTCCGGGGGCGTTTTTTTGGTTTGGTTGGCGGGACATGATGCCGATCCCCCCACCATCCCCTTCCCCGGACTCCCCATCGGCGGTGACGGCCGGAACAATCCGCGCTCAGGCAAGGCCGAACAGGTCCAGCAGGGCATCCAGGCGATGCAGGGGACCGGCACCGAAGCGGTTCATGGAGCGGCGGACGGCGTCGGTGGTCTTGCGGTGGCCGTCGCCGCTCTTGGAATAGAATTTGTCGGCGAGGCAGATGAGTTTTTCTTCGAGGGTTTCGGGGAGGTAGTCGCGGGCGGGAAGGGGGAGGCGGCGGATGCGGATTTCGGCGGCGGTCAGGCCGCTGCCGGTGTGGCGTTCGCAGATGCGCGCGCAGGGTTCGAGGTCCAGGCCGTGCAGGGCGCCGTACTCGCGGAGCATGTCGGCGCCGATGATGCCGTGGCGGAGGTAGTGCTGGGTGCCCGTGCAGAGGATTTCCGGGGCGTTGCAGCGGTAGATGCCGATGTCGTGGAGCCAGGCGCCCGCCGACACGAGGTCGAGATCGAGGGACAGCCCCGCGCAGGCGGGACGCGCGGCGATCCGCAGGGCTTCGTCGCGCACCTGGCTGGAGTGGTCGAGGAGTTTGCGGCGGAGGGGCGTGTCGTCGGGGTAGAAGGCGCGCAGGATGGCTTTGGGGTCCATGGCGGGGCTCAGGGACGGGGGGAGGGACCGGACTGGCCGCCTTCGGGGTCCTCGGCAGGCGGCGGGACGGGCTTGCGGGGCTTGGGTTCGAGGAGGAGGACGAACACGAACAGGAACGGCACGCACGGCAGGAAGTAGAGGATGCCGTCCTGTTCGCGCAGGAGCTGGCGGTCGCTCATGCTGGCCAGCCAGAACAGGAACAGGGCGAACCCCAGGGTGTTGACGATCCAGATTCCGCGTTTGAGCATCGGTTTCATGGTCGGCATTTTCCCTGAATCCGCTCCCACGTCAAGCCCCGTGCGCCGTGCCCCCTGCATCGCTCCCGCCCCGGAGCCCGCACCGCGACACCGCCCCCACTCCCCTACCCCGCCGTCCCCCTCCCCGGCGTCCCTCTCGCCCACCCCCATCCGGCCTCCGTCCCGAACCATTCGCGATATCTAGGAAAACCCTTGCACTTCAACACGCTTTCCGCCATCATCCGCCACATGAACCAAGAACCCATCTTTCCCCGCGGATACCTCCGCGCCCTTGCCTCCGACTGCTTCGGGCCCTCCTACAGGCATGCCCCCACCGCCATCCTGCTGCAAACCATTGGCTCGCTCGCCCTCTTCAGCGGTGCATTGGCCGCCCATCTCGCCTGGTATGGCGGCAAGCGCATCCTTTCCCGCCTGCGCCGCCACGTTGCACCGTCCGAACCGCTGCCGCCCGCCGCGCCGCAAACGCCGCTTTCCCTCCGCGGCAAGCCGTCCCCGGAAGACATCGAGGAAATCTGGGAACTCGATCCGCGCACCCTCTGCGGCCGTCTCCGCATCGGGTCGCGTCTGGCCGATTTGGAGCCGACTCTCGATTCGCGATTCGTCTTCAAGAAAACCCGCAGCGGGTCGAAGCGCATCTGCGCCCGCCAGCCGGGCATGAAGGGCTGGATGAAGAAGCACGTGCCGCCCGTCAAATACTCCACCGCCATGCATTACAAGAAGTTGGCAACCCGACTGCGGCAGCTGATCGGTCTCGATGCGCGCATTCCCCTGGAGTGGCTTTTGCCCGACAACGAAGAGGAGGTCCCGGCCCTCTCCCCCGCAGACCGCAAGGCGGTTGCCGAGGCCAAAACCAAGCTTTCCCGCCTGCTTGCGGACAACCCCAAGGTCACGCGCCTGACGCGCGCGGTGGAATCGAAGCTCGGGATCATGCGGATGGTGACCATCCGGCGCATCCAGCCGCCGAAGCCGGGGCGTGGGCGGAAGCGGAAAAAGGGGGAAAACCCCGTGAATCCCTTGATATCGCGAGTGTCCCATGCCGGATTGGGGGTGGCGGCGGACGAGGGGCGGTCGAGGGCTTTCTGGGATGCCATACGGAAGGTGCTGGGCGAGCCGAATCCGGATGCGGAGACAAGGCGGCTGCAATCGGACATCCGCGCATGGCTGAACGCGCCGCTGGAGGCGCGCCGGAACCGGCGGAGGTAGCGGGGGGGACGGGGGCGGGCGGCCCTGGTAGAGCGGGTTCACAACCTTTTCTTTCGCGGACGCGCAGAAGCGAGTCCCTCCCCGTGGAGAGCGCGCGGGAGGGTCGCGCTTCCGCGCGACCTTGTGGAAAGGGGAACTCCCGAAAAGCTACAGAAAATCTCAACCCGCTCTATTTCCCGAAGTGCACCAGGGCGCGGAGGAAGAGGCGGAGTTTGGCCGGGGGATGGGGGTTGGGGTGACGGCGGAGCCAGTCGAAGAGGCGGTGCCAGGCGGACGGGGATTCGCCGGGGAAGGCGAAGCCGTCGCAGAAGGCGGACAGGTCGTCGGGGGAGAGGAACTGGAGGACGCGGTCCATCGCCAGGGCGCGGTGGTAGCGGGCAAGGGGGGAGGTGGAGGGGCGGACGGGCAGCGGACGGAAGGCGTCGGTGTCGATGTAGATGAAGTCGGCTTCCTGCGGGGGGGCGGCGCCGCCGGGGCGGAGGAGGATGTTCCAGGGGGCCGGGTCGGTGTGGAGGATCCCGGCGGCGTTCAGGCGGCGGGTGTGGCGGCCCCAGGCGCGGGCGGTTTCGGGCGGCAGGGTGGCGAAACGCCAGGGGCCGGTGGGGTCGTTGGGGATGACAAGGTAGCGGGAGAAGCTGGAGGGAGCTTCGATTTTGGGATAGAGGATGCCGATTTCGGTGGGGAAGAGGCCGGTGTACTTCTTCCAGCACAGGACGGGGCGGACGGAGGCGAAACCGATGGCGTCCAGGCGGAAGGAGAGCTTCATGCTCTGGAGAAAGCGGTTGTGGAGGGCGAGGTTGACGCGGCGGGCGATGCGGCGGTCGAGGGGATAGACGGGGTTGACCCAGCCCTGCTTGATGATGAGGGGGCCGGGGATGCCGTCGAGGTGGCCCTCCCAGACTTTGTTCATGCGGTTGCGAGTCGGGATGGGCGTGAAGGTGGAGGGGATGGAGGCGATTTCCGGGAGGCGGGATTCGATGGCCGCGGCGAAAGGGGAGGAGGCGTCGAGCCAGGCACGGAGGCCGGGTAGGCGGAGGGGGCGGATGCGGGGATGGACGGGCGGGGGCATCGGGGGAATTTAGAGGCAAGGAGGGGGGGCGGGGCAAGCGAATTTTTGGGATGGGAAGGGAATGCGTTCATGTGGAGGAGGAGGGTGTGGAATCGAAGGAATGTGATGGATTTTCCTTGATATCGCGAGTGAAAGGAACGGCGAAGAAAGCACCGTGGCAAGGGACGAGTGGCAAGATGAGGTGCGCACCGCGGGCGGATGGTGGATGGGGGCGCGGGGGGGGCGGCGGGGGAGGAAGACGGGCGGGAGCGGGGATGGAGGGTCAGGGGTGGCGGTGGAGGTGGAGGAGGAGGGGGAGCCAGGAGGAGGGGGATTCGGATGGGAGGGCGTAGTGGGCGGCGAAGAGGGGGAGGTCGGCGGAGGGGAGGTAGGGGAGGAGCGGGGCGAGGGAGCGGGCGCGGGCACGGCGGGCGCGGGGGGCGTCGGGGGAGGTGGAGGGGAGCGGGCGGAAGGCTTCGACGTCGATGAAGATGAAGTCGGCTTCGGTGGGGGGATCGGCGGCACCGGGGCGGAGGAGGATGTTCTGGGGGGTGGGGTCGAGGTGGACGAAGCCGGCCTCGGACAGGGTGCGGAGGTAGCGGCCGAGGGCGGCCAGGGTGGCGGGCGGAAGGTGGAGGCGGCGGTCGAAGGGGTTGCCGGTGGCGGGGTCGTGGAGGTAGCGGCGGAGGGAGCCGGAGGCTTCGACTTTGGGATAGAGGATGCCTTCTTCGACGGGGAAGGGGCCGCGGTATTTTTTCCAGGCGAGGATGGAGCGGGCGGCGGGAAAGCCGGCGGCGGCGAGGCGGATGGAGTTTTCGAGGGCGTGCCGGAAGGGGTTGTGGCAGGCGAGGCTGACTCGGCGGGCGACGCGGCGGTCGAGGGGATAGCCGGGGTCCACCCAACCCTGCTTGACGACGACCGGGAAGGGGATGCCGTCGAGGCGGCCTTCCCAGACGCGGCGGGAACGGCTGCGGGTGGGGATGGGGGTGAAGGTGGAGGGGATGGCGGCGATGGTTTCGAGGTGGTCGGCGAGGATGGCGGCGCAGGGGTGGGATGGGTCGATCCAGGCGCGGATGCCGGGGCGGCGGAGGGGGGCGGGGGATTGGGGAAGGGGGGCGGTCATTGGAGCGGGAGGAGGGCGCGGAGGTCGGGGGCGGTGAGGGTGGCGCCGGCGGAGAGGAGGGCGGCGGGGGGGAGTTGGGTGGTCAGGGCCAGGACGTTGAGGCCGGCGGATCGGGCGGAGGCGATGCCGTCGGGGGTGTCTTCGATGGCCCAGCATTGGGAGGCGGGGAGGGGGAGGTTCGCCGAAGCGCGGAGGCGGTCGAGGCCGAGGAGGTAGGTGGAGGGGTCGGGTTTGCTGCGGGGGACGTCTTCGGCGGTGACCAGGACGCGGAAGGCGGTGGTCAGGCCGAGGCTCGACAGGATGGGGGCGATGTCGCTGCGGAGGGCGCCGGAGCAGAGGGCCAGGGGGATGTTGGCTTCGGCAAAGGCGCGGACGCAGTCGGCGGCGCCGGGAAGGGCCGGGACGTGGCCGGCGGCGGCTTCGGCCGCGAACAGGGCGGCTTTGGCGTCGATGAGGGTCTGGAGGAGGGTCGGCGTGGAGGGGATGTGGTGGAGGTCGAGGAGGGTCGAGAAGGCGTCGCGGTCGTCGAAGCCCATCAGGGTGGAGGTGTAGTCGGGCCAGGTGAGGGGGGGAAGGTGGGGGAAGTGTGCGAGGAGGGCGCGGGACATGGTGGCGCAGTGGAGGCGCTCGGAGTCGACAAGGACGCCGTCGAAGTCGAAGAGGAGGGCTTGGGGGGTGGGAGAAAGGGTGAGGGTGGGAAGCGGGAGGGACATGGGTGGAAGGGGGGCGGAAGTTCGGGAGTTCGGGGGTTCGGGGGGCCGCGGGAGGGGGGCTAGCGGAGGTCGCCGTCGCCGTGGAGGGTGTTGTGGGCTTTGCGGGCGGCGAGTTTGGCGAGGTTGGCCGAGGCGATGTCTTCCATGGAGAGGCCGAGTTCGGTGGAGAGGGCCGCGATGTACCAGAGGACGTCGCCGAGTTCTTTGGCGAGGAGAGCCTTGCGTTCGGGGGAGATGGCGCCGGCTTCGTCGCGGATGGCTTTTTTGAGCTTTTCGCAGACTTCGCCGGTTTCGCCGGCAAGGCCGAGGGCCGGGTAGGTGTAGTTGCCTTCGCCGCGGCCGGGGTAGACGGCGGTGGTTTGGGCGCGGGACTGGTAGGTGGCGAAGTCGAGCATGGGGAACTCCGGTTGGATGGTTGGATGGTTGGATAGTTTGATGGTTGGATGGTTGGATGGTTGGGGAAAAATCGGATTTCAAATTTCAAATGTCGGAAGTCCGAAGTCCGAAGTCGGATCACGGTTGGGGGTGGAGGGGTTTGGCGTAGTAGGGGAAGGGGGTGGTTGGGGGGGTGTCGGGGGGAATCCAGCGCCAGCGCTTGTAGGCCCAGAGCCAGCATTCGGGGCGGCGGCGGATGGCGGTTTCGTAAAAATGGGCGATGCGGCGGTCGATGGCGTCGGGGGTCATGGTGGCGATTTCGGCGGCGGTGAGCCAGCCGGAGGCTTCGCCGAGGTAGTCGCCGCGGGCGTCGGGAAGGAAGTGGGCGAAGGCGATGTCGGCGCCGGTTGCGGCGGCCAGGCGCGCGGCGGCCGGGGAGATGGTCGCCGGGGTGCCGAACCAGGGGACGAAGACGCCGCCTTCTTCGGGCTTGGTGTTCTGGTCGAGGAGGAGTCCGACGAGGCCGTTGGACCGGAGGCAGCGGATGAGGTGCTTGAGGGCGCCGTCGCGTTCGACGATGCGTTGGCCGGTGTCTTGGCGGGCGCGCCGGAGGAGGCGGTCGACGGCCGGGTTCTTGAGGGGTTTGGCGACGCTCAAGATGCCGCGCGGGGTCATGCCGAAGGTGCGGCCGACGAGTTCCCAGTTGCCGAAGTGGCCGGTGACGCCCACGAGCGGGCCGGTGAAGTCGACGGCGCGCTGGAGGCTCGGGGCCAGGCGGACGTGGCGGGCGATGCGGTCGCGGGAGTTGCGCGCGAACCAGAAGAGGTCGAGGAGGACGAGGGCGAAGTGCTGGAGGGATTGGCGGTGGATGCGGCGTTTTTCGGCGGGGGTCAGGGTATCGCCGAAGGCGAGGTCGAGGTTGGCCAGCGCGAGGTGGCGCAGGTGGGGGGCCAGGGTGGCGCAGGTGCCGAGGAAGCGGGCGAGGGCGAGGATGCCGCGTCGGGGGATGCGGGGGACGAGGGCCATGCCGAGGCGGACGAGGCCGGTCTCGAAGGGGGCGCGGAGGCGGCGGAGGAAGTGTTTGCGGCGGGAGCGGAGGCTCATGGGAAAGTGAAAAGTGAAAAGTGAAAAGTGAAAAGTTTGCGGGGCGCCCTGCGGGCGCACAAAGTTTGGAATGGGCGCGGCTGGAAGCCGCACCTCCCAGGGGGGGGAACGAATGCAAACGAATGCAGTCGAATGCAGTCGATTGCAGTCGAGGGGGGCTGGGGGGAGTGAGTGGTCACTGGGGGAGGGTGGATTGGAGGGAGGCGAGGGCGGAGGCGGCTTCGGCGGCCTCGTTTTCGCGGTCGGCGGGGGGGCGGGCCCGCCAGCGTTTGTGCCACCAGAGCCATTGGGTGGGATGGGCGCGGATCTGGTCTTCGATGATGCGGGTGTAGAGGGCGGTGTAGGCGAGGAGGGTGCCGGGTTTGTGGTCGGGCGGCGGGTCGATGGGGGGCAGGGCGAGGAGATGGTGGGTGCCGTCGGGGTTGCGCCGCATGAAGACGGGCAGGACGGGGGCGCGGGTCTGCGCGGAGAGGAGGGCGAGTCCGGGGGTGGTGCTCGCGGGGCGGCCGAAGAAGGGAACGAAGACGCCGGAGCCGCCGGGCCGGTTCTGGTCGAGCATGAAACCGACGAATTCGCCGCGTCGCAAGGCCTTGACGCAGGCGCGGTAGGCGTTCTGGGCTTCGAAGACGTTGACGCCGTCCTTGGCGAGCTGGCCGAACCAGAGGTCGTTGAGTTTGGCGTTGCGGAGTTTTTTGACGACGATGGAGAGGGGGTAGCCGAAGAGCCGCTGGACGTGCATCGCGAGCAGGGCGTAGTTGCCGTAGTGGGCGATGAGGACGAGGACGCCGCGTCCGGCGGAGTTGGCGGTTTCGGCGCGGTCGCGGCCTTCGACGGTCAGGCGCGAGGCGAGTTCGTCGCGGCAGCCGCCCGCGTAGCGCAGCATCTCGGCCGCGGAGAGCATCTGCTGGGCGCAGTTTTCGTTGTAGAGGGTGGCGCGGTCGCGGGGGGGCATGTCGGGGAAGGATTTCTTCAGGGCGTCCATGACGACGCCGCGGCGCAGGCGGATGACGCGAGAGAGGAGCCACGCGATGCCGCGCGCGAAGCGGAGGACGGCGCGGCGGGGGCTGTGGGAGGCAAGCCAGGCGAGGAGTTTGACGAGGGTGGTCATGGATAGCTGCTGGAGCGGATTTCGGTGCGCTGGTGGAGGCCGGTGCGTTTGGTGGAGATTTCCTGTTTGGGGGTGGAGTGCTGCTGCTTGGCGGAGAGTTCGTCGACGGCTTTGTGGGTGGGGCCGCGGTGCCAGAGGGCACAGCCGGTGGGGAGGGTGAGCGCGAGGAGGGCGGAGGCGAGGAGGAGGACGGGACGAACGGGACCACCGGGACAACCGGGACGGACGGGACGGGGGGTCATGGGAGGGGCTCCTGGGAGGTTGCGGGGGTGGCGGCGCCGTCGCCGCGGTTGCGGCGGAGCCAGGTTTCGATGAAGAGGTCGAGGTCGCCGTCGAGGACGGCGTCGACCTGGCCGGTCTCGGCTTCGGTGCGGTGGTCCTTGACCATGGTGTAGGGCTGCAGGACGTAGGAGCGGATCTGGTGGCCCCAGGCGATTTCGCCTTTCTCGCCGTAGAATTTTTCGAGCTCGCGGCGCTTCTTGTCCTGTTCGTATTCGTAGAGCTTGGCGCGCAGGATCTTCATGGCCTTGTTGCGGTTGGCGAGCTGCGAGCGCTCGGCCTGGCACGCGACGACGATGCCCGTCGGCAGGTGCGTCAGGCGGATGGCGGAGTCGGTCTTGTTGACGTGCTGGCCGCCGGCGCCGGAGGAGCGGTAGGTGTCGACGCGCAGGTCCTTGTCCTCGATGACGACGTCGATGTCGTCGGCGATTTCCGCCACGACGTCCAGCGACGCGAAGGACGTGTGCCGCCGCTTCGCCGCGTCGAACGGCGAAATCCGCACGAGCCGGTGCACGCCGCGCTCGGCCTTGAGGTAGCCGTAGGCCCACGGGCCGGAGACGGTGAAGGTCACGGACTTGATGCCGGCTTCGTCGCCGGGCTGGTAGTCGATGGTGGAGACTTCGAAGCCGTGCTGCTGCGCGTAGCGGTCGTACATGCGGTAGAGCATGGAGGCCCAGTCGCACGATTCGGTCCCGCCCGCGCCCGCGTGGAGCGTGAGGATGGCGTTGTTCGCGTCGAACCGCCCCGTCATCAGCGACTGGAGCTCGAACTTGCCGTAGTCCTTCTCCAGGGCGTCCACCTGCGCGGCGAGGTCGCGGACGTCGGCGTTGTCGGCGTCGGCGCCGTGCTCGTCGGCGAGCAGCTCGGCCATGGCGGCCAGGTCGTCGGCGTCGGACGCCAGCTTGGCGGAGGGGGCCGTTACGGCTTCGAGCGCGTTCTTCTGGTCGATCGTCGCGCGCGCGGCGTTCGCGTCGTTCCAGAAGTCCGGCTCCGCCATCCGGCGGTTCAGTTCCTCGATCTTGCGTTCCTTGCCCGCGACGTCAAAGACAGCCTCGCAGTTCTGCGAGGTGTTCTTTCAAGTTCGCGAGGCGCGATGAAAGCTCGTCCAACATGGGTTCAATCCTTGGTTGTTGCGTTTTGCGGCAGAATGCCCTTGCGGCGGTTGCGGAACCATCCGGTGATCAGCCAGAGGGCGGTCGCGGCCGCGCAGGGGACACCCCCGATATTCCCGAAACGGGTGTAGAATGTCAACCGCATCCCGTCCGGCGGCGCGAGGACCGTCGCGCGCAGCACGCCGGCGTCGGCGGTGCGGCCCGTGTCGCCGTCGCGGAGGAGCGCCGTGATGCGGCCCGTGCGGTCGATGGCGCACGTCACGCCCGTGTTCGCCGCGCGCAGGAGCGGGACCCGGTTCTCCACCGTGCGGAGCGCCGCCGCGCGCATGTGTTGCATCGGGGCGAGCGCGTCGTCGAACCACGCGTCGTTCGTGAGGTTCACCAGCAGGCGCGCGCCGTCCGCCACGTCGCGGCGGGCGAGGGACGCCACCAGGTCCTCGAAGCAGATCAGCGGCGCCGCCGGCACCTCCGCCCCGCGCGGGCCGAGCGGGAAGCGTCCGCCCGCCGTCCCCGGCGTGATGTCCGGCGGGATCCCCAGCGCGCGGCGCCAGGCGGCCGGGATGAAGCGCGAAAGGGGCACGAACTCGCCCATGACCACCAGATGCCGCTTCGCGTAGGAGGCGGCGGGGCGGCCCTGCGCGTCGAGGAGGGCGGCGGCGTTGTAGTAGGCGACCGTGCCCGCCGCTTCGTCGAGAACCGTGTCGAGCGTGCCCGTCACCAGAGGCGTGCCGCGCGCGCGGCAGAGCGACGAAGCGAGGGCCATCGAGCGCTTGCTCGTGAGCAGGTCGTCCGGTACCGCCGTCTCCGGCCAGAGCACCGCGTCCGGCGCCGGGGCGGGGCCCGCGATGGCTTGGCGGGTGAGGGTGGCGAGACGGGAGTAGATCATGTCCACCTTCGACGAAACCCACTTCTCGTCCTGCGGGATCGAGGGCTGTACCATCGCGACGGTGACGGGGCGGAGCGGGGCGGACTCACGAAACGCGTCGTACCCCGCCTTGTCCGCGGTTGCCAACCAGAGCCCCTGTCTGAATCCCAAATACACGATTGGCAGCAGTGCCAGAAGGCAAAGATACCATGCCGTGTCATCCACGATGCGGCAGCGGCGCGAAAGTGGGGGCGGCGGCGTGTCAGGTCCGACCCCGCGCAACCACTCCTCCATCGCGCGGCGGCGCCGCCCGCCCGTGAGCGGCCAGGCCAGGAGCGCATTTGCAAAAGCTACCAACGCCGACACGCCGTACGCGCCAATCCACTCCGCAGGCTGGATCAAGTGCGTCCACGGCACCATGGCGGCCGCGAGCGGATTCCAGGGGAACCCGCCGCCGAACCACCCGCGGAACGTCTCCATTCCCCACCAGATTCCCGCGAGCCCGAGCGCAAACCCGAGCGGCCCGCCCTTCCAGCGGTTCGCGAAGAGCACCGACGGCATGACCAGCAGCGCGCAGTACGCGCTGAGCCCGAGCCAGCCCAGCACCGTGACGTTCGTGAGCCACCGCAGCGTGACGGCCCAGAACGCGAACGCCGCCGCCGCACCGAACCGCACCGCCCGCGCCTCGGGCGCCACGCGCGCCATCCCCCACAGCGGCACGAGCCCGACGAGCGCGGCCCACGGCGCGCCGCGCACGGAAAACGCCGCCGCGAGCAGCACCGCCGCCAGCGCCGCATCCAGCGCCGAGAAGGCTTCGGACCAGGTGGATCGTTCGAGTTTCATGCCGGGGACTCCGGGGAGACCGCCCCGGGATCAGTAGGTGTAGCCGATGTTGAAGGAGAAGCGGCCGGAGTCGGAGAGGTAGTCGTCGGTGTGGATCGGCCAGGCGTAGTCGAGCTGGATCGGGAACTGCGGGATGTCCAGCCGCACGCCGATGCCGTAGCCGTCGCAGACTTCGCCGTCACCCACCGCCGGGTTGTCGTCGTCCTTCTCGAACACGTCCTGCCAGACGACGCCGACGTCGTAGAAGGCGGCGAAGCGGATCATCTTGACGACCGGCATCGTGTACTCGACCGTGGCCGTCGCGGCGGACCGCCCGCCGATGGCCTCGTGGTCCTCGTCCTTCGGCCCGAGCTTGCGGTACTTGAAGGCGCGGACGGTGCGCGGGCCGCCGAGGAATTCGCGGTCGAAGATCGGCACGCGGTCGCTGTCGCCGTATTCCTTGACCATCCCCGCCATGCCGCGGATGTTCAGCACGTGGTCGAACCACAGCGGCACGTACTGGGACGCGCGCAGCCGGAACGCGTAGTTGTCGGTGTCCGCGCCGAACGGCCCGCCCGCGAGGGTGGCGGCGGCGCTGCCGCGGAAGCCGCGCGTGGAGAGGAAGGTCTTGTCGCGCGTGTCGCGGATCAGTTCGAGGGTGCCGTAGCTCTTGAGGCGGCGGCCTTCTTCCTCGATGATCCGCGGGGAGGCGTTGGTGGAGACGTCGTGGATGTCGTAGTGGGTCAGGCCGTAGATGTAGTTGATGCGGTTGAAGGAGAACAGCGGCTGGCCGAGCGTGACGGAGCCGCCGGTGGTGGTCTGGTCGTAGTCGTCGGAGTAGTAGCTGGCGTCGCGCCGGAACAGGTCGATGCCCAGCGAGAGGCGCCGGTCGAGGAACCACGGCTCGATCCACGAGGCCTCGACGTCGCTGCGCTTGGAGCCGATCTGGACGCGCAGGTTCAGCTTCTGCCCGCCCCCCGTCACGTGCGGCCAGCCGAAGAGGTCGAAGTTGCCCTGCCGCAGTTCGGCGTAGCCGACGATGCTGTCGATGGAGGAGAACCCGACGCCGAACGTGAACTGCCCGGTCTGCTGCTCCTCGACGTCGAAGATGAGGTTGAAGCGGTTGGTCTCGGAGGTGGATTCGCTGTAGCTGCCGACGTAGGAGAAGTAGTTGAGGTTGCGGAGGCGGTTCTCGCTGGAGCGGATGCGGGGCTCGTTCCAGACCTCGCCGGGAGCGACGGAGATTTCGCGGCGGATGACCTTGTCCTTGGTCCGGGAGTTGCCGCGGATCTCGATGTTGCGGATGTAGGCGAGGGAGCCCTCGCTGACGTCGTAGGTGACGGCGGCGGTGCCGGCGCGGGTGTCGAGGGCGATGCGCGGCTCGACGGAGGTCTTGATGTAGCCGCGGGCGCCGTAGTAGTCGCGGATCGACTGCGCGCCGGCGCGGATTTCCGCGAGCGAGGCGGTCTTGCCGGGGACGGCCGGCACGCCGCGCGAGACGTCTTCGTCGGGGAAGAGCGAGACGCCGCGGGTCCGCCACGCGCGCAGCGTGTAGAGGGGCCCCTCGGCGACGGGATAGGTGATGTCGATCTTCTTCTCGCTGACGTATTCGTAGGTGGGCGTCCCGACGGTCGCCGCGAGGTAGCCGCGGTCCATGAAGACGCCGCGGATGGCGTCGCGGTCCGCCAGCACGTTGCCCGGCTCGTAGAGGCCGTCGTTGTTGATGAAGCTCAGCCAGGAGGACTGCTTCTGCGTCATCACCGCCAGCAGGTCGCGCCGGGAGACGTGTTCCGCCCCCTCGAAGAGGATTTTCCGCACGATCGCCCGCTTGCCTTCCGCCACCGCGATCTCCAGGTCGGCGAACTCCGGCTGGGCCGGCACCGGGACGAACTTCCACGTGACCTTGGCGTTGGGGAAGAAGTCCTTGCGGTACTTCTCGCGGACGGTCTGGGAGCGTTCGCCGAGCAGGGCGTTGTCGGCGCGGTCGCCGGCCTCGATTTCGAGCCACTCGCGGATCTTCTTGTTGCCCATGTAGTCGGCGCCGTCGATGGACATGCGGCGGATCTTGGGTCTGGCGGAGACGCGGTAGACGAGCACGACGCCGCCCTGGAGGGACGCCGCGTCCTCGACGCGCACCTCGGCGTAGGAGTAGGCCTTGCTCTTCTGGAGCTGGCGGAGGTCGGCGGTGAGGGCGGCGCGGTCCATCGGCTCGCCGACGCGCGCGCTGACGTTCGCCAGCACCTGCTCCGCGCTGACCGGTACGCGGCCGATGGCCTCGATGCGGATGTCCCGCACCGTCACGGCCTGCGCCTCGCCCTGCTGGGCCGCCGCCGGAAGCGCCAGACACGCCGCCGCACACAGCGCGGCTGCGGTCCGCAGGAGGGTTCCAAGGAAATCGTTGGGGTTCTTCGTGCTCATGGTTGTCCCGTCCTTCCTATGCCAAATCCCGCCGCTTGGCGAGCCAAAAGGTTTTCTGCGGCTTCCCGGGAGTGTCCCCCCCCACATGGTCGCGGGGAAGCGCGGCCCGCCCGGGGCACGTTCCACGGGGAGGGACGCGCTTCTGCGCGTCCGCAAAAGGAAAGGTGGCGACACGATGGAGTTGCCAGGCGAACCCCTTGCGATTGCCCATGTGCCGGGAAGAGCGGGCCCTCCCGGCCCGGCGGATCACCGCGCCGCCGCGTCGAGGACGTGGAGGGCGTGGTAGACGGCGATGCCGACGGCGGTGGACAGGTTCAGCGACCGGACGTGGTCGGTCCGGATGGGAATTCCGAGCACGTCGTCGCGGAAGGCATCGAGCAACGCATCCGGAAGCCCCTGCGTCTCGCATCCGAACACGAGCGTGTCCCCTTCGCGGTAGTCGGCCTGGTCGTACCGGCGCCCGCTGGCGGTGCTGTAGAGGTGCATCCGGCCCGGCGCCGGCGCGAGCGCGGCCAGACACGCCTCCCAGTCCGGATGGACCTCGACGCGGATCGCGTCCCAGTAGTCGAGCCCCGCGCGGCGCAGTTTCGCGTCGTCCAGACGGAACCCCAGCGGCTCGACCAGGTGCAACCGGCTGCCGGTCGCCGCGCACAGGCGCGCGACGTTGCCCGTGTTCGGCGGGATTTCCGGATTGACCAGCACGACGTTCAGCGGCGTGCGCGGCCAGCGGAAGTCGTATTCGGCGATTCGGTGGTGCGGATGTTTCACGGCGGCCGGTCTCCCCCGTCCCGTCAGGCGCCGCCGCCGGGCGCCGCCACGTGGATGGGCAGCTCCAGCAGGCGCTGGGGGCGCGCGAAGGCGTCCTGGAGCGTGTCGCCGGCGAACAGGTGCAGGGTGTAGCCGTGGTAGATGCTCGTGTGGGGCATCCGCTCCTGCGTGCCCTCCCGGCGGACCGCCGGCACGATGTACGTCGCCTCGAACGGGATCGCCCCCGACGAATTCGCGGCGGACGCCGCCGGCATCAGCGGCGACGGCGACACCAGCGCGCGCGTCGGCACGATCCGCCCGCCCGGCTCCTGGTCGTAGAACGTCACGTACAGCCGCAGCGGTGCGTCCGGCAGCGTCCCCCCCACCCCGCTTTCCAGCTTCCCGCGCAGGATGCGCATCTCCGCGATCTCCGAGTCCGCCGGCATCTTCTGCATCGTCGGATCCTCGATGCGGACCTGCCGCGGCAGCGTGTCGGGATCCACCCCCGCGTGGCCGCTGACCTCGCGCTGCATCCGGAGCCGCTGCTGGAGGCGCCGCCCCGCCTGCATGATCTCCGCCCGCTCGGGGGCGTCCTTGCCGACCAGCCCCAGCAGCTGGTGCCAGCGGCGGAAGGCCGCCTCCAGGTCGCCGCGCGCCTCCAGAAGGCGGGCGTGGTACATGTGCGCGGGCAGGTTGCCGGGCGCCATCTGGTGGATCTGGTTGAGCAGCATGAACGCGCGCGGGTAGTCCGAGAACTGGGCCGCCGCCTTCGCCTCGGTCAGCAGGCTCTCGATGTTCTCCTTGATCGGATCGAACACCGCCACCTCCGGCAGCCCTTCCTCCATGTCCCCCAGCTCCGCCGGGGTGAAGTCCGCCCCCTCCAGCGCCTCCCGCAGCGCGTCCGGCAGGTCCGTCGGCAGCACGGAGGCCGCCGGGGGCGGCGAGCCCGCCGCCGGTGCCGTGGCCGCTTCCGCGTCCCCGGCCGCTTCCGGCGCCGTGGAGGGCGTGGTGCCTTCCGCCTCCGTCTTCGCCTTCGATTCCGCCAGCGAACTGCCCGGCATCACGATGATCGACGCCGTGTCCGCCTTCTTCTCCTTGCCCCCCTCCTCCCCTTCGGTCTCCCCGTTCGCCCGGCGCATCCGTTCCGCGTACGCGATGTCCAGCTTCTCGACGTTTTCCTCGATGATGTACCGCGGCCAGTTGACCGTGAACGCCAGCAGCGCCAGCTCCGTCGCCACGATCAGCAGCAAGGCCACCCCCGAGAAGAACTGGGCCACGCCGCCGCCCGGCTGCAGGCGCGGCGCCCCAGGCGGGATGATGTCCTGGTATTCGAGCTGCACGCCCCCCACCGCCAGCACGTCGCCGTGGCGGATGGGCGCGGACTCCCCGGGCGCCAGCGCGCGGCCGTTCAGCGAGACCGGGCAGACGTCCGGCTCCAGCGGCGACGCCGCCACCCCGCCCGGCCCCTTCTCCAGCCGGCACGCCTGCGCGGCGGGACACTCCGTCTCCCGCAGGCGGACCGTGCAGGACCGCGCGGAGCCGAGCGACGCCGAGGCCTGGCGCACGAGCAGGCGCCGGCCCTTGTTCTTGCCGGACTGGAAAAGCAACCGATACATACAACCCCTCTACCTTGCTCAATCCCCCGCCAAAAAGCAAGCCCGCCCGCACCCCCGTCGTCGGGGCGCAAGCCGGGGCAGAGGTCGCACGACTGGCTTGCAATGTTGGCACAGGACAACCGACCTGGCAGCGCGGAGCTCCTGCCTGCAGAATCTCCGTGCACCCTTTCTCCGCGCGCTTCGGAGTTGTCATGTGCAAACCTTGCGATTCCCCATGTGGGTAGGGGCGGGCAGTCCCTGCCCGCCGGTGTCCGTCATACCGAAAGACGGCGCCGGAAATGTGCGGACGCCTGTTTCCCAAAGTCGGGCCGGACGGGGAAACCGCCAGAATGGCCGTGACGTTTTCGGACGGGGGGTGTAACCTTCCGGTATTATCCGTGTATGCAAGGCACCTGGTTACAGGGACCGAAACAACACAGCCAACCGAAAGGAAACACGCCATGCCGAACGCCATCAATTCGACCTACAACGCCACTTTCCAGAAGTTCGTGGACTTCGCGGACAAGGCCTACGCCACGAAAGGCGAGGACACGGTTGCGCGCTTCACGGGCATGCCCCAGGGCGACTACAAGGGTTCCTTCGCCTCGTTCAAGCGCACGGCGGACATGAAGTCGGCCAACGACCAGGTGCGCGACCTCTTCCTCAAGACGGTCGCCGGCATGTTCGGCGGCGAGAAGTTCATCCCCGACCTCGTCCGCGACAACATGAAGCTCGAGGACTTCGGCAAGGGCAAGCCCCTCACCGCCCGCCGCATCAAGCTGGTGGCGACGGCCGTCAAGATGCTCGGCGGTGGCAAGTTCCAGGACGCCGCGAGCGTCGGCCGCGCCACCGCGATGGGCTACGTCGCCTCCGAGCTGCCGAAACTCGCGCGCGCCGCGCACCTCTACCAGCAGGCGACGAACTGCACCGACGCGGAGGCGGAGGCCGCCGCGCTCGACCCGAATTCGAAGGCGCGCCGCCTCTTCGACTGCGGCGGACGCTTCACGCAGAACGCCGAGAACTTCAAGAAGGGCCTCGCGCTCATGGACAAGTTCGGCGGATGGTTCGACAACCTCCACGACGACTACGCGGCAGGCAAGCTCGACACCCCGACAAAGCGCAATTTCATGGCCGGAATCTGCAACCGCCGGTCCGCCGTGCCCGCGCTGAAGTTCCTGATGGAGGAGATCGCGGTCAATCCCAAAATCCCGCTCGAGGCGAGAAACCCCGAGGATGTCTTCGGGATGAAAAACAACCCGGCGATGCGCTTCGTCGGGCGGAACTACACGATTTCCTTCGCGAACTCGCTCGCGCAGATCCCGCCGGAGAGGCGCACCGTCCTCTACGCCGTGTTCGACGCATTGCACAAGCTTCCCGCGGGCAACAACATGCCCGACAGCCATGCGGCAATCGACCAGAGCGTCAGCGCCGTCCTCGGCGCGCGCGTGATGAAGAACTTCGACGCCGTCGCGGCGCTGCAGAAGTCGGGCAAGCTCGACCGCGCCCACCTCGTGCCGATCCTCTTTTCGGATCTCCAGGTCCCGGCCAACGCCTCGAACGAGGAAATCACCAATGTGTTCGAAGCGAAGCTGCAGAGCGACGAGTATGTCGACATCATCCTGCCCCTGCACACGCTCGCCATGCATTCCGGCGCCACGCTGGACGAAGCCGCGGCGGCCATCCGCGCCGGAACGGGCCTCCCGAACGCCCCGGGCATTTCGACGGCCAACGGACACCTCGAGCTGCTGGACGGCACCCCGAAGGGCGGACGCGACACCATGCTCGGCGACCTCTACCGTCCCTCGACCCCTTCGCTTGCCAGCAACGGGGCGGACGCACTCAGGGACGAGGACACGAAGTTCGTCTTCAACTTCCCGGACGGCACGACCGTTTCCGCGAAGAAGGGCGCCGAAGACGCGGAGGACGTGCGCGACGCGAACAACGCCATCGCCGACAAGATCAAGGACCTTTGCGGAGAGGTCCACCCGAAGCAGCTCACGAACGTCTATTTCGTCCTTTCCCAGAGCGGCACCGGCTGCAACACCAACCGCGCCTTCGAGCAGTACGGCGTCAACTCCGACGAGCACATGCCCCTCACGTTCACCTTTTCGCGCAACGACGAAACCGGCGCCGTCACCATCAAGTACTCCGAGCCCGCGGGCTTCCCCGTGAAGTTCAACTGGACCACGACCATCGACGTCGACGGCAATCTCGCCTCCTCCCCGATGCGCATCGACCACGGGCAGTACGATGCCAAGGCGCTGGCGGCCGCCCCGCGCATCGCCCAGCTCCTGCCCGGCAAGGACGCCGCCGCCGCCGAGGCCCTGGTCAAGGACGCGCTCGCGCATTGCGGCGACGACTTCGTGCTCAAGGACATCGTCTCCCAGACGATGCCGGGCCTGTGCATCACCGGCGAGGCCAAGGTGCGCACGCCCGACCAGATCAAGGCCCGCATCGACGCCGTCCGCGCCAACCTCGACGAGGCGCGCCGCGCGGCCAACGGCAACCAGGCCATCGAAAACGCCAGCGCCTGGTTCCTGTCCGGCATGAACGGCAAGAGCCTGCCGGCGGGGCTGATCGCGCGGATCATCAAGGCCTCCTCCGCCGAGAAGGCCGGCGGCTTCGCCAAACTCGCCGCGGATTCCACGCCGGAGCAGATCGCCCAGGCCATCGCCGACATGAACACCGCCGTGGACAACACCCTGCGCAACGCCTACGTGACCGACCACTTCGAGGGCGCCGAAGAAATGGACCCGGCGCGCGAATTCGCCTTCACGCTCCTCGTCGCGGGCTTCTCCAAGGCGCAGCTCCAGAACGCGAGCGCCGCCCTCCGCAGCGAGACCACCGCCAAGATGTTCTCCATCATGGACGACTTCGGCACCGGCCGCTTCCGCGCCGACCCCGAGCAGGTCCCCAACAACCTCCGCCGCTGGATTTCCGCCGAGAGCCAGCTGATCGTCGAGCAGGGCACCCGCTACGACCTGGCCCTCAACCGCCTCCTCGGGCGGCCGGAAGGCCCCATCATCCGCGAATTCCGCGGCGAGTTCGACAAGGGCGCCTTCGGCGCGGCCGACCTCCTCGACCTTCTCGTCCCCCGCGCCGGGAAAGCCCGCGAACAGAACGCCGCGAAACTCCGCCGGGACGCGGTCGTCACCACCAACGTCCAGACCGCCCGCGCCAACGCCGTCAACGCCTATGCCAAGGCGGGCGAAGGCAACGCCGCCAAGGTCGACAAACTCATCAAGACCGCCCTCCAGTACTGCGACGGCAACGAAGACGCCGCCGCGGTCGTCGCCAGCCGCATCGACACCATCCTCGTCACCAACACCGCGACCCTCCGCACCATCGACCAGGTCCGCGAACGCGTCCAGGCCCTCGCCGCCAACTACGCCGAACTCAAGACCCTCGCCAAGGACGCCCCCGCCCTCTACGAGGCCGGCAAGCGCATGATGGCCACCATGGGCGGCAAGACCCTGCCCCCCGGCATGATCGGCAAACTCGTCGTCGCCGCCGCCAACGCCAAGATCGACGCCATCCGCAAACTCGGCCCCCGCTCCACGGGCGCCGACATCCACCGCGCCGTCACCCAGCTGCGCGACAACCTCGTGTCGGCCATGAACACGTCCGGCGCCGAGCAGGAAGCGGGCGGCCCCGACGAAAAAGGTGCCTGCCGCAACTTCCTCGCCGCCCTCATGATGAACCGCTGCGGCAGCGCCCTGCGGAACATGCAGGGCGCCTTCGGGGGCGAAACCGCCTCCAAGCTGATGGCGCTCTACCTGTCCATCTCGAACGGCGAACAGAACGACGAAGACCTCTCCCACCAGGCCCGGATCGAACTCGAAAACCAGGGCGGCTCTCACATGACGCACCTGGGCATCCTGAAGGACGCCATCGACATGGCGGTCGACGGCCAGCGCGGCGCCTCCATCGACCCCTACCGGGACGACTTCGACGCCGACACCATCGACGGCCCCCAAATCCTCGACCACCTCATCAACCTCGCCACCCGCTGAGCGCAAGGCAGAACGTCCCTGTTCCAACCCACCCTCAACGCACAGGAGAAACAACCATGGAATTCAACGAACTGCTTGCGGCCTTCGCCGCGGAATACGGAATCAAGGGCCTCGACGGCGCCGACGGCGCGGCCACCCTCGAAGTCGACGGCCTCCGCCTGGAACTGCTGGACGACCCGGCGACGCGCAGCGTCCTCGCCTGCGCCGAGATCGGCCTCCCGCCGCCCGATGCCGACGGCGCGTTCGGCGAGATGATGCTCCAGGGCAACTTCCTCCTGCGCGCCACCCAAGGCGCGACACTCTGCCAGAACCCCGAAACCGGCGCCTACGCCATCGTGCGGTCCTTCCCGCTGGCCCTGGCGGACGTCGCGTCCCTGGGCGCCGGCCTCGAATCCCTCGTCAACCAGGCCGAGAACTGGCGCAACATCCTCTCCGGCATCCGCCAAGCCGAAACCGCCCGCGCCGCCGCCTCCGACACCGACGACTCCCACCACGACATGCTCTCCAGCGGCTTCGTCCACGTCTAGATCGGTTCAAGAAACAATATAGCTCCTGTTTCGCCTTCCAGACGGTGGGACGAGCTCTCCGAGCGAGCCGTTCCTTGCGCCTCTGCGGCTCGCACGGAGTGCTCGCTCCACCAGGCTCCTGTCACGGGGCGACCACGGTATTTCTTACCCCGCACTAAAGCAGTTTCAGTTTTTCCGTGGCTTCACAGACGTTGCCCAACCACAAGGACGCGCAGAAGCGCGTCCCTCCCCGTGGAGAGCGCACCGGGTGGGTCGTGCTTCCGCGCGACCTCAAGGGGAAAGGCGGTCCATGCCATGGGAGGCCGTCACCATACCCTTGGTTCTCGTCGGCGGGAGGGTCCGACATCCGGGTGGGGGTACCGGGGGCTACATCTCGCGGGTGACGAGGTCCCAGTGGTCCTTGAAGTATTTGATGCCGGAGAGGAGGGTGATGAGGACGACAAGGGTGGAGAGGACCCAGGAGACGATGATGAAAAGGTGGTCGTAGGTGCGGAGGAAGGCGGCGTCGGCGTCGAGGGCCGGGAAGAGCGCCGGGATGAAGTCGAGGCGCGCCGCCAGGAGGAGGAAGGTGGCGCAGATGGCGACGATCTGCCAGACGGTCTTGAGCTTGCCCCAGGTGTTGGCGGCGACGATGCGGCGGGAGTCGTCGCTGGTCGCCACGAGGAGGCGCAGGCCGGTCACGGCGAACTCGCGGGCGATGATGACGACCACCACCCAGGCGGGGACGACGGAGTAGTCGGGCTCGTTGGGGAGGTGGATGCCGACGAAGCCGACGAGGGCGGCGCAGACGAGGACTTTGTCGGCCAGCGGGTCCATGAGTTTGCCGAAGGCGGTGATGCCGTACTTTCCGCGCGCGAGGTGGCCGTCGAGGTAGTCGGTGATGGATGCGGCCAGGAAGAGGACGAAGGCGAGGGTCGTGGAGAAGGGGAACGGGATGGCCATCGCCAGCATGACGATGGCGGCGGCGACCAGTCGGCTGACGGTCAGGGTGTTGGGGAGGTTCATGCGTTTGCGTTTCATGGCGGTCAGTCGAGGTAGGGTTCGGGGACGTCGAGGAGGGTGGAGGTCACGGGGGCGGCGGGGGCGGCGGATTCGGCGGCCGGGGTTTCGGGCGTGGCCGGGGCGGCGGGGCGGCGGTTGCGGCAGGCGCGGATGCCGAAGACGAGGAGGACGACCAGGACGAGGATGATGGCCAGAGTGCGCCAGATTTGCCAGGGGATGCGGCGGCGGGGGGGCGGGGTGGGTTGTTTGGGGATGGGCTTGGCTTTCGGGGCCGGGGAGGGGGCGGGCGCGGGTGCCTTCGGGGAGGGGGCGAGGGTGGGGAATTGGACGGCGGGGGCGGGTTTGGGGCGGACGGGTTCGGCGAGGGGGGGATAGGCGTCGGGTTTTTGGGCGGGGGCGGGGCTGGCGGCGGGGACGGCGGCGAAGAGGCCGGAGGCGAGGTCGGAGGCTTCGGCGGCCTTGCCTTTTACACGGCGGAGTTCTTCGCGGAAGCGTTTTTCCTGGTCGGCGAGGGCGGCCTTCATTTTTTCTTCGGCTTCCTGGCGGACGCGGGCGAGTTCTTCGTCGTGTTCGCGCTTGAGCTGGTCGAGGGAGGCCTGGGCGGATTCGGCGGACTGGGCGACCTGGGTGGACCACTGGGCGATGCGTTCGTCGAGTTCTTCGCGGGCGGCGGCGGCTTCGCGTTCCTTGGCGCGGAGCTGGGCCTCGATGCGGGAGCGGCGCTCTTCGGTGGAGGCGACGAGGGCTTCGGCTTCTTCGCGGGCCTTGCGGGCGGCGTCGAGGGAGGCCTGGTATTCTTCTTCGGCGCGGAGGCGGGCGGCGGATTCTTCGGCGATCTTGCGGTCGGCTTCGGCGCGTACGGCGGCGGCTTCGGCGTCGCGTTGCTTGAGTTGTTCTTCGAGGGCCTGGCGGCGGTCGGCTTCTTCGCGGAGACGGGTTTCGGCGGCTTCGCGTTCCTTGCGGGCGGCTTCGTCGCGGGCGGCGCGTTCGGCGGCTTTTTCGTCGGCGGCGCGGGCCTGGAGTTCGACTTCGGCGCGGGCCTTGCGGGATTCTTCGGTGAGGGTGGCGAGCTGGGCGGCGAGGGCGGCGATGCGGGACTCGGCCTGCTGGATCTTGGAACGGGCTTCGTCGTTGGCGGCCTGGAGGGCCTGGGCCTGGGCGAGGCGGGTCTGCTCGGCGGCGGCCTGTTCGGCGGCGCGGGCTTCGGCGGCTTCGCGGGCGGCAGCGGCTTCGCGTTCCTTGGCGCGGAGTTGTTCTTCGAGGGCGGCGCGGCGGGTTTCGAGGTCGCGGGCGAGGGATTCGGCCTGTTCGCGGGCGGCGCGTTCGGCGTCGGCGCGGGCGGCGGCTTCGGCCTCGGCGGCGCGGCGGGATTCGGCGTCGGCGGCGGCCTGGGCGGCGGCTTCTTCGCGGGCGGCGCGGGCGGCTTCTTCGCGGCGGGCGAGCTCGGCTTCGAGTTCGGCGAGGCGGGTTTCGGCGGCGGCGGCCTTGGTTTCGGCTTCTTCGCGGGCGGCGCGTTCGGCGTCGGAGCGGGACTGGAGTTCGGCCTCGGTGCGGGCGCGGTGCTCGGCTTCGAGGGCGCGCTGTTTTTCGGCTTCGGCGGCGGCGGCGCGGGCGGCTTCTTCGCGGCGGGCGAGTTCGGCTTCGAGTTCGGCCTGCTTGGCGGAAGCGGCGGCGGCGGCGGCTTCGTAGGCGGATTGGGCTTCGGCGGAGGCGCGTTCGCGGGAGGCGAGTTCGGCCTCGACGGCGGCGCGGTGTTCGGCTTCGTCGCGGACGCGGGCTTCGAGGTCGGCCTGGGCGGCGGCGGCTTCGGCGGCGCGGGCGGCGAGTTTGTCCTCGAGTTCCTGCATGAGGGCGGCGGCGGCGGCGGCATCGGCTTCGTAGGCGGCCTTGGCTTCGGCGGCGGATTTTTCGCGGGAGGCGAGTTCGGCCTCTACGGCGGCGCGCTGGTCGGTTTCTTCGCGGATGCGGGCCTGGAGTTCGTCCTGGGCGGCGCGGGCGGCTTGTTCGCGGCGGGCGAGTTCTTCTTCGAGTTCGCGGCGTTTGGCGGCGGCGGCGGCGGAGTCGGCTTCGTAGGCGGCGCGGGCTTCTTCGGCGGATTTTTCGCGGGCGGCGAGTTCGGCCTCGACGGCGGCGCGCTGGTCGGCTTCTTCGCGGATGCGGTCTTCGAGCTCGGCCTGGGCGGTGCGGGATTCTTCGATGCGGGCGGCGAGCTCGGATTCGAGTTCGGCCTGCTTGGCGGACGCGGCGGCGGCGGCGGCTTCGTGGGCGGCCTGGGCCTCGGCGGCGGCCTTTTCGCGGGCGGCGAGTTCGGCCTCCACGGCGGCGCGGTGCTCGGTTTCTTCGCGGATGCGGGATTCGAGCTCGGCCTGGGCGGCGTTGGCTTCTTCGATGCGGGTGGCGAGTTCGGTTTCGAGTTCGCGGCGCTTGGCGGCGGCTGCGGCGGCATCGGCTTCGTAGGCGGCCTTGGCTTCGGCGGCGGTTTTTTCGCGGTCGGCGAGTTCGGCTTCGACGGCGGCGCGGTGGTCGGCTTCTTCGCGTATGCGGGCTTCGAGGTCGGCCTGGGCGGCGCGGGCGGCTTCGGTGCGGGCGGCGAGCTCGGATTCGAGTTCCTTCCGCTTTTCCTCGGCGGCGGCGGCGGCGGCTTCGTGGGCGGCCTGGGCCTCGGCGGCGGCCTGGTTGCGGGCGGCGAGTTCGGCCTCGACGGCGGCGCGGTGGTCGGTTTCTTCGCGTATGCGGGCTTCGAGGTCGGCCTGGGCGGCGGCGGCTTCGGCGGAGCGGGCGGCGAGCTTGTCCTCGAGTTCCTGCATGAGGGCGGCGGCGGCGGCGGCATCGGCTTCGTAGGCGGCCTTGGCTTCGGCGGCGGACTGTTCGCGGGCGGCGAGGGCGGCCTCGACGGCAGTGCGGTGGTCGGTCTCTTCGCGGATCTGCTTTTCGAGGGCTTCGCGGGCCATCTGGGCGGCGCCGGCGCGGCGGATGAGTTCGGCCTCCATCTCCTTGAGGCGGTCGGCGGCGGCGGCGGCCTGGGACTCGAAGGCGGCCTGCGCCTCGGCGGCGGACTTCTCGCGGGCGGCGAGTTCGGCCTCGATCTGGGCGCGGTGGTCGGTCTCGGTGCGGATGCGGTCCTCGAGTTCCTCGCGGGCGGCGCGGGCCTCTTCCATGCGGGTGGCGAGTTCCTCTTCGAGATCGGAGAGGCGGGTGGCGGTGAGGCGGGCCTGCTCTTCGACTTCCTCGCGCTTCTGGCGCTCGGCGTCCTGCTGCGCCTTCCACTCGGCTTCGACGCGGGCCTGGCGCTCGGCCTCCTCGGCGGCCTTGCGTTCGGCCTCGGCGGCGGCTTCGGCGGCGGCCTGCTCGCGGTGCTTGAGTTCGGCTTCGAGCTCTTCGAGGCGGGCGCTGGCGACGCGCACCTGCTCCTCGACGGCTTCGCGGGCGGCGCGCTCGGCCTCTTCGCGGGCCTTCCAGTCGGCCTCGACCTGGGCACGGCGGGCGGCCTCCTCGCGGGCTTCCTGGTCGGCCTTTTCGCGGGCGAGGCGGGCGTCGGTTTCGCGCTGGAGGAGTTCCTCTTCGAGCTGGCGGCAGATGTCCTCGGCCTCCTTGACGCGGGCCTCGGCGGCTTCGCGGGTCTGGCGGTTGGACTCCTCCTGCATGCGTACCGCTTCCTCGCGGGCGATCTTGGCGGCCTCCTCGCGGCGGACGAACTCCTCTTCGAGCTGGTGCTGCTTTTCCAGGGCTTCCGCTTCCAGACGGCGCGACTCGGCGGCGAGGGCCTCGGCGGACTCGCGGGCGGCGCGCTCGGCCTCCTCGCGGGCCTTGTGTTCCTCTTCCATGCGGGCGCGCTGGTCGGCGGCTTCCTGGAGGAGGGTTTGCAGATGGTCGCGCTCGTTCTGGGCTTCCTGCACGTTCTGGGCGAGCTCGGCTTCGAGCTGCACGCGGCGCTCTTCGAGGGCGGCGGCCTGCTGCTGCGCGGCCTCGCGGGCCTGGCGCTCGGCCTCCTCGCGGGCCTTCCAGTCGGCGGCTTCGCGGGCGCGGTCCTCGGCCTCCTCGGCGGCGCGGCGGTCGGCGGCCTCGGCGGCGGCGGCGGCGGCCTCCTGCTGGCGGGCGAGCTCCTGTTCGAGCGAGCGGCAGCGGGATTCCGTATCCTGCACCATCTGCTCCGCCTCTTCGCGGGCGATGCGTTCGGCCTCGCCGCGGGCCTGGAGTTCGGCCTCGACCTCGGCGCGGTGCTCGGCCTCCTCGCGGGCGCGGCGCTCGGCCTCGGCGGCGGCTTCGGCGGCGGCGGCCTGCTGGCGGGCGAGTTCCTCTTCGAGGGCCTGGCGCTGGGCCTCCGTCTCGCGTACCTGGGCCTCCGCGGCCTCGCGGGCGGTGCGTTCCGCCTCCCCGCGGGCCTGGAGTTCGGCCTCGACGGCGGCGCGGTGCTCGGCCTCCTCGCGGGCGCGGCGGACCGCTTCGGCGGCGGCTTCGGCGGCGGCGGCCTGCTGGGAGCGGAGCTCCTCTTCGAGGGCGGCGCGGGCGGCTTCCGTCTCGCGGGCCTTCTGCTCGGCGGCCTCGCGAGCCTCGCGCTCCGCGTCGGTACGGGCCTGGAGGTCCGCCTCGATGCGCGACCGGTGCTCCGACTCCGCGAAGGCGCGCTGGGCGGCCTCGGCGGCGGCGACGAGCGCGTCGTGCTGCTGCTTTTTCAGCTCTTCGACGAGGGAGAGCCGCAGGGATTCCGTCTCCTGGAACTTGAGTTCGGCCGATTCGCGGGCGGACCGTTCCGCCTCGGTGCGGGCCTGGAGTTCGGCCTCGACGGCGGCGCGGCGCTCGGCTTCCTCGGCGGCGCGGCGCTCCGCCTCCTCGGCGGCGGCGGCGGCGGCTTCGCGCTGGGACGCGAGTTCGGCTTCGAGGGCGGCGCGACGGGCTTCCGTGTCGCGTACCTTGGCCTCGGCGGCCTCGCGGGCGGCGCGTTCCGCTTCGGTGCGGGACTGGAGTTCCAGCTCGATCTGCGCGCGTTGCTCGGCCTCTTGGCGAACCCTGGCGGCGGCCTCTTCGGCGGCGGCGGCGGCGGCGGCGCGCTGGTCGGCGAGTTCCGCTTCGAGGGCGGCGCGCTGCTCTTCCGTGTCGCGTACCTTGGCCTCGGCGGCCTCGCGGGCGGCGCGTTCCGCTTCGGTGCGGGAGAGAAGTTCCGCTTCGGCGGCGGCGCGGTGTTCCGCTTCCAGGCGGGCGCGTTCCTCGGCGTCGGCGGCGGCCGCGGCGGCGGCTTCGCGCTGGAGGCGGAGTTCCTCTTCGAGAGCGGCGCGCTGCGATTCCGTGTCGCGCACCTTCTCCTCGGCGGCCTCTCGGGCGGCGCGTTCCGCTTCCGTGCGCTGGAGCAGCTCCGCCTCGGCGGCGGCGCGGCGTTCCGCTTCCTCGGCGGCGCGCGCGGCGGCCTCCTCGGCGGCGGCGGCGGCGGCCTCGCGCTGGGCCTGCAACTCCTCTTCGAGGGCGGCGCGCTGGGCCTCGGTCTCGCGGATTTGGGCCTCGGCGGCCTCGCGGGCGGCGCGTTCCGCTTCGGTGCGGGCGTTGAGGTCGGCCTCGACCTGGAGACGGTGGGCGGCCTCGTCGGCGAGCTGGCGCTCCGCTTCGGCACGGGCGGCCTCGGCCTCCTGCTTGCGCAAGGACAACTCTTCTTCGAGGGCGCGGCGCTTCTCCTCCGTCTCGCGGGCGAGCGCTTCGGCGGCCTCGCGGGCCTCGCGTTCCGCTTCGCCGCGGGCCTGCAACTCCGCCTCGATCTGCGCGCGGCGCTCCGCCTCCTCGGCGGCGCGGGCGGCGGCTTCCTCGGCGGC